>JAUUZY010000023.1 GCA_030592015.1 Candidatus Peregrinibacteria bacterium | reverse complement strand
TTTTTTGCCTTGCCGTATCCTTTCTTCATTGTTTTCTTTGCCTTTTTTAGATTTTTCTTTATTTCTCTTCTTTGTTTTGCCGGAACGTGCTCTTTATACGCTTCTTTTGCTTTTCCAACATACTTTTGTACAGTTTCGTTGTCGTCCATTTCATCACAACAGTCTTTTGCAGTGTCTCCCAGGTCTTTTCCCATTGCCACCATTGTGTCCTTTACTGAACTCAGTCCACCTTCCTGTATATCTTTTCGTGTTTCTTCTCCCTTTTTAGGGGCAAAAAGCACTCCAATTGCAGTACCAGCTATAACTCCTGTAAGTAGTGATTTTAGTCCTTTGAACATAGTTTTGAGGTTAATTTTTGTCTGATTTTTATATTAACAAGTTATACTGAAAAAGGACAGCTTTCGCCGTCCCTTTTCTCCCTCCAATATTCCTTCGATTGGAGAGTATAGTATCAGGTTATACTCTTTGACGCCAGCTGTATTTTCTTGGTATAATATTATGATTAAATCATTTTTATGAATAAGAAGTTTTCCAAAAAAGAGAAGGTAGAAATTTTGCAAAAGATTGTATCAAAATCCAGGAATTTGTTTGTGGAAGATGCAGAAAAAAGTGAAAACAGGGCGGCTGACAATGTACTTGAACAACTTGATAATCTCTAATGCTATGGGTGGACTAACCGAAAAAGGGCCGATCGCTTTTTCTCATCCTGAAGAGGATGATATCAAGAGGGTTATTGAAAAAGTTGATATAGATAAGGATAAGCGTATAGACGAGGAGGAGAAAAAGATTGATGTCTCCTTTATGAAGGTAATTTCCAAGCTAAGAGAGGATTTGTATGAGGACTCCGCTTATATCAAGAAGAAGCGACATCTTCACTACGCTATACTGGAGGTTTGCAAGAATCAAGATGGTCTTGAGCCGATTGATGTTTACAGATGGGTTGCGAAAACTGAGGCGGAGGCTCTTGAGCTTTTTGAAAAGGGCGAGCTATACCTGTCGTATGAAGGGGCTGAGCGACCAGAGATTCCTGAATTTGGCTATGAGCCTGCTGTAAATGCAGACTACATCCCTGAGGATTTTTCCTCTAAGGATACCAAGCTTATTAGTAGATTCTTTTATTCTCAATGTGAAAAAATTATCGATGCTCAATCAGGGATAGACCGAGTTGCTTTGAAAGATTTCTTTGATCATATTTCTAAAATTGCAGAAAAATCGCCTGAAATTAAGAGTGAGTTAAATAAACTTCTGCTGGATCGTGTTCAAGAATTGCAGCATATTCAACTTTCACCGTCTGAAAATGTCGTGAATTTGAGTAAAGCTGAGAGACTCAAGCCTATTCTCAGAGTTTTGATTTCTTCTGTGAAGGCTCTTACAAACCGACATGAGGACCTTGAGGATATTCAATTTGATGAATCGGCAGAAAAATTAGCTATCCTGTCTGAATCCTCTCAAAAAAAGGAAATTATTTCTGAAGTGCATGGTCGAATTTCTTCCATAGCTATTGCTCTTGCCCCTTTGTCTATCTCAAAAAATCCTGAGGATTTTTATTACCCTATTCTTCAGCTTTTGAGGCTGAAAAAAGACCAACCCGGTTTTACTCTGAAATGTTTCTATCAGTCGCCACGTGAAAAGAGTAACTTTTTGAAATATCTTAAATATGCGAAGTTCAAGAATCCTCCGCCAAAGATCGTTTTCCTAAAGAATCTTGAGGCTGTTGGTGAAAAAACATTTTCCGGCTGGATGCAGGATGGGGCTGTTAGGACTAGAGCTGCGGATGGCTCGTCTTTGATTGTGGAGCCCAACAAGCATTATGAGGCTGGAGCTGCAACTGCCTATGAGGATTTGGTTCCGTATGAGGGAAACGATATTCAGCAATCTGAGTTGTTGTTTCAGGGTGGAAATATTGTTGTTGGGGATAAAATGTTTATCGGTTCAGATGACATTTATTTTAGCGCCCTTAAAATGCGTGACGGTAAATTCGAATTTAATCAGAATGCCGCTATATTGCAAAAGGACTTTCCATCGGTTACGGCTGAGGATATTGCTCTTGCAGTTGAGGCATTTGAGAAAGAATTTGGGAAGGAGCTGGTTGTTGTGGGATTGGACAAGGGAGCTGATGGGGCCTATGAACCGTCTGATAAAGCACAGGGGGTCTTTCATATTGATATGATTCTCACTCCTATTGGTCCCAATAAGTTGATGATTGCCAAAATGGAGGGGAAGGAGGATGAATATCTTGATAAGGTTGCTGATCAGCTTGCAAGTCAGGGCTATGAAATTCTTAGAACCCCATATTTTCAAGATGACCGCTATGATCCTATTATGACTTATAACAACGCCCTTCTAGAAATCACAGATGAGGGGAAGAAGGTTTATTTGCCTCAATATTATATGGGATCCAAAGATGATCCGAAATTTTCTGAAGGGGTTATTGACATAGCCAAGTTAAATCAAAAAACTGTTGAGCTGTATGAATCCCAAGGGTTTGAGGTGATCCCCGTTCATATATCAACTGCTGTGATTAAGAAAAAGGGTTCTCTGAATTGTTTAACGTTTGTTGAAAGAGAGCTTTAAATTCTCTTGATACCAAACTCTTTTAGTATTTTCCTTAGTCTGTATATTGGCAGTCCGACCACGTTGAAGTAATCCCCTTCTATCTTTTTTACAAATAGTGCTCCTCTGCCTTGGATTGCGTAACTTGCGGCTTTATCCTCGCCTTCTCCTGAGTTTACGTAGTTTTCTATATCTGTCTCGTCCAGTCTGTCCATTGTTATCAAGGTTGTCTCTACAGATGAAATTGTTTTCTTTGTTTTTGCATCCATCACACAGATTCCGGAAATAACTTTGTGGGTTGTGTTGCTTAGCAGGCGCAATATTCTTTTTGCATCTTCTTTGTCTTTTGGCTTGTTTAGAATGTGTCCTTCTACCGCCGCTACTGTATCTACTCCAATTATCAGTGCGTTCCTATAGTGCCTTGCTGTTGCCTGTGCTTTCCCTATTGCGTTGTGCGTGACCAATTCTTCAGGCGTCAAATGTTCGTCCTTTTCTACAAAGTCACTTGGGTCTACTGTTACCTTCAATCTAATTCCCTCTAGAAGTTCTATTCTTCTAGGGCTTTTAGATGCCAGTACTATTTCTTTTTCCTCTTTCATAAATTTGCTGTTAAATAGATTGACTTAGATCTGTGATTACCTTAAAATCTCAGCGCTTATAATATATTAAATCAAAGCAAATGCCAGTACTAAAGTCATCAAAAAAGAGAGTGCGTCAGAATGTAAAACGAAGAGCTAGGAATTTCCCGGTTAGAAGTAAAATGAAAACTGTCATAAAGACTACGTTGACTCTTATAAAGGAGGGAAATATTGAAGAAGCAAAGGTGCAAATGCCTAAGGCTTATTCGATTATCGATATGGCGGTAAAGAAGAACATTCTTCACAAAAATAACGCTGCTAGAAAGAAATCTCGAATGGCTAAAGAGTTGAATGCTCTTGAAGCAAAGGGAGGAAAAGCTGTAAAAGCAGATGTAACTGAAGAAAAAGTTGAGAAAAAGGTAGAAAAGAAGGTTGAAAAAGAAGCTGAGGTTGAAGCTTAGTTTTTTTTGTACTACAATCTCATGCGAACACCGAAAGGTTTTTCGGTATGAATCTTTGAAAATTGGGCCTGTAGCTCAGGGGTTAGAGCAGTCGGCTCATAACCGATTGGTCGAAGGTTCAAATCCTTCCAGGCCCACCATTTAAGAAAACTTCCTTATTGAACATTTCATCAAAGGGAGGTTTTAGTTTTGTTGATACTATTTTCCCGTCTTTTATAGTCATGTTCAAAATGGTGTTGTTTGCGATTTCATCTTTTTGGAAGGCTGATCCGTAGACTAGGCTTGTTGATAGGTTTCTTAGCGTGTTCAAAAAATTATCGACACTCAGATTTTTGTATTCTTCGAGTTCTGAATTGATTTTTTCAATTCTGTAATTGGATTTGAATTCACTGTCTTTGAGCTTTCTTATGCGGTTTCCTAGCTTTTCTATTTCGTAATCATCTTTACTTTTGCTTTTGGCAATTATCGCACTTTCTGCTTCCTTATCCAGTGTATTCACTTTCTGAACTAGAGCTCGCCTTTCACCAATCAATTCAGACCTGTGCTCTTGCACATACTGCTTACATCCTTTCTCGTACAATTTGAAGTACTTTTCAGGCTTGCTGGGAAGTGCTTCTAGTAATTTAGCCATCTCATCTATTACAGCTCTTGCACGTATCCCCTGACTTGAGCATTCTTTGCTTGAGCACCAATAGCGTAGGTATTTATCTCCCTTTCTTCCTTTTGGAGCACCAGCTGTTAGATTTTTTTCGCAATTGAAGCAAACCAATAATCCCTTAAACGGATATTTGTGCTTTTTCGGCACCTGTAACTCGGTTTTACAGAAAGTTTGCACTATTAGATAGTCCTCTTCGGTGATCATTGGCACGAAATCATACACTTCAATTAGGTCTATGTTTTTTCCTGTTTGTTCAAACATCCCGTAGTAGAACTTGTCTTTGAAAATTTTTCGTACTTTTTCTACTGATGTTCCTATTTCTTTTTTGTTTCGTTTTACAATCCTCTTGAATCCGTTGTTGTTTAGAAATTCCGCTATTTTTGCTAGTATTTCTCCTTCTGCTCGCATTTGCCATGCTCTCTTCATCAATTGAAACATCGTTTTCCCGCTATCTGCCATAGTTTCGTCAATTTCATAGTAGCCTGTTCTCTCATTTCTTATGTAGCCTGCCTTGTATTGTCCTGCAGATTTACCTTGATTGAATGAACGTTTAACTCCTCTTGATACGTCCTCTGAGAGTTTATCCGTATACTGCTTTGCAATAACAAAGTTCATCCCTAAGATCATTTTTCCGTTGTAGTCATTCGGAAGACTTACAGATACAAATTTCAGATCTTTTATAAACTTTTCGTCCCATAAGTCTATTATTTCTCCTGCATCCCTCATATTTCTGGCGAGTCTATCAGGATGCCATGCTATCAGGCCATCTATTTTTCCCTTTTTAATATCTTTCAAAAGTTGCGCAAATTTTGGCCTATTATTGGATCTTCTCGCTGATTTTTCTTCTATGATTATGTTTTCCTCGTCTATCTTTATTTTGTACCTTTTAGCAAATTCTAAGCATTCCGCTTTTTGATCCTCAATTGACCGTACCTGTTTTTGTGAATCATCTTCGGATTTTCTGAGATACATTGCGTAGTTTTTGGCTAAATCTTCTTCCTCCATAGTATTTCGAATTATGAGTTAAATGCTATGTTTCTATTCCTGTTTCTTTTAAGAGTTTTTCTAGGTCTGCCTGCTCTCTTTTGCTCAATTTTTTAAGCCTCTCGTCTGGCACTACGAAATTCCCTACGTTTTGTGGCCGTGCCAATATGTTTAGTGTCATTTTCGTATATTGAAATCTTATCTTTTCATCTTTAGAAGACAGGCCATGAATGATGTTTTCACCTAAAACCCCAAGAATCTTGTTACCGTTCAAAAACTTTAAAAAGAAATCGTTATATCTTGTTATATTTCGATTGGCAGAAACACGACAGGATTTTTCACTATATCCAGCTCTTCTTGCTGCCTCTGCAAGGCTTGGACTAGTAAGAATCTCCTCAAAAAACTTACCCTGTTTAATTGTCATAGACTTCTTGCTCATGTGAACATTATAGCAACTAATTCGCCAAAAGGATGCAAATGATGAAGGGTGTGAACTGGGTTGTGCTTAATCGTTGCCCTCACAATGTGTTCAAAATCTGCCTTAAAGAAGGCCCACCAAAAATTTGTAAATTCTCCCAATTGCCTATTTGCGGTTTGTATGTAGGTTAAATTTGTCAAACATCTGTGGTTTTATTTCTATATTTTTTCTATAATTAAGTCGATATTTTAAATTACTGTAACAATATGGCTAATAAATCCAATGTGAAGAGTGAGAATGAAGGTGCTATGTCTCTGTCGGATCTAATTGTCATGCAGGAGAATTTAAAAAAAGATATCGATTTTGATAAACCTGATGAAGAGCTGACTCCTACTGAGCATGTTATGAAAGGTCTTTATAGCACTTTAGACAACGCTGTAGAAAAAAGTGTGGGAAAGGATGTAAAAAAGGACATTGATGAAAAAAGGAAGGAGATGGAACTACTCACCACATTTCAAGCTAATTTCAAAAAATTAACTGAATTAGGTAGAGAAATTGAAAGGAATTTTGTTTTCCAAAGTGTGTATCTCTCTAATCATTTTCAAAAAGATGATAACAATTACTACTTTGTCACTACAAGAAAATTAACAGAGTACGCCCTAGCCAAGGACACTTCAATCAATGAAAGGCTTGATGCAGCCCATAAAGTGTTAGAGGTTGTTAAAATATACGATGAAAAAGTAATTAGTGAGTTAAATGCAAAACAGGCAATTATTACAGCTCTTTTGGTTGCTTTTGAGAAAAACTTGAAAAGCACAGACTTTAGTGTTCTTGGGAATGATTTAGAAACTAAAACGCAGTTAGAAGAAATGGCGTCCAAATATGAGGAATGGTTAAATCTTTCAAAGGAACTTTCTGAGAATCGTAAAAATGCTGCGGAAGGAGTACGAGAAGATCTTGATATCGATCAAATCATACCAAACCAGCTTATTAAAAATGACGGTGATACCACAGGGGGATTTTCCGCTGTTGAATTGAAAAGTAAAGGAGATAGGATGGTAAGGCTTGTAAATGAGGCTAATGATGCTGAAAAGGTGATTGATGTGAAGAGATCAGGGATTTCAGAAGATTTGTTTGGTAAGGCTGAGGAGTATATGGATTTCGGGGAAAAAAGTGAAGTTTCTGGGATTAAGTGGCGCAATCCATTAGAGGGAAAAGCTTGGTTTAGATTTTTGAAGGTTGTCTATATTGGATTGTGGGTAGTTGGCTTAGGATTTGTTGGACTCTTGTCGTATGCATCAAATGACATTGGTACTTTCGTGATTGGTGCAATCATTGTATGGATCCTCTTATCTATCATGAAAAAGGCTTTTTTCTATGTTGCCCTTGGGAATAAATAGTTTTATAAAGAATGTCGGTCGTTTTTTTGATCTATGTTGAACAACCACCACCAAAACTCAATTCTATGAAATTTATTTCAAACTTACCACTGAAACTATGAGCAATAAAATAAAGGCTAGAAATTATGTTCTGATTACTATTTTTGCTGTAGTTTTTAGTTACGTTGTTCAAGATGGATTGAGATTAGTCATTCAAAAATTCTTGGGAATTCCTATTGACTATATGACTCTTGCTTATTGGGGTGATACATTTTTTCTTCGTATATTTGCTTCCTTGTTCGCAACGGCAACTGGCACTTTTGTGATTGGAACTTTTCTAAAGAAGAGGGCTAAGTTGACTGCAGTAATCGCAACACTGCCAACTATCCTATTCTGGATTGCAATATTCATACTTGGTGTTGTATCAATTTCAAAAAATGGATATACGTTTAAATCTGTAAAGATAATGTTGCTCCTACCTGCTATTTTGGCAATTTTATCGCCAGTGATTGGTTGGATCAGTGCAGGTTGGGGACAAGAGCTTATTGATGAATTCAAACGATCAAAGTGTGTGCTTAATATTAAATGGTACCACTGGCTTTGGATTTTTCCATTTTACCTCAGCAAAGTGGTTGCTGTTTCCCTCTTTACGCTAGTGTTGTTATGGAAGATAGACCTATTGCATGACAGCAACAGTCTATATCCAGGACTTTTTGATTTCATTGCGAATTGGAGTTATTTCCTTCTGAGGGTAATTATTTTCGCCATCCTATATGGATTGGTTAGCGCTGCATTTCATACATATTTGTTGTTAAGTGAGGAGAAAGTAGAGGCAAAAGTAAATTGGGTAAATGGACTAATAATTTTTGGTTATGTACTGTTGTTCTCAGTGCTTTATGCGTTTCTTTTTGCAAATATTTGGTAAATTTGTAACCGTTATATAGTCTAATTGTTACCGAAAGTTGTTGGGAGAAAATTAATTTATTATTATGAATAAAATCTTAGATCGTTTAGTGGAGGCCTTCATTGTTTTGTTTACAGTATTTTTGTACTCAATAGCATTCAAATTGTTCCTTGGTCTCATCTGGCTGCTAGGAGACGTGTATATTTGGTTTGATGGCCTCCATTGGCTTGTTCAGGTAGCAGCAAGTGTTTCGGTTGGGCTACTTTTAATAAGGTGGCGAGACAAAGCTGTCTGGAATAAATTATTGAGCAAAAAGTGAGAGGAATTTGCTTCTAAAAACACTGTTTATGGATAGTTTTTTCTGCATTGAGGACGCACCCGATGAGGTATATTCATTTAATCGTGATCATCCAGATCGGAAGTTTTTTAGAGATTATGTTGAAAAAATATGGAAAACCTATTCTAAATACATTGAAACCGCAAAGGATAGAAAATTCTTCCTAAAGGAGTCCTCAATAGATTTTCAGGCTAGAATATGGGAAATGTATTTAGGATACACGCTTATAAAAAAAGGTTTTATCCTAGGGAAACAAGCTAGTTCAGGTCCAGACATAAAATTAACTACTAAAAAGGAGGATAGAGCAATATGGATTGAGGCAACAACTTCAAAAAAGGGGGTTGGGAAGGATGCAGTCCCTGAATTGAGAACCGATGGAACTGTTCAAACTGTTCCGGAGGACAAGATAATTTTGAGACTTACTCAGTCAATCTCTGAAAAATTTGAAAAGTATGAGCAATATATATCAGATAATGTAGTTGGCCCAAATGATCCTTATATAATAGCAATAAATAGATCTCAGACCGATTTTGTAGATGGTGCTAGTCCGTTAATGCTTAATGCTGTTTTTGGAATTGGGCATATAGTGCTTAATATGAAAACAGGAAAGAAAACATGGTCTCCTAAGCCAGAAATCCAAAAAAGTAGCGGGAAAAGTGTACCCTTGGGGTATTTTCTTGATAAAAAATACGAGGGGATAAGTGCCATTATATATGAGACACATAATGTCCTTACCCTATCTCTTTTATCTCCGGGATCTAATTTCATAGTCGTCCACAATCCTTTAGCAAAAAATCCAATTCCGCAAGAGTTCTTTGGAGACTGGAGGAACTATTCTTTGAAATTATGAGAGTGGCTCTTCTCTGATTTGCTCAGAAAACGATTATAGTAGTAAAATTAAAAAAATACTTGGGAAGTGAAACGCCACGACATGATGAAGTCTGAAGCTAAGGAATAGTCCCACAAATGGCGACCCCAAGCACATGCCCCAACAAAGCTGACAAAGTTGACAAAGTTGACAAAGTTGACAAAGCTTGTTTTATATCACATCTTCTTGTGTTGGTCTACTTCAACTATTTGAAGTTTAATTGAAAATAGATAAGGATCCCAATGTTAATAATTTAAATTAAAAACTATGAATGAATCGAATCTTGAGGGTATAGAAATAAAGATATTACAATATATCGGTGATCATAGAGATTGCGATGATCAGAAAATTGCTGATGCCCTTAAAATTTGTGACTTAGGCAAGACAAGGAAAATGCTTAGGCATCTTGAAGGCTTAGGATATATAGGGGGAGTAAAAGCTGATCAAGGCAATTGGGTGCTTATTTTCATCAAGCCAAGTGGTGAAAACTTTCTTCGAAATCAGAGCAAGTTCTCAAAAAAAGATTGGCTAGAAATGATGCAGATGATAGAAGATGGTCAAAATAGTGTTTGTGATTTACAAAATCACTTTGGAGATATTAAATATGGAAAAGTTAAATGTTTTCTTTTGGACAGAAAATATGTGGCTAAAAATGGGGTAAAGCTTACTACTTATCCCAATGGGGAGGTACATTTTATAGGTTCTAATATCACTTCCTGGAAGCTTACCCCAAATGGCCGTGAATATTATGAAGCGGAGATCGAGAAGAAAGAGTACCCCTCTCCAATGACTATAAATGCCTTCAATAGCAACGTTGCCTATAATTCGTCACGTTTAACTCAAAGCATTAAGATTTCACATGACGAGTTCACACCGCAAATTAAGAAACTATTGTTAGAGTTAAAGAAGGCTACTGAAGTCTTTAATCAAAAAGAAATAGAGACATTAATGGAAAGACTGAGAAATATGTCAGCTAATATATTCTGTGGAGTTATATCTAGTGGGATTTTCCAATTTTTGGCTCAATATTCGCTTTAGAAAAATAACGATAATAGTAAATTATGTATGATTATTTAGAACAAGTGCCGTTTTTTGTTTATGTTATTGAGTCTCCATCAGCAGAGGATTTTTTTAACAATCGTTCTGAAGGAGAAATGTTGAGAAAAACTTTGTCATTACACGATTTAAACTGTGTATTGAAAACTACCACCGACAGAAAAAATTTCATCAATGCGTTAGAAGTTGATGTCTTCAATGAAATTGAGAGGCATTCGAATATGCAATTAATTATTCATATAAGCGCCCATGGTTATAAAGGTGGGCTTTGTTTAACCAGTAAAGAAACCATAGGATGGACGGAAATAGCCAAAATCCTTGAGCCAATCAATGTAAAGATGAATGGGACACTATTGCTCTGTCTATCAGCCTGTGATAGTTCATCTGCATGCACTATGGGTCAAGGTACGAATGAGCCTTTTATAAGCATGGTAGCTAATAAGTCCAAGCCCTCATGGTCTGAAACTGCAACTGCATATTCATGTTTTTATCACCTATTCTCCAAAGGACATAGGGCTAGGGATGTAGTAGAAATTATGTGCAAGGCCTCAGATAATGAACATTTTGTATTTGCAACTCTAGAGGAGATTAAATTTGTAGAGCGATTGTCCAAGAAGAAGTAGTGTGTATCAACAGTTTTCTGTTCTGTATAATACTTTGTTGATGTTAAGCGCAATATATTTTTTGGTATCCTTTGGCAGATAGCTATGAGATTTAGTTACCAAGTTCTAATTGAATCCCAGAAATAACCTGAGCCAAGTCCCCTTGCAATAATTTGTTCGATCCTGGCATTTGCATTCTCATTGAACTTTGTAATTTCTTCATTAAATGCATGTTGAATGAATTCTTGAAAATCTGGATCTTTCTTTGACCGCTCGACCAAAGGAATTACTCTGGATGAGTAGTACCTCCCAAAATTTGGATAGTACCAAATATGCCTATTCTCGTCCTCTGCTTTTAGTTGTTCGGCTTTTAGGCAAAATAATAAATTGTACTGATTCGCATATGTTATGAAGTCCTCTTCAGAAAGCGATATTATTTCATGTACTTCCTTGTCTTTCATTTCATCTTCGTAGTGTGTCAGAAGTCTGTTGAAGGTTAAATCAGCGCTTCTGAGGACAGCGGGACAAAAAATGGGAGGCATATCCCAAAGATTTGTAATATCAAAAGTGCCTCTGACAACCCATGAAAGCTTAGTATTGAGCAAGATTTTCAGGCTGGCTTTGCGCTTTTTTTCAAGGGAAAAAATGCCAAGATAGTAAAAAGTATTATGTAATATCCCATAAGCAACAGAGATTCCTGCGGTCAGTCCTGATTTCCCTTCTGATACTTGAGCAATTTTGGGAAAATATTCCAATACTTTTTTGAGAATCGATTCATTGCTGTAGCGTATGGCGAATAAACCAATGATTTTGAACATGAGCATCTTTGTCTCCATGACTTCAAAGAATAATTCAGCCTCATCATTCTTTTGCAGTTTAGCAAATCCTTGCTCCCACTCCTCCTTTAGAGATAAGTAGGCTTCCTCAAGAATCTGTTCAACTTGAGGGATTCTTGCCTCTTCCACAAGTTTCTCCAATTCATTTATTGGCCTATCTGTTAATTCTCCTGGAGTCTCTACTTCTGTTAATTCTCCTGGAGTCTCTACTTCTGTTAATTCTCCTGGAGTCTCTACTTCTGTTAATTCTCCTGGAGTCTCTACTTCTGTTAATTCCTTAACTTTATGTTTGACCCTATCTGTCAGATCTACCGTTTCCTCAACATCGCATTTCTGTTTTACCAAATCCCAAAGGCTCTCACAACTTTCTAAGATCCCAGCAACAGATTGAGCCAGTATATCTTGTTCCCCCTCTGCTCGCTCATAAATGTATTTTCTCGATTGCTCTGCCCATGCATGCCTTAATATAGTCCTAAGTTGAATTTCAACAATTTGGCCATCTATTTTTGTATAGAAGTGATCTGCATTATATCCACGATTGCTTACAGGTTTCACCACAACTTCATCTTCACTGATTCTTTGAAGCCATTGTTCCAATGGGGCTTTTACTTCCTTAATATCGCTCATGCAATGACAAACTACCCGAAAACCAAGAAAATCATCTAAGTCACTGAGCTCATTAATCTCCTTTCGGGTTGCCATTTTTCTTTTCACCGAAGGCAGGCTCTTAATTCTAGAGGAAACAAGGTAAATATCCCCATCTGTTTCATCTACAACAAAATCTGTAAGGTTATTCTTAAATTCCTTCTCTACTGCTTCACATTTCTTTTTGAGGTCACGATATTGACTGTCTAGGTCTGCCATTGAAAAATTTTACACCATACTGTTTCAACCTAGCAAGAATCATTAGCATCTTCAAGGCAATGCCATCGTCTACTCATCATTGTAAAGTTTCTATACGTATAACTCGCACATGATCCATGGATATACCAGAAGACTATCCCAAAACAGATCTTGAAATAATGGAATATGCCTTCCCTGTGATATAGCGCAACACTAATAAAGGGAATAAAACATGATTTACTTCAAGAAATCTTTTTACCAGAAAGAATAATCCTGGGTTTTCTAATTCCATTTCTTCCCACTCCTTAGGAGAGTATCTAGCCATAGAACCTAATAGAAATGTGATATAAAATCTTATTTCTATATCTCTTTGCTTGATGACGGGTGACTCTCCAAATCCAATAGCGTATGATGACCCATCTACACCTCTAGTTGTGCTAATAAAATTATCAGACTTACTTTCGCCTTCAACACTTGACGAAGTATACCGAGCATTACCAGTCTCTACATTGTAATTTGAATAATCAGGGAAGATTTTGCACATTCTGTCCTTACTGCTTCCTGATTTTGTCATTATTCCAACGTCAATGCTAATGCCGCAGCTATGATAATGAGCTGAAACAGAGTGTGACCCCGTACTGCCGTACCCTTCTTTGCAGGGAAAAACGTAAGGAGACTTCTTTAGTACCTCATAGCATTCTTTCCTTAGGTCCGGACAAAGTCTAAAGTATTCTTTAAGTGATGGAAAATCGCCAGAGCTAGGGAATGGATTGGAGTAAAATAGATTGTGTAAATTAACAGCTATGCCACGGTTAACAACGCTAGAATAGTATTCTAATGGATTGCTAGCTTTGCTTTTGAAGGAGTAGCCATGATGTTTTTCTGGTGTGACCTTGAAAAATAGAAGCATGGCCTTTATAAGCAATTCACAAACATACATGTGAGTCACTACAGTGCTTGTTACAGGTAAATTGATACATGATTGATCATATTTCCTTGCAGTTTTGAGGATTGCTAGAATCTCCTTTTTCTTTGAGGAATCCCTTAATTCCTGCAAAGCATGAAATTCAAGTCTATCATAGACCCATCTTCGTAGGTCTGGGATGAATTGAGAATAGACATTCCAATTTGCATAGGCCTCTCCAAAAGAGGGATTATAGGATTTGGAAATGAAGTATGGTGGTCTACTGTGTATAGGGAACTGTTGCATAATATCTTGTAATTCTATGATTCCTTTTTTGGTTAGAGTGCTTTTTTCTTGATTCTGATTGTCAGCTCGTTTCCGTTTCTTAGATTGTTTAATTTAAGCCTTACTTTTACCACATTTATATTTTCCATATTTTTAAACCCTTTTTTGTTTCTAGTTGTAAAATCTCTTTCTGGTATCCAGTTTTCTTCTTCTTTAGGCCCTCCATTTGATACTTCAGGAGTTAGAGATGATGGATATTTCATATTATATGTATAACTTAGATCTTTGTAGCCTTTCATACCTGTCTCATAATAGTATACCCCTTTACTTATTTTTGTTTTGCTCACTAGGGTGGAATCACTATGCCTTGTGCTGAGATCTGCAACATTAAATGTTTTAGTTGAGTCACTTGCGGTATCTTTTGTAAGCCTTATACTTTCTATCAATTTTCGTGTGTCTTTTGAATTTTCCTTGAAAACGAAGATTGCCCAAAGCAGGATAGGTACTTGAAGCAAGCTCCCCCATACCATTATGACATTCTTAAGATCTAACGACTCATAGTCTAAATTGCTAAGAGGCATTATAATTAAGAGCATAAACAAAAGTAGAAAGGTTATTATTATGCTGAGTATAGGCATTGATCTTTCGTTATTTTATCTCTGACTATTCCTCTTCTATTCTTCATTGAATTTTATAAATCCTCCACTACTATCAACCATTACGTCTTTGTTTTGTTGAGCTTTTGGTGAATCTACCTTTACCTTGCTAGCAACATTTACGGCTTTATATAGATTTTTAGCAGCTCCTTTTTCTTTATCACTCATATTAGTATTTATTATATTTACTTAGATTGTAGATCTTTTACTGCTTATGTTCAAACGATAAAGGGCTTATATAATGAGAACTGGACACTAATCAAGCTTTTCCCCTTTTAGTAGTAAATTTCTGCATTGTATTTGTTTGTTTTTGTAGGCTTTTTGGGTATGATTGAGGTGATTTTGAAGGAAAGGTTGTGAACTGGTTTGTGCTTAATCATTGCCCTTACAATGTGTTCAAAATCTACCTTAGAAGGCCCACCACAAAAACTCACCCCTAATTCTATTTATTATGAGAAAAATTCTTCATCTTGCCACAGGAGGAACTATTACTGGATGTGCACCGGAATACCCTCAAATTGCTGAATTAGCTGCATGTTTTTCTGACTCTACTGATATAGAGAAATATTTAACACTTTCTTTGAAAGTATATGCAGATTATTCAATGAAAATTATCTGCAATAAAGATAGTCGTGAAATCACCGAAGAGGATCGTAAGGCATTGGCTCAAGAAATTAGCAATGCACATGAAAATGGAATAAAGAGTATATTAATCACGCATGGAACGTTTACGATGCCAGAAACTGGGATGTTTTTGTTAGAAAATTTACCGGAAGATATACTGTCGGACGTGAGTATTGTCATTACTGGAGCAATGTATCCAATGAATCTGGCTGGCGGCGATGGCTTGTTAAATTTAGGAGCTTCAATATCTAGCCTGATAAATGCAGACACCCCACTTGGTGTTGTTATAAATATGCATGGTAAAAACTGGGATCCTAGGAAGATAAAAAAGGATGCTGAGAATCTTATTTTTGAAGAAATTTAGACCTCGTACCAGTACGAGATTAGTGTTTGCATGTGAAGGCTGCCGCTCCAATTAGCATAAAGGCGATACCGCTAAGTAGAGGTGGGCTAACCGGTCCCCAAAATGTTATGAGCATATATGCTCCAATAAGGAAAACAACTGTGAAGAGAATTTTGCTAAATAGGTGACACTGATTTTTCATAGTATTTGAGTTTAGGAATTAGACTGTTTTTATTGTACCAGAGAGGCAGGAGCTTGAAAATATCATAAGAAGTGGCTCGTCCAAGCCACTATTCATCTACCATCTGGTACCGGTACCAGATTTTTGCTACCCTACTTTTCCCCTTCTACCTTGTAATAAAGTACTGGGAACACCAATAAAGTGAGGACTGTTGAAAGTGAGAGTCCGAATATTATTGCCCAGGCTAGACCTGACCATACCGGGTCTGAAGCTATTGTTAGAGACCCTAGGATTGTTGTCATGCTGGTCAATATAATAGGCCTGAATCGTGTTTGGGCTGCT
>JAUUZY010000075.1 GCA_030592015.1 Candidatus Peregrinibacteria bacterium | reverse complement strand
TTTGATGATTTTGCTGCAAATCAGACTACTATGCAAAAAGAGGAAATTTGCGAAAATACAGTTGTTAAGGGAAAAAAATGACCAAACACGAAGTACCAAAGGATCATCCACGATATCAATCACTTTTTATTCGAGAAAGTATAATTGAAGGGATGCATAAGCGAATTGTGGCAGAAGCAGGGCTAATTGCTCATGGTAGGGGAGAAGCGTTCGACTATTTACTAGGAGAAGAAACTCCGCAATTTGCACTTGAACAAGAACGATTAGCTACTATACATTTACTTTTAGCAAAAAAGCCAGTTATTTCTGTAAATGGAAACGTTGCTGTACTTTGTCCTGAAGAGATTGTTGAATTGAGTAAAGGTTTGAATGCCCCATTAGAAATAAATCTGTTTTATAGATCTCGAGAACGTGAATTAGCAATCGAAACTGCTATGAAGGAAGCTGGCGCAAAAAAACTCCTAGGTATTGATCCTGATAAACAAACTACGATCAAGGAAATTTCCCATCAACGGCGTATAGTAGATATTGATGGTATTGCAGTTTCAGATTGTGTATTTGTCCCATTAGAAGATGGTGATAGAACCCAGGCATTAACGCATCTAAAAAAGGAAGTAATTACGGTCGACCTGAATCCACTGTCACGAACATCACTTACTGCTTCTGTATCAATAACTAATAATCTAACCCGAGCATCAGCTGAAATGGTAGTTATTGCAAAGGAACTGAAACATTTATCGCGAGATGAGCTGTTGATTGAGCGATCGAAACATAATAATAGTAAATTACTTGAAACTGCTCTCTTTTACATGTCAAATCGCCTTACAAGACTTGCAACAGAGCTTTCAATAAAAAAAAATGAATGAAGTGTTAAAATGGCAAAAATAACAGCAATAGATATTGTAAATATGAAAAATAAGGGAGAAATTATCACAATGCTTACAGCTTATGATTATGTCATTTCATCAATCCTTGATGAAGCTGAGACTGATATTCTGCTAGTTGGTGATACTATGGGCATGGTTGTGTATGGTCATTCAACAACGCTTCCTGTTACACTTGAAGAAAGTATAAGACACACACAAGCTGTTGCAAGAGGAGCTAAATCTTCCATGGTCGTAGGAGATATGCCTTTTGGAACTTTTCAGGTCTCTAAAGAAGAGTCAATCAAAAATGCGATCAAATTAGTAAAAATAGGCCGAGCTGAGGCAATCAAGTTGGAAGGAGGAATCGAACGAATAGATTCCATTAAAGGCATTTTGGATGCAGGAATCCCTGTCATGGGGCATCTGGGATTAACTCCCCAATCTTATCACAAGTTTGGCGGTTTTAAAGTCCAAGGTCGCACAGAGGAAGAAGGGAATTTTCTTATCGAAGAAGCAAAAGCACTCGAAGAAACTGGGATATTTTCTTTGGTTCTGGAAGCAATTCCTTGGGAAGTAGCAAAGCAGATCACTGAATCCATCTCCATACCTACAATAGGGATAGGTGCTGGGCCTCATTGTGATGGGCAGGTATTAGTCACTTATGACATGTTAGGGTATTTTGATTTCAAAGCGAAATTCGTTAAGCGATATGTGAACCTTAAAGAGCAAATATTGAATGCTGTAAGCAAATATAATAAAGAAGTACGTACGGGAGTATTTCCTGATCTGAGTTATAGCTATGAAAAACCAAAGAAGTAAAGAAGAAAATAGTCATTTTCGACATTTTCAGTCTTCTCTCTCGGATATTTCCTATTTAAAGACAATAGAATTGTTTATATACACCATCAAATCCTAGAAGCATGACTTGGTAATGGGTTCCGACTCTAAAGTTGAATATAGGGGAATAAATAATAGCTATGGCTCAAGTCGGGCAATAGTTCTAGAGGAATTACATCGTCTGAAGGAAAAGTTAAATTCAACTCCTTTTCCATTCTGTGAGCTTACTTGTCCTTGGTTAACTATTTGCTTAGATATTTCTACTTCAGAATGTATTCTGAGTTTGTTATTGAATGTAAATAGCGAAAACCCTAAGGAGTTAGGAGAAGAAGGGTTTATTCGTATTCAATGGAATTGAAAATTAGTGAAAATGAGGACTAAGAACCTTCATCCTTTTCTTTTGAGGAATGAAGTAGTCCTTGGTTTTTTAAGACGTATTTAGGACCAAATCCCTCTATTTTGCTCATTGGTCCAGTTAATCCTTTTGGATTTCCTGTTTTTGTGTAGAGAACTTCGGTTTGCAATATTGAATCAATAACTTCTTTCGGATTATTATTGAATGCATCCAGCAAAATTTCTCCCTTTTTCTGGCCAGTATTATATAATCCTTGTAGAAAATACAATTGGTCCTCTCTCAGTGTTCGTTTTTTTGGTGATTTTCTTGCAATGAGAGGATCAGTCTTTTCTTCTTGAGTCCATGAGGCAATTCTATTCAATAGTATAGCGGTCTCACTCTCACCACATGTGGGTACAATAGGTAACTGCCTTCTTAAAAAAATATAAGTTAGTGCCCCGAATACATGTTTTTTTCTCTTTTGCCATTCAACTCGTTCAAAAGCTGATGGAAAATCCTCTAATATTAATATAGGTTGTTCATATGTCTCAATCAAGCGATCGATCTGTTCAAATAATC
>JAUUZY010000041.1 GCA_030592015.1 Candidatus Peregrinibacteria bacterium | reverse complement strand
TTTAACCCGTGGAGAAACTTCAGAAATTATATACAAATTGCTTATAGTAGAATACGGAGGAGATACACAAAAAATGCTTAGTGTAGCAGAGTCTGAACTTGTAGAAGTGCTTGTAAAACTAAACGAAGACAACGTAGGAGCTGCAATTGAAAGCGCAAATAGTGCAGTGTTCTACACTGAACAGGCCATGAACATGTCACCAAATGAATCAATAGTAAAAGCAGCAAATAAAATAGCCAGGGGTTTTAGAGAGCTTTGTTACGCTTATCAAGCTGGTCTTGAGTTAAATGCAGAATCGCTGGTGAGTCACGTAAACGAAGCGAAAGCATATGCAGGAGCCGCCTATGAAGAAGATTCATCAACTCAGGCATTGGGACAAAAAATCAAGCAGCAGGCTGATGTTTTACTCCTACAACTGGAACCTTAAGAGCGAGGTCGTACAATACTAATATATTCACCTTCGATCGGGTAGAACTGATTGATGATATATGAGTTTCCTCCAACTTCTAGTTTAAGATCATCAGCCTCTTCAATATCAAAACGGATCCTTTCACCCGTATGTAGTTCTCCACCAAAGTCAGCCTTTAATGAAATGCCTCTTTCACTATTATTATTCATAGAGAAATCTAGGTCGGAAAATGAAAAATATTCTCCATCACGTTCCGCCAAAGACAGAAGGTCATCACCATCATAAAGCATAACCTTACCTATGTTAGAGGGTTCAGTCCCGTGTACTTTTAATTTTACAGACTTAAGCTCCATTGGCTCATCACCAGTCTTAAACAAAAGGGTCATCATTGAAATATTTTGACTGCCTGGTGATACAAAATAGCCATCCTTTGTCATTTTAAAATTCAAAATATTCTCATTTGGATTATCCAAAAACAGATTCTTGCCCAAATCAACAAAAGAAAGATTATCTGTAAGACCTGAGGAAACAGACAGCAAGCCACTTTCTGAAAGCATTCCATCACTTAATTCTTCAACAAGGTCAGTAACGGAATGCATCACACTTACATAGTAGTCATTCACGTTATTGTTGTAACTCAGCCCCGCAGCACTAACTACGAGTACTAAAAAAAGAAAATAATTTCTAATTACTTTAGCGATATTCATTAATCAAATATTTTAGGAAACTTTTAGTTGCAATGGAATCAGGTTCAAAATAATCAGCTAGCTCGGTGCCTTTCTTGTCTGCCGAAAGGGCTTGAGCATAAGGATAAATCAGGTCGTCTTCTGCAATATCCTCAAAACGCTGGTCAAAATCATCAAAGACCAAATCCACATCAAAATAATCCAGAACCACTTTTAGAACCTCTGCCCTGGTAATTTTTTCAGATGGAAGATATTGGAATTTATTTATATCTGTTAAACCTAAATTGTAAATAGTTTGAACTGCTGGCCCATACCACTCTTCCGCGTCAACATCTTCATAGAGATTTACATCATTCTCAGTCAGTTCCAGACCAAGCGTATCAACAAAGACTCGTGAAAATTGAGCCCTGTCCATTTCCTCCTGTGGGAGAAAAGCTAAGATATCACTGATTTTGAAATAACCGGAATCTTCATCGATGGATTTTACATAAAAATAAGACTCATTCTTAGGATCAAGAATATCCTCTTTTGGTTGAATATATTCGGGATCCAATTCAGAATTACGAGTAGCCGACCAATGACCAGATTCAAGCAAATTGAGCGAAGTATTTAGCCAATAATGTGGATACAAATCATTGAGCGTATATACCTCCCTGTATCGAAGACTAGTATCTCTGTATGAAAGGGTATCGCTAAAGTATGTAATAAAATCATTTGAAGAAAAGACATGCTCTTCTTCATCAAAATTCAGATAGAAACTTCCATCTTCAAGGAATTTATCCACAGAAAGGGATTTTAATTTCGGAGGAAACTCAAATATCTCTATTCCAAATTCATTATTTGAATCATTAACATCAGTTCGGTTCTCATCTTCATTTTGTATTTCAATCTTAAAATTAATATCTCCACCGTTATATCGACCATCAAAGAGAACTTCATATCCACGAACAGGATAATCTTCACCTGCTTTTAGTGAGAATCCATCAGCTGTATTTTTTAGGAAAAGATAATTCCTATCCGAATCAGTATGCAAAATAACCTTTGCATTTCGAAGATCACCACCGTAGTTATGAAGCATAACCGTGGCATTGTATTTGTAGTAATTGAAGTCTGACTTTGGATCGGAAATTTTCTTCAAAATGATCTGATCAATTCCAAGGTCCAGATCATCAGGAATAGTCTCATCCAGAATAGAACCTAGAATAGAAACCATAGAGGTCTCTAGAAAACTATAATCGTCAGCTGTATTTGGAATAGGAGCCTCAACCCTAAAAACATACCCTACAACAAGGGAAAGGATAGCCAAGGATACATAATATAGATTGAAATTACTTTTTTTCTTAGTCATTTTTATTTTTGTTTTTGTCTTTTTTTTCGATCTCAATATAATAGCATATTTAAGCCACTAAATCAACTGTCGAAGGAGGTGATTTACAATGAACAACTGGACAGATCTGCGTTATATTGCCTGACTCAGGGGCTACATTTATCTGTGTAGTCAAAAACTGTGTCAAAATAAGGATTATGCTTGTAGAAAAGCCTGTGTTTCTCTGTTCCGGGGGACTTGTAAGAGTCAGGAACTATATCTAAATATTGATTCAGTTTGCTTAAGCCGAGCTCACAATCATCAGTTTCTATATGAAATATTCCCCAGTTCAAAAGTACAGGGGGGTAGTTTGGAGATAATTGAAATGCCCTCATATATGAGTCTTCAGCTTCATCACAGTAAACACCATCCGCAACGCATTGCTCATGATAAATTTTACCCTTCAAAAAATAGTAGTAAACATCCTGCTCGGAAACAAAAGCCCCAACTCTATCAAGCTCATATAGGGCGGATTCAAATTCTCCCAATTTAAGATAAACCGAAGAAAGAGCGTAGCCATAATAATTTTGCTTAGGGTGAAGCAAGGTTGCGGTTTGTAGGTCACCGCTTCTTGCATAACTATCGGCGACCAGGGGAAACACATTTTGAAGAATTGCAGAAAAGAAAACAAAAAATGAAATAACAAGAACAATGACTTTATTCATCACTATAGATTTTTTCACAGTCTTTTCGGAAAGTAGAAAAAGTAAAAATGCCAGAAGGAAAGCACTAAAGGCAAAGTGGACGGTAACACTAAAAGAAAAAAGATTATTCACAAACAGGCTCAGGAAAGTACTCAGTATCCCAATAACAAGGATTTTCTTTCGCTTATTGAGTTTTCGAAGTCTGGAAATACCAAGCCCAAAAATATAAATAAAAACAAAAAGGTAAAAAACAGGACCAACAATTCCAAAATCACTAAACAATTGTAAAAAACTGTTATGCGCTCGATCAGGAAGAGTGTTCAGTCTTTCAAATTCAAAAACAGAAGGTGACATGTATGGGCCAAGCGCCAAGGAAAAAGTTTCCAAACCATTACCAGTAAACCCCAGATCTTTTATCATTTCCAACGATGACTTCCACACTAGCAGTCTGGAATCAATAGATCTCATATTATATTCATTCACAACAAGACGCCCCATCAAACTATCATTTTCTAAATGAAAATAATTCGCATAAAAAACAGACATAAGTGGTAATAGAAAAACAGCTGCCGCTAGCAAAAGCCATTTCTTTCCCCATAAAAAAACAGAGCCAAGAATTAAATAAAAAACAATTCCCACAAAAAGTCCCAGCATAGCAGCTCGACTCCCAGTAAAACTCAGAACAATAAATCCCAGAATAAGCAAAGCAATCAGCGGCCATTTCTTTTTATTCAGAAAAACATAGGAAAGAAGAGGGAAACTAATCAAAAGAATATAGGCGGCAAGGTAATTCGTTTGTCCAAAAGACGAAAAAACTCTGCCAAGACTGACTTCCTCCAGGTCAAACCCCGTAAAGTCCAACCCAAGCTTCTGCAAAACCGCAAAAAGAAGAACAAAAAAGAATCCTACAAAAATAGACCTAAAAGCCCGGTCCCATTGCTCCTTACTATGAAAATTCATAACCAACAAAAGGAAAAACAAAAAATAGTAGGCAAAAGAATGCGCCCCCTGTAAGCGATAGTAACTTCCCCAAAAACTCAATTCCGGCGCTATCGAAAACGCTGTGGAAAGAAAAATCATTACTATAAAGACGAGCATGGCTATTTTTACACTGCGCTTTCTAAAAACAGAGTAAATCTTCAACTCGGGCCGCTTCATATAAGCAAGGTTTATAACGTAGAAAAAAAGCATCCCCAGAACTCCAAGCTCAAAAAACATCATTTTCGGCAATTCAAAGGAATTATTCAAGAATGTTAGAAAAATCAGAGGCAAGAAAAAGAGTAGGGCATAGGCAAATTGATCAAATAATTTTGCTGAAGATAGTTTTTTCATAAAAGTAGTTTTACTCGGGAAGGTGATATCATTATAATGGCGACACGTAAAAACACATATGCCAAAATTTATAATTGAAGGTGGGAAACCACTAAACGGAGAAGTGCTTATAAGCGGGTCAAAAAATGCCGCTCTACCAATCTTGTGCGCAACAATGCTCACAAAAGGGAAGTCAGTACTAAAAAACGTACCTGACATCGCAGACGTACGCTCAATGATTTCAATCATTGAAGCACTTGGAGCAAAGGTAGAATTTGAAAACAACGTGCTGACAATAGACCCAGCAACGATAAAAAAGAATGCATTACCGGATGAGCAGATCAAAAAAATGAGAGCATCAATTCTAATAATCGGTGCACTACTTCCAAGATTAAAAGAGGTGAAAATGCCATTTCCGGGTGGATGTGTTTTGGGAAAGAGGTCAGTAGACACTCATACTAGAGGGTTGAAAGCACTTGGATGCAATATCCTAGACGACAAAAACGGACTCCATATAAAAGTTGGCAAGTTAAAGGGAAGCAAAATCATACTTCCGGAATTGAGTGTGACAGCTACGGAAAACGTAGTCATGGCCGCGGTTTTAGCTGAAGGAGATACTGAAATAAGACTGGCAGCAGCAGAACCACACGTTCAGGATCTTTGCCATTTCCTCAAAAAAATGGGAGCAAAAATCACAGGGATAGGAACAAATATAATTAAGATTACAGGAGTAAAAAGTTTGAAAGGAGTGACTCACACTATAACAGGTGACTATTTGGAAGCGGGGACATTTGCCATCGCTGCTGTAGCGACAAAGGGCGATGTTCTTATAAAAGGAATAAATCCGGACTATCTGGATAGCTTATGGCAAAAGCTTTTAGAAATCGGAGCGAATTTTACATTAATGAAGGATTCAGTACATATTCAGCCACACAAACAGCTGACAGCGGTAAAGATGCTTAGAACAGCTGTATATCCAAGTTTTGCGACAGATCTGCAGGCTCCATTTGCAGTACTACTCACAAAGGCGAGAGGTGTGAGTAAGGTTTTTGAGACATTATTTGAGGGAAGACTAAGTTATCTCTTTGAATTGGAGCAGATGGGCGCTCATGTAGAGTACTTAAATCCACATCAGGCATTGATTATAGGACCAACAAAGTTGAAGGCATTGCCAATTTCTAGCTGTGATATACGAGCAGGAGCGGCAATGGTGATAGCAGCCCTAATGACAGATGGAGTTACTGAAATTTTGAATATAAATTATATCGATAGAGGATACGAAAAACTCGATGAAAAACTTCGTTCACTCGGAGCAGTGATAAAAAGGCAGCCACCTGCTTAGAATACAAATTCAACCCTGCCATCTTCATCATTTCTATGAATTTCGCTCACTTCCATTCTGTGTAGGTTTCTTAGTGTAGACGGAGAAGGGTGACCATGGGTATTATCCTCTCCAACCTGAATAACAACGATTTCCGGACTAACCTTAGTAAGCAGGGCAAAAGATGAAGAAGTCTTGCTCCCATGGTGTCCAGCTTTAAAAATATCAGCACTTAGATCTATATCAGAAAACACCAGCTCAGTTTCCGCTTCGATCTCCAAGTCACCGGTAAGCAGAATGGAATGATCCAGATAAGAAACCTTTAGCGCAACAGAGGAATTATTCACATTCTCAAAGCTTTTTCCGGCAATAGAGTCAAAAGGATAAATCACATCCAGAAAAACATCTCCAAAAACAAAATCAGTTCCGGAATTCGCAATAAAAACAGGGATGTTTTTGATTTTGATTTCCTTCAGAAATTCTTCATATGTGGAGCCATGAGAGTCCACACCGGTAAAAAGTACATTCTTTAGTTCATATCTCTTTAAAACGGAAACTAGGCCGTCCAGATGGTCTGCATGGGGATGAGTGAGTACCAACAAATCAATCGTTTTATCAAAAAAGGGTAATACTTGAGCTAGTTCCTCCATTACAACATTGTTCGGACCACCATCTACAAGGATCTGATGATTCTCAGGGGTCTTTATAAATATCGCATCTCCCTGCCCCACATCCAAAAACCAGATGTGAAAGCGTCTATCAGGCAACTGCAAGTAGGCAAAGAACAATAAAATATAGCCTCCAACGATGAAGGCTATAAGTAAGTTTCGTATTTTTTTACTGAGAGCAAACATATTTACATTATCGCTCCCGGTTCTGAAAATTTCTTAAAATTTTCTTAAATTATTTCTTTCTTCGTCTTGTTACAACTTTCCCAAGTCCAAGAGAAAGTAGAAGCAATCCAATCATTTCCGGACCGGTTTCAGCTAGAATCATCTTAGTAATTGCACCTTCACTTTCATTTCCTGCAGCATCAACTTGAGTAACTTTAAACCAGTATTCTCCGGCTGTAAGACCACCTACTTCATATTCGGTAGTGCTAGGCTCAAGATCAGCTTCTTTTACATAATTGCTTCCAAGGTCCT
>JAUUZY010000052.1 GCA_030592015.1 Candidatus Peregrinibacteria bacterium | reverse complement strand
TCAAAATCTACCATCCCCATTTTGGTTCTTAGTTCTCTAAGGGAATCCAATAAGAAGGTTCTACTTCTTGACAAGGGGGCTGATGATTACCTAAGCAAGCCATTTAATGAAAGGGAGCTGATTGCTCGTATCAATGCTTTGTATAGAAGACATTTGAGCACTGAATTTAAGGAAATGGAGGAACACAATGGTGTTAGCTTTTACTGGAAGCAGAATAAAATCATTCGCAATGATGTAGAAAGTCTGCTTACAAACAAAGAATCTAGCCTGCTGGAATTCTTGCTAAAAAATAAGGGGAATGTTGTTCGAAACGATGACATTCTGTTGAAAGTTTGGGACAGAAAACCTGGATATCATTCGAATCTACTTCAAACTACAATTAGAAGGTTAAGGAAAAAAATTGATGATGACTTTGATCATAAGCTAATTCGCAATGTTCATGGTGTTGGATATATGCTTGTACTACCTCTTTATAACAATTAAATTTTATGGGCTCACGTCTAGATGATCCATCTAACGAATCCGAAGATCTTCCTTCTAGTGATGACCAATTTACCTCGGTCTTGAACTCTTTAATAATGGCACTGACTGCTCAGCCTGCAGCAATTGATGGAAATGAAGACTATAGATATATCAATGAAAGTAGCAGAGAGAAAGTTCTGGAAGAGATTTATTCAGACCCTAATGTTGCTGAGGATGCCTTTTACCTTTTTAACATAGGAAAGCTTCGCTCTACTGTTAGACTTTTCTTAGAAATTTTTTTACCGAATGATCCTCACAGAAGGGTAGCATATGCTGTTAAGGCAAATCCACATAGGGAAATCCTTAGGATTCTCATAGAGGAAGGGGTGAACTGTATGGACTGTGCCTCACTTGGTGAAATTCGTAGAGTTTCTTGCTTTGATTTTGATCCTGGAATTATTGTTGATTGGTATTGTGATCTTACTGCCTCCGCAGTTGACCTGGTTATCCCTATAATTGCAAATGAGTATAGAGACGGCCTACAAACTATTTATCTTCCAGATGGAATCTTTGGATCTTTTACTGATCATGCGGTGTACGGCTGCCCATGTAATTTTATAACCTTAAAAAAAAGTGGTAGAATTGCAAGCAGCAGTAACCTTGCCTCCTATCGAATATATGGTCCTAGCTGTGACTCAGGGGATCGGCTAAGTGATATACAAAGCTCTATAAAATTACCAAGAGGGGTAGCTGTTGGTGACAAATTAATTATAGAAAATATGGGACTTCGCGCGCACAATATTTCTTCTCAGTTTGGTGATATGGATATTCCTGCAGTTGTTCTTTATAATGACGTCTAACTAATATTTAACTTAAGCATATGACTAATGAAAACTTCCGTACCCCAAGTTTTGAGACTCCTTCAACCACCAATATCGTGGATAACTTCTCTACTGTTGACGAGGATATTCAAAATTCCCATAATTTGATTGAAGAGGCTATAAAATCTCTCTCTCCCCTAAAGATTGAGGAATTAAGGAATGGACGTTACAGACTTGAAAGTTGGAATACTTCTGACCTTAGTCCGAAAACTATAAGAGAAATGTCAGATTTTTTCAGGTATATTTTCTCGAATAGTGAGGATCATTCTTGGGGACAATATGCTTGTTGTCCCGACTGTGACCTAATAATCCCTGCTTCGGATGTTTTTTCAAATGGTGATATTGATGTTCCTATCGAAACCATTGATAACGAGTGCTTATTACCTGACTGCAATGAATGTGGATCGCAAACTTACTTGCATCAAGATCCTGAAAGAACTTTTAAATTATTATCAGAAAAATTCAGTCACCCTGGGTGGACAATTTTGCTAAGAGATCAGGAACATGGGGACAAGCTTGCCGGAATGGTGTTTGGATATGTTGCTACTTTGGAGGAAGCTTTTAAATCTGAGGAATGGAAGGATCCTTACCTATACTCTGATATTCCTGGAGAATTGAGAGCTAAAAACTTAAGAGAATTTGCGCCATTTCAGCGAGAATTTCTTTCGTCTTGTGACTTGAGCACCGCTGACACCCCTATGATTATCCTCAACTGCATGGCTATTGACCGAAAACTTGCCAGAGGTCTTGGACTGTTCAGCAATTTGGCTGACCGTTTTTTACAATCTATACCTAAGAATAAGCGCAATATGCCCATTGTTAGCGAAACTGTGTCTGGCAATGTTATGCATAGTATCCTTACCCGGGTTGGAGCATCTGAGGTTCAACATTCTTTTGGAGAAGAATCTGTAATAATGGTTTATAATTGGAGCGATTTTTATAAAACTTTCTCCCCCTAATCACAAGAAAATGTACGAACTAATACTGAATATTTTTACCGTGTTTGCCTTCATATTAATTGGAGTACTATCGCTATGGAGTGATCATAGGTCAAAAGCTAATCGCTCTTTGTTTTTTATGTGCTTTGCAGGCATTTTCTGGATGATTGGTATTTTTTTAGGTTTTCGATTTGCCGCTGAGTCCCACAGTTTTGCCCTTTTTTCCTTCAGACTTTCTTGGGGAATGGGTCTCTTGATAGCATATTATATGTTCCAATTCTTTTACTTCTTTCCATGCGAGTCATTACCCCTTTCACTCCTTAAGAAAAAATCTTTACTTGTTTTCATCCTTATCCTCTCAATTCTTTCTGTTTTTACCCCCTTTATAAGTGAGGAAATTATTGTTGGAGGATATCCATTTGTAGTAGATGTTTTTGGTGTTTTGTACCCTCTGTATGTACTTAGTTTAATTTCGCTTTTTATTTTGGCTGCTATATTTGGAATCTTAAAGCTACGAAAATCTATAGGAATTGATAGAAAGAAAATCTCTTTTTCTTTGATGGGATCGATGTTTGCTGCAATTATGGCTGTAACAATAAATGCTATATTGCCAATTTTTGGAATCTTTATCCTTCAACGAGAATCTGTCTTAATTGCCATAGTCCTGTTTCTTGCCTTTTTCTATCCAATGCAAAAGTATCGATTTTTCGACTTATCACTTTTTGTCCTTAAGGCTTTCCGCTATTTTCTTTTTGTTCTAGTGTTTATACTGTTGGTATATGGATTTTATTTTATCATTCCTCCATTCAATTCCTTTCTGTTCGGTGTTCTTTCCGCCTCCTTTGCGACAGTTTTTGTTTATTTTCTAAATAAAATTCTTCCAGAATTTACAAGCAGGGATTTTCGAGAAATGAAGATGGTCCTGTGCAGGTTGAAAATAAAAATGAACAGCGTTGATTCTTACAACAAACTCTATTCCTTGCTCGAAGATGCATTTGTACTTAGCTTGTATAATAAAAGTGTTCAACTCTTACTTGTTAGTGATTCCTGGAAGGGAAAGTCCATTCCCATTTACCCTAGTGATGAGTTTATTCATCTTTTAAATGACTCGTCTAAAGATATTCTTATTCTTGATGAGCTAGACTTCCAAAGGATTAGCAAGCCGAAGATGACAATCCTATCTACAGCAATGAGGAATTTGAATTCTCACCTCTGCCTGCCTCTTTTTTCTGAGGGAAAACTCTTTGGTCTTTTTCTCTTAGGAAGTAATTCAAATAACGAAAGCTATACAACTGATCAAGTAGATGAAATTTTAAAATTCAAACAAAACATTGAAGTGGCCTTCATGAATGTTCTATTAAAGCAAAATATTCATGAAGCAAATGACCTTCTGCGGAGTATTGTTGTAGATAAAACCCGTCAACTATCAGACAAGGTCCAGCAAATTGAAAGGCTTGTAAAACAACAATCAGATTTCATTGCTGTAACTGCACATGAATTTAGAACTCCATTAAGCATAGCAATTTTTCAACTTAGTGATACTCTTGATAGATGTCAAAATGATCCTGAAATCACTCGTGAAATGAAAATTGTGGAAAAGTCTCTAGATAATTTGAAAATTTTAACTCAAAGACTCTTTGACGTACAGCAATATGATCTTGATAAAGTAGACTTCAATCCAAATAATGAAAATTTACTAGAATTTGTTAATGATATATCCAGAAATTTTACTCTTTCCTTGAGTGGTAATGATATAGATTTCAGATTTGAGAGCAAAATCCAAAATGGACTTGTTCTTAACTTTGATAAATCCCAAATTAGACAATTGCTCCTAAACCTTCTTGGCAATGCAAGGAAATTTGTATCTGAATCTAATGGTAAAATATCTCTTCTTCTAACGGAGGATGATTTAACCGTTTGTATCAGGGTAATTGACAATGCATGTGGAATATCTGATGCCGACAAAAACAGAATTTTTGATAAATTTCAGACAAACTCTGACCAAAACTCTGTCGGGATGGGACTAGGTCTTTATATATGCAAAAAAATAGTTGAACTGCATGATGGTGAAATTTGGGTTGAAGACTCTAAGGATGGTGGTTCAGAGTTTTGTGTGCAGCTAAGAAAATAGCGTTTTAACATACTCTCCCAAAACGCTGGGTGGTGTATTTAATTTTACTAAATAGTCATCTGCTCCAGCTTTAATGGCTTCCTTCCTCATTTGAAACTGACTGTAGTTCGAAAGCATTACAATTTTTATTGTTTGGAATTTCCGTCTTAATTCCGGAATCAAATCTAATCCTGATTCTTCTTTTTTTCCTAAGCCATAATCCACAAATATCAAATCAGCATGAAATTCACCTGTCACTTTTCTTGTTTCATCTACATTCCTTGTTAATTTCACTTCATACCCTAGCGCTTCAAGTTTCTTTTTATACATTTTCCCCAATGTCACCTCATCTTCAACTATAAGTATCTTTATCATGTCTCAAGCATAAAGCTCTTTATTATTTTTTCAAGTT
>JAUUZY010000071.1 GCA_030592015.1 Candidatus Peregrinibacteria bacterium | reverse complement strand
CGATCCTGCAGTTGACGGATTCTCTACATCAGCGTCATTCTTTGAACACCCTATTGGATTCCCGGTGGATTGTTTGCGCTCCCAACCCAATTGATCCGCGTACTGATCTTCGCTACTATTGAGCAATAGCCAGACTATATCACTCCATTTGTATGAACTCCCTTTGAGAGTCTATACAGATAGATGCACAAAGAAAAGAGGATATGAGTAATCACCTTTTTCCAATACTAGAAAAACAAAGCTTTTCGAAGCATCTTCTTGACTATTCTCAAGAGTGCAAAAGTCGAGGACTAAAAAAGTTTATATATTTCTTTGCCTGTCTTTTGGATCGGAGCTTTTTGACCATCTTTTACAATAACCTTTACTAAAAGGCCATTCTCGTCATAAATATATTCGAATGAATAATCAAATTCCTTTTTAACAAGCTCTGATTTCGTCAAGTTACCCTCTTGGTCAACTAATATTACAACGTAATTATCATGCTTAATGGTTTCTTTCACATCAATTTTTTTTTCAACAACTATGTTATCACCATCACCTGTATTTACTATAAAATAATGCTCTCCAACCTGTTTCGGGGTTAAATTATCTGGAAATTTAAAATCTTCTCTTTGCAGTAAAAATTGTTCGAAAAATATGAGCTGTGGTTCTTTCAAATCCGTACGATAGGATGCTTCATTATAAGCATCATACTTCTGTATCTCAGTGTAGCTGATTGGACCCTTTGGAATAATAGGATGGCTATAGCTATACCATGTTTTAAAAAAATAGGTATCGTACTTCTCCCCGTTGATGAATTTCTGGGTTTTGTACTGAGTGTCATTCTGCTCTTGGCCCATTACAGGTGTACCTCCATAAATGAATAAAACTATAAAAACAAATAAGTATATCTCCAAAACATACACGCATCTTTGCATTACTACAGTTCCTTCAGATCTTCTAACCTGCATTTGTCGATCATCCTTTTTTGGAAAGTATGGCAATGATTCCCGAATTCGAATCGCCACGACCATTTACTTCCATATTTTTTAGCATAACCTTTGGCAAATTTGCGAATTTCTGTTTTTATATCCGAATCGGTTCGACAATCATGTACAACCGGCTGATATTCTTCGTCACAAGGGTCTCCATCATGTGGGTCTAGTTCTTCATCAGCGTTCAAGGCCCCTTCCACACCAAGAAAAGTCTGCGTTAAGGCGTGACTTCTTACATCGTATAACAACTTTTGGGCAGCATATCCAGCTCTGACCGCCAAATACTGTATATTATCAACAATTCCTGCATTTGCAGGCGGTGCGTCAGGTGATACAGGTGCTTGTCCAGACACGTTTTCTTCATCAGGTATCCCGTACTTCGGCCACCAGCCATAGCTTTCTTTACCATCAATAACAATCCACCAATGTCCATAATCCCCTGATTTGCGATCAATGTGAATCCTTTTTAAAACAACCTTGTTAACAGTTCGGTATACATCTAACTTCATTTGAATGTCTGTTGTCTTCCCATTCTCTACTTCTGCTTCGGTAGATTCCTTAGATAGCGCCTTTTTTGATAGAGCAATTTTAGGATAGTGGACAATAAAATTAATGTAATCCTCGTTCGGATAAGCCTTGTCAGCAGTAACACCATAACTCCCTACAGGAATATCTAAAAATTCAACTTCACCGGAACTATTAGTTACTCCTTTAAGAGATTTGGCGCTTACTCCGACGTCTTCAATCAATTTTTTATCATCACATTTATCTACGACAGTAATTTTTAAGTTACCCTTTTCCTCTTTATCTTGCTGCTCTGCCGAAGGCCCGCCAACTGAATCTAAGTCAGTCATACCTACCCTATTGCATTCTTATCATTATGTGTCATAGTATCACCCATCCGGCATACATTTTTTCCTTCGATTTTTACATCAAACGAATAGAGAATAAACTCGGCTTTGCCTTTTGTTTTGCTTGATGCTACACCTCCGGTCGACCCTGCCTCATCGCCTGTGCTTGTATTGTAGTTACATCCCTTGATAGCAGCCATCTGCCCTTCGATTTTCACTGTCTTGCTCCCTTTAGCCAGATTTGATGACTCTGCCAGATTAGGATAAGGAATCGGAACCGGGCCGCCTGGTGTCGGGGTCTTGCACACATCCGGAAAGACCGGGCTCTTACCCCCGCTTTTCTTATGGGATATACCCATCATGTTTGCAAAAACTGTAGATCCCATTTTCTCTTTAGCTTCCTTGTTAAGGTGTATTAATTCATGAATTACTCTTCAGAACAGCCGACCCGCATTCTCCTTCGTCGTCCGAACAAAATACCATAGCGTATTTTTCAAACCATTCCCGTGAGAGCCCAACAGCAGCAATGTTCATCAATATGGCGCCTGATGCTGCACCAATGCTTCCCATACATTCGGCAGAGTGCCAGAGTTGTCTCGCATCATTGCAATTCCCAAAACATCTAAGTTCAGCATACCCCCATTCTTTTGTCCGAAAGAATTCGCCATTGAGATCACCCAAAACAACTTCAATGTCCGCAGGGTCGCAGGAACTTTCAGAGAATGCAGCCCTGCATGCTTTTGTGAGACCTTCGCCTTTTGACGGCCTCTCGGATAGAAAATACGCTGGTTCATTTGCCAAACCCACGCCGACTAATTCTGCCAGGGGTTTTTTGTTTCCAATGAGGGCTTGCTGTTTTGTCTCTATAATCATAAAGCCCACTGCTTCCCCTGGAGGAAAGCCTTGATTCCGTCCAAATGTCCCAGATTTAAGGCGTTCTGCTTTTTCGAACCAATCTAACGTATTTAAAGCTAAAAGGGAATCAATGCACCCTATGATACATAGACAATGTGGATTCTCTTTCAGTAATTGTCCTGCAATTTTAATACATCGGATTACTGCAGAATTGCCGGATGTTATCACTTGCGATGTCACTTTTTTAGTCCATTTTTGTGCCATTTCAACTAAATAATTTGCAACATCTTGGTTTTCTCCTTCATATCTGGGACCAGGACGTGACAAAGGAGCTACACCAAGCAATAAATTTACCTCGCTCTCCAAACCGGTTTCATCCTGGAAATACTTTTCAAGCAAAGTCTCAAGACAATATTTTGCAATGTCTCTCATACGTATGACATCATTGTTTTCATCGCTGATTCCCTGTATAAAGGCTGCTGTGATCGGATTACCTTCGATG
>JAUUZY010000008.1 GCA_030592015.1 Candidatus Peregrinibacteria bacterium | reverse complement strand
TTTCTGGAGCCACCTGTCGGAGTCGAACCGACGACCTACTGTTTACAAGACAGTTGCTCTACCAGCTGAGCTAAGGTGGCACACATTTCAATTTAACAACGCCAATTCTATTGAAAAGCAATTAGCATGTCAATTTAATTATACACCCCTTGTCTATGAGCGATTTTTAGCACAACCAGAATTACTAATTTTTGTGTTTTTTCATCCTTTCTAAAAATAACCCTATAGCTGCCTATCCTGAATCTATAGGTGTCAATTCTAAAATTCTTCAATTTTTTTGCCTTTGATAGAGGGGAATCAAGGTTGATGATTTCGTCCAGCTTTTTCAAAATTTTTCGAGAATCCAATTTGTTGATTCGCAAAAGGTCTTTTTGAGCCTTCGATGTATACATCAATTTATAATCCATGTTTTTTCATCATTTCATCATGCGAAATAATCTTGCCTTCCTCGTATTCCTCCCATGATTCATTCAGTTCGCTTTCTAGGTCTTTGCTCTCAATCAACGGAATAATGACAATTTCTTTACTCCTGATAACGGCCTTGTAAAATTTTGTATCAAATTTGTCTCTCCATTGCTTAGGTAGTGTTATCTGTCCCCTAGATGTTGATTGTAAAAATTTAACCATGATAAGAAAATAAGAAATTCTACAATCATTATAGTAAGAAAGTAAGAAAAGGGCAAGCATGTTTAGTTTTTCCATTCAAGATGTTAAGCTCTGAATATGATAAACGCTCAAACAGAATTCGAAAAAGAATTCCCAGAAGGAAAATTAAGCGAAGAACTGTCAAAGTACTCCACTTTCAAGATTGGAGGACCGGCAGATTTCTTTTTTCATCTAAAGAAAGCTGCAGATCTACCAGCATTAATAAGATTCTCAAAGATCCATTCCCTCCCCTACCTTATAATAGGAGGTGGCAGCAACATCTTATTCGATGATGAGGGATTCCGTGGATTGGTAATAAGGATAGAAAATAAAAGTATAGAGATCAACGACTTAGAGGTCACAGCGGACGCGGGAGTCTTCATTCCAAAGCTAATACAGGCATCAATAGAAGGGGGACTCACAGGCCTGGAAAACTGGGCGGGGCTTCCGGGAACAGTAGGTGGAGCTGTACGAGGAAATGCAGGATGCCATGGTTTAGAGACAAAGGATGTACTCAAATCGGCTCTAATTTTCGATCCGAAAACGGAAAAAACAGAGGAATATCCGCGAGAATGGTTCGAATTTGATTACCGCAGTAGCAAGCTGAAAAGCTCAGGAGAGATAGTCCTACAAGCCACATTCAAGCTTGAAAAAATGGGCGAAAAAACGGAAGAAAAAGAAAAAATCATGAAGGATTCACAAAACTTCCGACTAACAAAACAGCCATTCGGATTTACCACGGGATCTTTTTTCAAAAATCCCTCCCCAGACAAACCTGCAGGAATGCTCATAGACCAAGTCGGCCTAAAAGGAAAAACCATAGGAAACGCACAAATTTCTGAAAAACATGGAAATTTCTTCCTGAACCTCGGAGGAGCAAGTTCCAAAGACGTTCTGGAGCTCGCAGAGCTGGCAAAGAAAGAGGTGAAAGCCAAATTTGGGATAGAGCTTAAAGAGGAAGTTCAGATAATCTCAAAACAAAGCTAGGAAATTGCCAATTAATTATTGCTCTGATATACTGCCGCAGATAAATAACTCATATCTCTTATGAAAAACAAAACAAAACTTATTAAGCAAGGAGTGATCGTACTCGCTCTAATGATCGGAGCGATTTCAATATTCTCTTTTATGCCTGTCGCAGCAGCACAAGTTGGACAAGTTGTAGACCCAAACAATCCAGGAGGAGGTGATCTTCGTGAAGTTATAACTCGAATGCTAAACTACTTCCTGACATTCTTAGGACTATTGGCAGTAATCATGGTTATTTATGGAGGTGTAACTTATGTAACATCTGCAGGTAACGATGAAGCAGTAGGAAACGCAAAAAAGATTATTATGTACGCACTAATCGGTATTATCGTGATTATGCTTTCATTCGTATTGGTAAATGCGATAATCGGTGCAGGACTGGATACACCATCACAGTAAAGATTCATTCGTAACTCATATATCATATGCAAAACAAAATGAAATTAATAAAACAGGTAGTGATTCTGCTTGCTCTAATGACTGGAGCAATCACACTATTTAGCTTTATCCCTATTGCAGGAGCGCAGTTCCTTACAGAAACTGACCGTCCTGACGTGATAGGAGGAGCTACTGGAGGTGCGACTTCACTTCGTGAATTGGTACTGAGAATTGTGAACTACTTCCTAACGTTCTTAGGATTGTTAGCCGTTCTAATGATTATCTATGGAGGAGTAACTTATGTTATCTCTGCAGGTAACGATGAAGCAGTAGGAAACGCGAAAAAAATCATTATGTACGCCCTAATCGGTATCATCGTGATCTTGCTATCATTTGTGTTAGTAAATGCTGTACTCGGAGCCGGACTCGGATCCCAGTAGGCATCAAATCTTTGAAAAACGAAAGCCTGTCTCTTAATTGAGATGGGCTTTTATTTTATACCTAAGGTTCTCGCCCCCTTCTTCACCCACTATTTGAAAAGAACGCTCCCACCAAACGGTAGGATCGTTTTTCCAATGGTCGGGGTGAGAGGACTCGAACCTCCGACCTCGTGGTCCCAAACCACGCACTCTAGCCAACTGAGCTACACCCCGATAAGAAATTTAAAAATTTCTATTTGTGATCATGATTTTATATAATAAACTGTCACTTGTTAAGTCAATTTTCTATATGGAGCGATTATACAAAAATATTATTGGGACTGCGGTAGTAGACGAGGACTTCGGAAGGCCCTTAACTACGGTAAAAAACGTGATCATGGATCCCGAAAGCGGCAAGCTAATTGCCCTTGTTGTTGATATAAATAAAAACCTAATTATCACTCCACATGACATTCTTTCATGGACAGGAGTTATAAAAATCCATAGTTCTCAGATGATTATTGACGCACGTGAGGTTCTGAGAGTTGAGGCGGTACAGAAAAAACGAATTAGCATTATGGACAATAAGGTGGTGACCGAGGAAGGAAAGAACCTAGGTAGGGTCGTAAATTTCTCCATACATGAGAAAACTTTAGAACTGAAAAATCTACACATCGCAAAGATGATTCTAGGGCTTATTCGGCTTGAGAGCAGAATAATGCCTGCAAATCGCATAATAGAAGTCTTGCCAAGGAAAATAGTAGTAAAGGATGACAAAGGAACTGTAAAAGAGGAGGCAGAGATACAAATGAAGGACGTTGCAGTTGGGTAAAATTGCCCAAACTGCTATATTAAACAAAGAAAAAATCTAACCCTCCCCCTAATGCCTCTAAAAAATAAACTAGAAATTTCAAATCGCTTATTCATCATACTAATTGTGTTCCTCGTAGGACTAAGCACCTTCTGGTCTTTCCGCGTTTACGAAATTTACCAGCAACAGAGCGGAGATTACCCTAGAGAGATCACAGTAGAGGGAGAAGGGAAAGCATATATGACCCCTGACGTGGCAAAAATCAACCTAGGGGTGTCTTCAGAGGCAAAAACTTCAGAAGCAGTAGTAGAGGCAAACACAAAGATAATGAATGCTGTAATGGAAGCTGTAAGGGCGAGTGACATTCCTGAAGAAGACATCAGAACTACAGGATACTATTTGAACCCTAAATACGAATGGAACGAGAAAAGAGGTAGCTACCAAGATGGATACATTCTGGATCAAAACATAGAAGTAAAGATAAGAGACTTTGAACAAATTGGAAAACTACTTTCAGCAACAACTGCTGCAGGTGCAAATACAGTTGGAGGAATTCAGTTTGTTGTAGATGATGCACAAAAAGCTAAGGACGAAGCCAGAGAAGATGCGATCGCAAAGGCAAAAGAAAAGGCTGAAACAATAGCATCTCAAGCCGGTCTAAAACTTGGAAAGGTGCTCAACTACTATGAATATTCAGACGGCTACGGATCACCAATGCCATACAGAGACATGGCATTCTCAGAAGAATCTTTCGGAGGAGAATCAATAGGCTTGGCAGTACCGGAAATCGAACCGGGACTTGAGGAAGTTTCATTAACAGTGAACCTTACATATAGACTCAAATAAATTTAAACCAATAAAAAAATGAAAAAAATCATCTCTCTATTCGCAGTTATAGCGATAACAGTTTTGTCTGCAGCAGCAACTTTCGCTGCAGAACCTGAACTTGGAGCTGAAGAACTTATTCGTGAAGCGTTTCAAAACTTTTCTACAAACGTGGATACTGTAAAAATGAACATGGACATGACTGTAAGTATTCGACCTCCTGCAGAATTTGAAGATGAGGCTATAGATTTTGATATAGCATTATCAGGTGCTGTTGACTCTACAGATGTCGAGAATCCTAGACTATCTTTGCTTATTGACCTTGCAGCTGATATAGCTGAGATTGGACCTCAAGTTGCAAAAGGAGAGATTAGAATGGAAAACGAGCTAGTATACGTAATGTTGTCTGAGATTTCTGACTTTGGTGGTGAAGTCCCAACTGCAATGACTGATCCATACATCGGACAATGGTGGATTATACCTATTCCAGAAGGTGCTCTTACAGATTTTGGAACATTAACTCCTGCTGATCTTGCTGCTCAAGAAGAGAAAGTGAATGAAATCATTGGAAGAACAGATTTCTTCAAGGATCTTGAGTATATTGGGTCTGAAAAAGTTTCTGGTGTTGATACATGGCACTACTCTGGAAACCTAAACAATGATGGAATTATTTCTTTCATATATGAAGTTTATACTGAATTTGAAGACTCCACACCAACAGAGGCTGAAGTAGCTGAACTAGAAGAAGCTTTGGAAATGTTGGATTTCGCTGTGGACGTATGGATTGGACAAGACGATATTATTTTGAGAAGAGTATTAGGAACTGCAAATGTAGTTATTCCAGAAAATGAAGGTGGAGGTGAAGTTGACATGGAATTTGATCTTACTTACAGTGCTTTGAATGAGCCTGTTGACATAGAAATTCCGGAAGATGCTACAGAAATTGATCTTTCAGCACTGACAGAAGATCTGTCTCCAAGAGTACCTTTCCCTGACGTCGCAGGGCAGGAATATGAGGAGGCTATTGAATTCGTATATTTAAGAGGAGTAGTGGACGGATACCCTGACGGGACATACAAGCCTGACAAACAAATCAATCGTGCAGAATTCACAAAAATTATTGTAGAAGCAGTATACCCAGGACAAGCTACAGGCTCCAACTGTTTCCCTGATGTAAAAGAAGAATGGTTCGCTCCATATGTTTGTTTTGCTGCAGAAAAGGGAATAATCGATGGCTATCCTGATGGTACATTTAGGCCTGCTGATTATGTAAATTATGTTGAGTCATTAAAAATAATTATGGAAGCATTCGGATTTGAGGCGGTAGAAGACGGAGCTGCATGGTATGCCCCTTACTTGGAAGAGGCAAAAGCATGGGGAATCCATATACAGGGAAGCGAAAATGCTGAACTAATAAGCCGTGGAAAAATGGCAGAATTAATAATGAGAACAACAGCAGGAAACTAATCTCAAAAAACTAACCCCCAATAAAAATGAAAAGAATTACATCATTGTTCGCAGTATTAGCGATAACCTTGCTGTCTATGTCAACAGCATTTGCAGACGAAGCATGGCTTGGAGGATCAGGAAACACGCCGGAACCACTATCTGAAAGTCCGGACATTCGAATGATTGAAGAGGATATATTTATGACAGTGTACAACGACAATTACACATCAGTGGAAGTTATATACCAATTTGAAAACACATCGGATTCAGAGGTGGATGTTACAATGGGATTCCCGGAATTATGCCAAGATTGGGACTGTACAGACCCGGACGACGAATACAATAATTCCAGACTTACAGATTTCGCAACATACGAAAATGGAGAGATAATCGATTCTGTATTCGAATTGGGAGAAGAAGTAGACTACAACACTACAAGTTGGTACGTGTCAGAACTTACTTTCGAGCCGTTCGAGAAAAAAGAAATAAAAAACACATACGACGTAACTCATTCACAGTACAAAACAGGAGCTTGGTTTTATTACATCCTGGAAACCGGAGCAACTTGGAAAGGTGACATTGAAAGAATAGATATAGAAGTTCAATTCGAAGACGACATCAGCGTCTATGATCTCACACTTATACAGCCGGAAGGATTCACATTCGATAGAGAAATGAACACTCTAAACTGGCATTTTGAAAACATAGAGCCAACTGAAGATCATAATATTGAAATACGATATTGGGGGCCAGACGAGGCACCATTTTTCTGTATGGTTGCTCCTGGAGAAAGCGCAGAAAGTGCATCTTCAAGTCTGGCACAGGAAAGCACACAGGATGGAGCGTTGGTCTATTATCCATGTTTGGCATATGACAGTCAGTTGGACACGGCATGGGTGGAAGGAGTTGATGGTTCAGGGGTAGGAGAATGGCTGGATATTGAATATCTAGATATAGAAAAAACATATGAAAAAATTGGAATACATAATGGTTACGGAACTGATGATGAAATTTGGGCGGAAAATAATCGTATCAAAAAAGCTCTACTCACTTTTTCAGATGGAACAGAGCAGATGGTTGAACTGGCAGACTACAATTCTTACCAAGAAATAATGCTGGACGAAAAAATCACAGGAGTCGACTCAGCAAGATTAGAAATTTTAGAAGTATATCCGGGATCAAGCTATGACGACACAGCCCTCACAGAGTTTAAAATAATGGGACTACTCGGCGGCGGAGTCGAGTCAAATGCAGCCTTCCCAGACATCGCAGGACATGTATATGCAAACGCAATAGAGTTTGTGAAAGACGAAGGAATCGTAGATGGATATGATGATGGGACATACAAGCCTGACAATAAAATCAACCGTGCAGAATTCACAAAAATAATAGTTGAAGCGGCATACCCGGGACAAGCAACAGGTAGCAATTGCTTCCCTGACGTAAAGGAAGAATGGTTCGCGCCATACGTATGTTTCGCAAAAGAAAAAGGAATAATTGACGGCTACCCAAATGGGTATTTTATGCCAGACAATAGCGTGAATTACGTTGAAGCATTGAAAATTATCCTTGAAGCATTCGGGTTCTCAGAAGCCGGAGATGAAGATCCATGGTATGCACCATATCTGGAAGAAGCAGGAAGACTGTACATGATACTTCCAAACACTGAAAACGATGAAAAAATCAGCCGTGGAAAAATGGCAGAATTAATAATGAGAAAAATTCTAGACGAACGCTGGTCGACATCGTTACAGTTTCAGTAATGAGAAAGCTGCAGAACTCTTGACTTCTATAGCTATAAATTTAAACTGTAATTGGTTCCTAACCAAATTCCAATGAAAAAATATTTAATTATTTTGGTAGCAATAACAATATTTGCTCTTGCTACAGCGTGCACACTTCAGACACAGAACATTGAACAGGAAAGAAGTACGACATTTACATTAGGATTCATACCTGCGGAAAGTGCGGAGGAGCTAATGCCAAAAGCGAATAGATTAGCAGCATATTTAGAAGAGAAAATGGACGTAAATGTTGAGATTTTAATACCGGATGAATATGAATCACTTATTGACGGATTTGCTTTTGAGAAGATTGATGCTGCATACATGGACGCAGGTCCTGCATGGGTCGCAACTCAACAGTCTGAGGCAGAGGTTGAATTGGTCGAGGTGGAAAATGGGAATACTTTCTACTTTGCAGAGGTATTTGTACATGCGGAGAGTGGAAACATAAATAGCCTGAAAGACGTTATTGGAAGGAAGGTAGCCTTTACAGGCTGGAGTGGATCAAGTGGTTTTATTTTTCCTGTAGGAACTTTGATAAAGGAAGGGCTGATAACTCCTAGCTCAGGTGATTTTGAAGCACTACAAAAAGAATTAGATGATGTTTTTCACAGTTACATATTCACAGGTGGATACAAGCAGTCTTTGGATCTGCTAATTGATAAGAGGGTAGAGGTGGCATTTGCTGCACATGACGCAGCATATAATTTTTTGAGTGCGGCAGATCAAAAGAAGGTAAAATCAGTTCAGGAGCTTGGAAAAGTGCCATCACATGCTATCGTAGTGGGAAAACACGTTCCATCTGACGTAAAGAAGAAATTCTTAAGCGCAATGATGGAATTAAATGAGCCTGAAAATTCACAACTTTTGATAGATATTTACGGAGCAGAGGGCTTGGTTGAAGCCGAGACAGACGAGCACCTTGAAGAGTTTGGGGTGATATTTACGTCATTAAGCGGAATTCACGATAAATTCTTTAGCGAAGATAAGGAATAAAACGATATGATTGAAAGACAGGAAACTATTAAATGGGAGGAAGTCGATGAATACGAATATGCAGGAGAGGACCTTGAAGCAATAAGAGCTGAAATTTTGCATGAGGCAAGTACACAAGTATATAGGTCTGTTAACAAGCCTATAACTAACGCAGACGCAGAATTTTCATTTGGACATTCGATGTTAAGCTACAGGTTCGCAAGTGATCGGGAGAATGATATTCCACATTGGGATAAAGAAATCATTGAGGGTTTTAGCTTAGTTTTAAATGCTATGGATAACCTTGTTAAGTATAATATTTTATCCTACGATTCAGTGTTGCTAACAGAATTAAGAAAGAAATTAACTAGATTGATAAAATTGATAACAGCTTATCAAAATAGAGCAGTTGCTATAGAAGCAGCAGAGCTGGAAATTACAGAAAAAGTTACGTTGTTTTCAATATCAAATTCAATAAGACAAGTTCTTTCTGAAGACAATAAAAAAAAGAAACTTCACTTAGGAAAGTTATTAGAATTAAGAGCTCATATCGAAGAAATTATTTCGAAACCCTTCGATTACGAAACTCCTCAAAATCTTGAGCCAGAAAATATTTATTATATTCCTTCTCCCATCCAATAGTTGAGACGGGCTTTGATCCATAATCATGTCCGGAGTAAACTTCTGTTTCATCAGGCAGTTCCTTCAGCCTATTCAAGCTTTCATATAAATCCTCTACATTGCTTTCAGGAAAATCCGCCCTTCCACATCCTTCAACAAAAAGAGTATCCCCTGTGAGAACCTTTGGCACACCGTCCACAGCTTGCTCCTTATCAATATAATAACAAATCGCATCATCAATATGTCCGGGAGTATACAGAGCCTTCAGTTTCAAATCCCCAATCTCAATCTCATCTCCATCCTCAAGATAGTGAATGAGCTCCTCAGGAGCCTCTACTCTGCCCTTCGCATTACTATGCATATAAACAGGAATGCCATATTTCTTCACTAAAGCTCCGACCCCCTCTATGTGATCAAAGTGACTATGTGTCACCAAAATCATCTTTGGTTTCAGCCCGCCAACATTGATTTCAGCTATCAAGTGGTCGGTATCTCCAGGATCCACAATAGCAATATCCTTCCCCTTTCCGTCGCTCACGAAATATGAGAAATTTTTATCATAACCACGAATGTAGATCTGCTTAATCATTGTGACTTAAATTACTATCCAAAAATAACACAAATCCATATAATTCAGCCAGAATATATAACTAATCCACGTCCTATGAACAGATATCCGGAAAAGGAAACACCGGTGGATCACGAAATCCACGACTTATTAAAAAAGCGATGGAGCTCTTTTGCATTTTCATCGGAGCCAATTGAAAAGGAAAAAATTAATTCACTTTTCGAGGCGGCAAGATGGGCACCTTCATCATTCAACGATCAGCCATGGAAAATCATCTATGCAACAAGGGATAACCCGGAAGATTTCGACAAAATGACATCTCTACTTATGAAAGGAAATGAGTGGGCGGCAGATGCATATATGATGGTCCTAGTATGCGCTGTGCAAGAGTTTGCATATAACGGTAAGCCAAATAGACACGCAGAATTCGACGCAGGCGCAGCAGCAGAAAATATATTCCTGCAGGCAACTTCAATGGGACTTGTCGTCCACGAAATGGCTGGCTACGACCGTGAAAAATCACAAGAGATACTTGGGGTCCCTAAGGAAGTATCATCCGTAGCAATGCTCGTAATAGGATATCCGGGAGATTCCTCCACACTCTCAGAAGACTTAATGAAAAGAGAAAACGCTCCAAGAGAACGAAAGAAAATCTCCGAATTCGTATTCGAAGGGAAATGGCAGAGCTAAGAACTACAAAAAAAGAGGCCACTCAGTTACGAGGGCCTCTTTTTAAATGTCTATTTAGCTTTTATTCAAGTCCCAAGTCTGAAAGCTCAGCCTCCAGGTCTGCAAAATCAGCTTCGGAGAATCCTTCCAAGTCTGAAAAATCAGATTCAGGGAAGTCTTCCATTCCAGCACCAGCACCCATCATCAACAAAGATAGTGGGTCAAATTCCTCGGCATCTACAGGGACAACGATAGTTACAGGCTCATTAAAGCCACTGTAAGTTACAACAAAGTCCATGTTGACTTCAGCACCATCCTCAGGAGATACAAGCTTCATTGTTCCACTTGCCTTTCTCAGAATATCATCATCCTGCCCAATCCAAACGTCAACATTTAGGTCGACCATATCCAAAGATTCTCTCAATTCTGCAATCTCAGACTCAGTTGGAGTGTAGTCATTGAATTCAATAGAGGTTTCAGATATGAAATCGACAACACCTTCATGATTTAGAACTCCTGAATAATGCAATGAATTTTCTCCAGAGATACTTTCCTCACCAATGTATTGAAGTTCTGTCAGGAAGTCAGTATTTCTCATTATTTCAAAAAGTTTGTCATCTTGAGCTGCAATATCATCAGCACTTGCATTAGTCAGCCCGATAATAGATCCGCCAGGGAAAGGAATTCTCCACCATTTCCCAATAAAATCTGTCATAGATTCAGCCGGAAGAAGTCCATCAAAATCAGAAATCTCAGACACGTTTGCGTAAAGAACTTCTCCATCCAGTATCATTTCAGCTTTTCCAGATTGCTCAGAAACTCCATTCCCCGCGCCTGAAGCCGCTATATCCAAGAATAGCTTAGGATTTTTTATATCAGTATTGTCAGTTACTCCACTAATCACCATTTCAATATCAAGTGCACCATAGTCAAGCCCTGCTGGAGGTACAACTGCCAAATCTAAAGTAATATCCATTTTCGAAGTGTCAACTTCTGAAAATAAATTGGCAAATCCTTCTCGTACAACCGTTTGTTCAGAATTCAGGCTACAACCTGAAAGAACAGCTGCAATAGAAAGCATCACAACAATGCCTGTGAGTTTTAGTTTACTCATATTTATCTATGTTAATTATATAAATGTGTGAGAGCAGGTTATTAAAATTAGAAAAGCTTGTCAATAATTACGTTTTTCAGCTTCCAAGATCTGATTTATCCACGCCTTACCATCATATACGAATTCCTCCTTCTTTATGGTGAAAAACGACTTCTCCAAAGCTTCCCAAACTTTTTTTGGCATGTGATAAAAGGATTTTATTACCAAATTTTTCTCTTTACCTGCCTTCAGTTTTGGAGCCTTTCTTTGATTAATATTACTAACTATAAACCTCCCTCCATCTTTTAAAACTCTATACACTTCGTCAAAAGCAGGCGTTAGATCCCTTATATGAACAATAACAAAAGTTGCAATAACCAAGTCAAATTCCTCATCCTTAAACGGGAGATTCTTCATATCACAAACCACAGTTTCAATATCAGGAAATTTTTTACCCAGAACATCCAACATTTTTTCTGAAATATCAGCAGCAACAACCTCCGCCCCCCTATCTTTAAGTTCACGCACAAGTCGCCCAGTCCCAGCACCAATATCTAAAACCCGCTTCCCTTTTAGTCCCCCAATCATATGAAAAAGCTCACCCTCTTCAAAACTATTCAGATAGCCCAATCCCTCATCATAATAGGGCGCAAACACATCGTACCCTTCTTCTGCTCCGTAAACACTCATAAAGTAAATTACAAAATTGTAAAAACCATACTTAACTGATAGACTAAGTCCATAATTTAATCAATAGCTATGGGTAGTGGAAGAGAAAAACATCCGATGAAAGAAATATCAGACACAAAGGCATCTGCAAAAGATGACCTCTTTGAGGAGATCCTAGACCGCATTGAGACTGCAGGAGAGATAACAAAAGATGAAGAAAGTCCTCTTTATACGGAAATAGGTACGGAAGAATTTGAAGTTGGACGAGAAAGAGTGGTCGAATTTACAGTCAACAAAACAGAATTCAAATTGATAAGAAAAGTGGAAACACATAGACTTTCAGGAGCAGGGAGACAAAAGCATCTGGAGAAAATGGACACTCCACGAATAGATCTGGGACTAAAAAAGCGAATAGGCTATTCAACAGATTGGCAGATAGTAGATATGGAAGACATGTTCTAAAGTAGAATTTTCTCAGCCCATTTTTCCATCTCCTCTTCTTCTTTGTTGTTTTTGTGATCAAGTCCAAACAAATGCAAAAGCCCATGCACAAAAAGAATTGCTAGCTCTTCTTTCAGGGTATGCCTTTTTTCCTTTGCCTGTTTCTTTGCTGTTTCAACAGAAATGAAAACATCTCCAACAACTATGTCGCCTTCTTCTTGCTCAAATTCAGTAACCTCCAGATAGGCGAAAGCCAAAACATCCGTGCTTTCATCAACTCCTCTATATTCCAAGTTTAAAGCGTGAATAGCTTCATCATCAGTCAAAACCAAATCAATCTGCCCATCCCTATCAAACAAAAGCTTATCAATCTTTTTCTCCATCAGATTGTAAAGGCGCTTCACATATTTATCGAAATACTCCTCGTTGACCTTCGCTTTTACCTCATTGTTAAGACCGAATATAAGCATATTATTTTTGCCATAATTTTGTATATATTTCCCATTCATCATCCTCTATTTCCCAATAAGGGTAAATTGCAACTCCCGCAAAGTTATCTTCATTACTCCGAATATTGTTAAGACCTCCAACGATACCTTCCAAGCCAGTCTTAATATTTTCCGTTTCAGGATCAAACTCAGGCTTAAGTTCTTCATAGGCAGGGATGCCAATAAAAACTTCCTTTTCATCAAATAAATCAGTGAGTCTAATAGTCTGCTCCTGTACTAACCATCTATAAAGCCAGTCTCTATTTATACCCGTGTCGTATACCATAACCACAATCTGATCAGCATACTCAGCAACATTCTGATAATTAACTTCAGAATTATAGTTTTTGAATTCATGTATTCCCTCAAGGAACCAGATCAAGTTTTCAGGAATAAATTCAGCAAGAGCGACAGAAATCTTTTTTTCATCGGGCAAAACAGCCCTAGTTTCCTCCAGAACCTTAATAAAATCAGTATCTTCATCCCAAACCGGTTCAATATCAAAATGAATTCCATCAAAACCAATCAGCTGAGAGAAGGTAATAGCTTCATTAGAAATATTGTGCCTTATGTCGGGATCGGATAGATCAATCTTCGAACGAATTTGTCCCAGCCAAGCTTGATATTGTATTTGATCATCAAAAGTTCTAGCTGTATCAAGGAAATCAACAGAATACTTGTATGTTTCCGGATCAACAGTTCCATCCTCAGTCAGAGGACCGGAATGTACAAAAACAGTATCTATTTGGTGCCTGCTAAGGGTGTTCACCAATTTTTGTATTTCGGCATCAGTCTTTGACTCGCCAACCCATTGATGCCCAAGCCACACAGCATTATGTTCCTTATTGAAAAAAGAACCGGGTTGATTTGAACTTACGCCAATTACAAAAATCCAAAGCAAAACTACTCCGGTAAAAATTATTCCAAATATTGTGATCTTCCACAAACTCCTCATATTATTTTTTATTAATCTTCTTAAGAACATCGTAAGCTATAATCCCATAACACGTCGCAACATTCAAAGAATTCGCACGTCCAAGCATAGGCAAATGTACAGAAAGGTCTACAAGCTCCATCAATTCGTCCGAAACCCCCTCTACTTCATGACCAAAAATCATACAAATAGGAAAATTATATTCAGCCTCACTATAGTTGACGCTCCCTTCCGCCAGCTCAACAGCAACAATTTGCACACCCTTTTCCTTAAGCTCATTCACAAGTTCAATCGGGTCATCCCGATATTCCCACGGCACAACTTCCTCGGCACCGAGAGCGGTCTTTGAGATCTCCTTTCGCGGCGGAGTTCCGGTTATCCCACATAGGAACACCTTCTCGATCAAAACCGCGTCAGAAGTCCTAAAAATAGCCCCTACATTATATAGGCTCCTAACATTATCCAGAATTACATATACTGGATTACGTTTTTTATTTTTGACCTCTTCAATCGAAGGCTTGGTCAACGAAATTTCATCATGACTCAGTTTTTTCATCACCAGAGTTTATAAACTCATTAGTCCTCATAATCAAGTCATTCAATTCATCCAGAGTAATATTGTCATCCGGCCTAAAATATTCTTCCCTTTCAATCAGACCGTTTTCCACAGCAAAATTGATATATCTCGGATACCACCACATATATGAAATATTCGGATCCACATCAGCAAAATAAGAAAATTGACTTAATAAATCATCTATAGATCCAAGAGCTGAAACAAGTTCAAACTTATATTTCAAAGGAACCTGCTCAGACGCACCCAGTATAACTTTCAAAGCATGGATTCTGGATATATGAGCATCGGGTCTAAAAGGACTGTCTTCATCATTCATATAGCCGTTCACCAATCCCAGCATAGTACCGCTAACAATATCATCATAATATTCATTATCAGGCATTACATCAGGATACAAAATCAATTCCGGATCCAATTGAACATCGTCATAAGATGACATCGCCAGAAAATTGAAAAGACAGAACTCCTTAAACTCATAACAGCTTTCCAGATAGGCAGCTTTCTTAGTCTTCAAATCAAAAGACTCCATCACCAAATTTATAAGCTCCCCCCTACTCGCGAAAACCTCTTCTACTATCGCTTCCTCAGGCACAACAATCGATCTAAGCACGCCATACGGCTTTCTTTCACCAAACAAAACAAAAACCTTCCCATTATTTATCCCATTGCTCCCATTTGAATACCGCGCCCCAATCACAAGATCCTTATTTCCATCATTATTGAAATCCAAAGCATCAAGACTATATCCAAACCAATCATCCACTTCCCCACCGTGAATTATTGAATGCACATTTTTCCGCGAAACATCATAGTTCGCCTCATAGCGACCATCCGAACTATAAAGCGCAAACACATCGCCCGGTTGCAAACTCACAGGGTATCCCACAGAAGGCGCCCCCATAATCACCTCAAGAATTTCATCATTATTCAAGTCCTCCAAAGCTATATACCCACCAAGAATAGATTCACCCAAATCCCCCTCAATAACTACATCAGCAGCATCAGAGCTAAGTGTGAAATGCTTTTCCTCAAACTTACGCCCTCCATAAAAGATGCTAACCATACCGGACAAATCTTGTGCAGCATAAGGGAAAGTCCCTGCAGCAATATCATCTATCCCATCATTGTTCACGTCAGCAACATCCAAAGAAAAACCAAACCAAGAATTTGCAGTCACACCTTCTATCGTACTGGTAGGCCTCACCCTAGTGGAAAAGTTCTCTGAAAGAGATTTATATATATAGACACGACCACTGTCCACTGTCTCGCCCACATCAGACTTGTATGCGCCAATAATTACATCATTGTAGACGTTAGTAGTCACATTTCCGCCAGCTATTATAGAGCCAAAATTTTCATTAGCCTCCTGTCCATAGAACACTATATCGGCTAGCCTATTGTCAAAATCATAAATCTGTCCGGAGCTATTCATAAAAGTTCCAAGGTAAGCATAGACAGCACCGGAATTCTCAAATTCATTTACGGTGGCATTCGGAGCACCAATAAGCAGGTCCACACTATGGTCATCATTCACGTCAACGGTAGACAAGGACAAACCAAACTTGTCGCCATCCTCCGCCCCCACAAACTCGATATTTGGCTCATCTAACTCCAAATTAATCATTTGTCTAGCTTCTGTCGACTGTCCATAAACAACGTAAACTTTTCCTGGTCTTATACCTTCCCAGTAAGCGTTATGTGCACCAATCGCGATATCATCAATACCATCATTATTAAAATCACCCACAGCTAAAGACGTCCCTAATTGATCCCCGGAATGTTCGCCATAAATATTGAAATCAGCCATAGACTTGGACAAGTCCACATTCTTACTCGCAAAAGCATTTCTTCCATAGAAGATGGAAACTTGCCCGTTCCATTCCTGTGATCCGGTAGAGGCAAAAGGCGAGCTGACAGCCAAATCGTCTATATGATCGCCATTAAAATCCCCATGAGCAATGGCGGCACCCATTTGCCCACCTGCAATGCCTCCTACATATACAAGGCTATTTGAGATAGAGGGTGCATACGCTTCATAGGCTTCCCCATGAGCAAAAACCGAGCCAGCAAAGCCAATAAAAAGGGCAATGGACAGGGCAAGAAAATATATTAAAGGTTTTATAGGACGTTTAAGTGTCATGACTAAGAATGAAAAAGTCATCTGTATTATGATGAGTAGCAATCTTACTGTAAAGGACAATTTTATCTAACTGGACTTCGGTAGACATATCGGCTAATATGACCACGATATGTCCATATTGTGTCTATACACTGTCTAGCGACACTGGTGGACAATAACCAGTCAATGAAAAATGGAAAAACAGGCTTATAATATAGATCGAAAAACCGCTAGCAAACTGTTGAAGGTGTCTATTCGTACACTAGACAGGTATCTGAAGGCAAAAAAACTGTCCAGTCAGGTGGTTGACGGGCGCATTTGGCTCGAAAAGGGTGAATTGGTGCGCTATAGGGCGGACCGTGATCGGCCGGTGATGGTGGACAAAATAAAAGTGTCTAGAGTGGATATGTCAACAGATGTCGACATGGACAATAGCGACAAAATAGAGCTGGTAAGTCAAGATTCTGTCGACACACTGTCTACAACGCCAAGGAAAAAAAGCAAGATTAATAAAAATGTTTACAAAAAATTATTCGCTGAATTGAAGGAGGAAATTCAAGAAAAACAGGAGAGATTAGAGATAGCAAATTACAGAGTAGGTCAGTTGGAAACCCAAGTTAGAAACAGCGTCCCCATGCTCGAATACCACAGAGAAAACTACCAAAGAAGCCTGAAAGAAGAAGAGCTTGGCAATCAACTCACAGAGTCTGCAGATATAATAAAAAAGATCTCCACTCAGCTTAGATATGTAAAAATGAGCAAGCGGGTTTACATAGGCATAATGCTAGTCATCATCGCTCTTCAGCCACTTTGGCTTCTATTCCTATACAACGGGAACTAATTTATAGAGATAACATCCTTCATGACTGTTTCGATTATCAAGTCGGGAAAAGTTGCTTGAAGTCTGTCAAAAACTCCACCGGGAAGTTCGAGGATATCTATAAGCGTTGAGGATTCGCCCAGAACGTTAAAAATATATGGTTCGGACAAGATGCTCCCATTTAGAAAAATCTGTCCCTGAGGAAGCGTATCGAAGCCTGCACTCTGGTTTGTTATCCTAATACCGTTCACATCAACAGCTTGCGCTCCAGAATTAAAAAAGTGATTTATTAAATCTATCATCCACGGTGTACTAAACTCACCGGTCAAAGTCACCGTTATCCCGGGACCGAAAACCGAAAAGTCCCCACTCAATTTCTTATACTTATTTATTTCACTTTCAATAGCATCCAAGGCCAAATTTTGATCATCAAATTGTTCAAGGTTCTTTTCCAAATCTTCAATCTCATCAGCAAGAGCACTATTTTTCTCCTTCAAAATATTGATTTCCTGAAAAATATTACTAACATTATCCCTAAAGAAAAGTTCATCCACATTCTGCAGAGATCTAATTTGAAGAACAATAATAAATCCAAGAAGCACAGCAGTGATACTCAAAATAATCATCCTTTTTTTAAGGCCATCAAGCATTATTCTTCAATAAGGTTAATATATTCATCCTGCAGGTCACCATTATAGATTGGCACGTTGATAACATCTTTTAGGGCAACTTCAAACACAGCCTGTGATTGAGAAAACCGTCTATAGAGATCAATCATGGAGTTTTCATCCCGAAGTCTCTGAAGCATAGCCTCACTATCGCCAATAGCCTGAATTACAAAAGGAGGAGCAATATGCGAATTGTTCACAAGTATGGTCGTCCCCACGGAAGTGATAGGCGAAGTAGCAATTACTCTTTGATTGTTCAGCGACAGGCCTAAAGCATGCGCAGCATTTAGAACGTTTATGGTGTCTCTAATATCAGATGCCTGGACCAAAAGAATATCCGTAACATCAGTCCCCTCCCTATAAGCTAGAGAACTATCATCCAGAATTATTTCCAAACCGGGACCACTAAGCTCCGTAAGCCCAACTGCTTTTTTCAGGCTGTCCAATAAGTCCACATTCACATTTTCACTTTGCAACGCAATCGAGTTCTGAGCCTCATCTATTTGTTTACGCAAATTGACAATCCTACTCTGTAGGTAGGACTGATCATCAATAAAGCTCTTAAGTAGGTTGTCCCTCGCCTCCAATTCATGAAGAGGAAAATTACTTTCGATAGGCTTATCAGTACTAAATTGAATAACAATCAGTAAGCCTAAGAAAATAGAGCTGATCAACACTGAAATAAAGAAAGGTTTTTGCATTTGCATTCTTAAATCTAGCTTATACTAGGAAAAAACAGGAAAAAAAGCTAGATTATATCCACTTAATTGAAAAAAATGATCGCAGTATTTGATTCGGGCTTTGGTGGGCTAACTGTTCTAAAACCAATAATGGAACTCATGCCAGAATATGATTACCTCTATCTTGGGGATAACGCTAGGGCACCATATGGAAATCACAGTATCGAGAATATTAGGAGTTTTTCTGAGGAAGCTGTGGAATATTTATTTGAGAAAGGTGCAAAGCTTATAATTTTTGGCTGCAATACAGCGTCAAGTGCAGCACTTCGTCATATACAAAAAAAATATTTAAACGGAGATCAGGAGAAAGAAAGGAAGGTGCTGGGCGTGCTAATTCCGGTTGCGGAAGAGATTGTAAAAAAGAGTAGAAATAAAAGAGTGGCAATAGTAGGAACCTCAGCAACTATTAAGTCCAAAAGATACGAAGAGGAAATAGCAAAAATAGATAAGGATATAAAAGTTTATTCAAAAGCATGTCCCCTACTTGTTCCATTTATTGAAGAGGGCTGGCACAAAAAACCGGAGGCAAAATCAATACTGAAAAAATACCTGAGACCGTTAAAGAGTTGCAACCCGGACATTCTGGTCTTGGGATGTACTCACTATCCACTCATGCAAAAAGACTTCAAAAGAATCATGGGGAAAAAGGTGGAGATACTTGCCTCAGGAGAAATAACAGCACGTAGTCTAAAGAGCTACCTTGAAAGACATCCGGAGATAGAATCAAAACTGGGCAAAAATGCTAGTAGACAGTTTCTAACAACAGATTGCCCGGAGAAAATGAAGACCTTCGCAAAAGACAACCTCTCGATGAGCCTGTCATCTACACACAAAATAGACCTGAAAAACTAACGACTACCCACCTGCCTAGTCGCCTGGATAGCCAGAATTACTCCCACTCGATAGTTCCGGGTGGCTTATTTGTAATATCGTAAAACACTCCTGTGATTCCCTCAACTGCCAAAAGAGCATCCGCCAATTCACCAAGTTTAGTAAAATTCATCCTGTAGAAGCTCGCTGTCATGGCTTCCTCACTGCATACAGGACGCAAAACCACGGATTCTCCTTGATTTGAATCAATACTCAACGGAATGAGTACTGTTGGCATCTGCCATATCTCTTTACCCATTTTATTGGCGAAAATGAAGTCCATAGCCATCTTATCTACCTTTTGATTAAGCAAGATTCGGTCATAATTTAGGTAGGAATTCTGAATAGTCATCCCCTCGAAAGAAGTCGGTCTCAAGCCAAGAACCACCCTGTTGATTTCAGGGAATTGATTAGTCAAACGGGTACCCAGTATGCTTAGCTCACCCCAGTCTTCCAGCTTACCCAAGAGCACCGCAGGGTGTCGATAAGTTCGCTCATCCCCCTGTACACCTACACTTTTTATAGGCAAAACCTTAGCTTTATATCCTTTATCCCCCACTAGCTCATTCATCTTAGCCTCTACTTCTGCGACATTCTCAGGTAGGTCCGCTGCCTCTGCACACAGACACCTCACAGCCAAACCGGGACCCGGAAATGGATGTCTCCAAACCATGTCATGCCTAAGTCCAAGCTTCTCCCCCACTAGCCGAACTTCGTCTTTATACAGTTGTGAAAGTGGTTCAATAACCTTACCTTCCTCGATAAGTTTTTGAACCGCCTCAACTCTATTGTGGTGAGTTTTTATAGTGTGAGAATGCTTTGTCCCCCCTGTTTCAATCGTGTCAGGATAGATTGTTCCCTGAGCTATTATCCATTCTTCCGGATTCAAACCCAACTCATCAGAAACCTTTCTCTGTATGTCCAAAAATAAGTCACCAATAATCTTTCGTTTAGCCTCCGGCTCATAAACCCCTTTTAGAGCTTCAAAATAGTCCTTCCCCCCATCGTATACATGGAGATTCTCAATCCCAATTCCCTTCAGAGAAGACTCAACTTCGGCACTTTCGCCAAGACGCATAAAGCCGGTATCAACATAAAGTCCATAAACTTTCTCCTGTCCCAGAGCCTTATCCAAAAGCAAAAACGCAACAGTGCTATCCACACCACCACTCACAAGTAGAAAAACTTTCTTGTCCCCAACCTTCTGCTTTATATCCTCAACAACATCATTTATATAGGTTTCTATATCCCATTCCCTCTTTGCATGAGTCAGATTCACAAAATTCTCCAAAATAATTTTCCCACATGCTGTATGCGTAACTTCAGGATGGAACTGTAAAGAGTAGTACAGCCTCTCGTAATCAGCCATCGCAGCTATAGGACAGTCATCGGTAGAGGCAACCAAGTCAAATCCATCTGGCATAGTAACAACCTGATCAAAGTGACTCATCCACACGTCTTCAGAGTCCTCAACCCCAACAAACACATCCTTTTTTTCCTCAAAGCTAACATGAGCATGACCATATTCACTTACCTTCCCCGCATCAATCCTCCCTCCCAAAGTAAGAGCCATAAGCTGATGACCGTAGCAAATTCCCAGAACAGGAACATTCAAATCAAAAATAGCAGGATCACATTTTGGACTATCCTTGTGCCCCACACTCGCAGGTCCTCCCGACAAAATAATCCCCTTATACCCAATAAGATCCTTCATTAAGGTATCTCCATCCAAAATCTCCGTATACACGCCAAGTCTACGAATTCTATTTCCTATCAGGTGCGCATACTGTCCACCAAAATCTAAGATCGCGATTTTATCCATATTACTTTGAAATTTCAGTAAATCTTTTAATTAAAAACTCTATATCCAAAGACTCTAAGAGCCAACCGGCCTTAGGACCACTCCCCCTACCCAGAATCGATAAATAAATAGACTCAAAAACCATTGAAGGTTCAAGCTCCATTTCATTTTTTGTTTCATAAATAAAGGACTGTATAGCTTCACCATCTGCGTCTTTATTTCCTTCCAAAAATTCCGCCAACTTACCCAGAAATTCTTTCTGTCTCACAGATAAATCCTTAGCTTTCTCAGGAACTTCCTCCTGAATCTTGAAAACATATTTCTCAGGACTCCAAGTTTCGAGCCATTTCTTTGCATATTTCACCCTTCTCGCCACCTCCTCCTTATCAGCATCAGTTAGCGGACCACCCTTTAGCTCTTCCATCTTGGCATCCATGTCCAAATGAGGAACTTGTATGTAAAAGGCAATCAAACTAAATCTAGGCAAAAACCTATTCCACTGCTCAATCAAATCATCGTTATAATGAGTGAATTCAAAAATTCTATTCTTATGCGCCTTCACATCCCCCTCTGTCCCACCAAAATAATCCTTACAAACGCTGTCATATTGATCAAACAAAACCGGAATAGTATCTCCATCCGGTGAAAAGCTAATAGTCTTCATTACATCTTTCTGTATCATCATGAATCTGAAAATATATCGCGGCATCAGTTCATAAACCTCAACAGCTGTAGCTCCGGTTCCCATAGAAGAAGACATTTTCCCCCCGGTATTCAGCAAGATAAACTCATGCCTCACATCGAAAGGATGCTTCCTCCCAAAAACCTCTTCACAAATTCTATTCGATACATGCCTAGATCCTCCCGCAGCATAATGATCCTTTCCAGCCCCCTCCAAATCAACTTCAACCACGCAAAACTTCGCAGCCCATTCCACCTTCCACGGCATAGTCGCATTGCCACCAAACGGCGATTTCTTTCCCTTGTGTCCGCAGCCTCTCGCATAACCAACGTCACCATCACAAACATATTCAACCTCCTCCCCGTCCCAACTCACAACTTTAGTAGTCGCAATTCTCTCACATTCATCACAAATAACCTGACACGGATACCAGCTCTCAGGCTTGTCCGAACCACTAACCTCTTTATAAATCGCACGTATCTTATCTTTGTTATCCAAAGCCAGCTTTATGTATTTGTCATATTCCCCTGCTTCATATTTATGTCTACTTTGATAAAATTCAACACTATATCCCGCATCAATCAACACGTCGGTATATTCTTTCGCAAAATACATCGCATAACTTTCAGCCTTCCCATCAGGTGAAGGAACATCTCCCAAACGCTTACCCAAATGTTTCTTCCACTCCGCCGGAACATAATCCGGAACTGAATCAAAAGCGTCTGTATCGTTTAATTCATAGTAATATTCATGATCCACGTTTCGACTAGTCAAAACGTCAGAAAGCGTTGCATGAAGCACAAAAGATCGAAGCGAACCAACATGCGGCCGCCCTGAAAGAGTCTTTTCATCACGTAAAATAAGCGTTCTTTTTTCCGCCTCCTCCCCGTACTTTTTTAGAAAATCGTCAACAAGTGAATCTGCCCAAAACATCGGAAAAATCTTTAAATAATAATTTGATTACGCGCATTATACGAAAAAACACTAAACAGCACCAGCATATTGACCAACCGACCTATTCGTCTCAACATCCAGAAACCTCAATTGTTCTTTCTTGAATGCAAGTTCGACATGTCCAATAGGACCATTTCTATGTTTCCTGACATATATATCGGTAAGTCCCTTCTTCTCACTATCTTCCTCATAATAATCCTCCCTATACATCATCATAACCACATCAGCATCCTGCTCAATCGCACCGGACTCTCTCAAGTCAGACAACTGAGGAATCTTTACCGGTCTCATTTCAACCGCACGAGAAAGCTGAGAAAGTGCCACGATAGGAATCGCCAGATCACGTGCAAGTGCCTTCAGAGACCTTGATATTTCGGATATCTCCTGAACCCTGTTTCCTTGATACTGGCTCTTACTTGACCCACTCATCAACTGTAGGTAATCAATAAACAGAACATCCAATCCTCCCTCCATTTTCAACCTTCTAGCTTTTGCCTTCAGTTCAGAAATAGAATTTCCCAGAGAATCATCAATATAAATTTTCATATTATTCAGCTCATCCATCACGGAACCAATCTTGCTAAAATCATCATCAGTCAGCTGCCCTGTACGTAGTTTCCAAGAATCTACCGCAAGCAAGCTACAGAACATTCTCTCTACCAATTGTTCCTTCGACATTTCCAGAGACATAATCCCAACCGCCTTACCTGATTTCGCAATATTCTGCGCAAAATTAAGAGCAAGAGCAGTCTTTCCCATTGAAGGCCTTGCAGCCAAAATTATTAAATCTGAAGGATGAAGTCCGGAAAGTAGTCTATCAATGTCCTTAAATCCGGTTGGCATTCCCGCATATTTTTCTTTTGCCTCAGGATCATGCAAATCTGAAATCTTTTCGTATGTACCACTCAAAACATCTTTTATGTGAACAAAACGATCAGAAATAAAGGTCTGAGAAACTTCAAAAACAGCCTTTTCAGCCTTATCAACCAATTCTTCAATATTCTCATCCTCAGTAAAACCATAGCCCTTAATAATATCACCAGCCTTTATAAGTTTTCGTAGCATTGCCTTCTCTTTCACAATTGTCGCATATTGGAAAATATGTGTAGAAGTCGGAACTTCATTGGCCAACTGAGCTAAATAACTCGCACCACCAATCAATTTCAACTGATCTCTATCATCCAAAATATTGGTCAAAGTAACCAAATCGATTGGAATACGCTTGTCATATAGGTCAGAAACAGCCTGAAAAATCAGTCTATGCGCATCATGATAAAAATCCTCAGGAGCAATAAAATCAGAAATTTTCAGTATAGAATCCTTGTCTACCAAAAGAGAGCCGATAGCAGATCTCTCTGCTTCCATGCTATGTGGTGGAACAAACTTATTTCTATCAGCCATTTTTTTCTAATTAACCCTTGGAAATGAATACTAGCAAATTTTAGATATTTTTAAAGAATATTTCACATTCACCGTATAAAATGACTTGCATGGATAGAAAGAAGATAGGAGAAATAGGTGAAAAATATGCAGAAAACCTTTTGGCTAGTCAGGGCTATTGTATTTTGGATAGGAATTTTCGGTGGAGGGAAGGGGAGATAGACATTGTGGCGATGGAAAACTCCAGTAATTCTTTTGGCATGTGGGAATTAACTTTTATCGAAGTTAAAACCAGAACGAATGAAAAGTTTGGGCATATTCAGGAATCAATATCATGGCGAAAAAAACAAAAAATCATCAGAACAGCCCTACATTTTATGAGCCTTCTAAATCCAAAAACTTCTTTAAGTTGGCGAATAGATGTAATTACCGTAAAATTAGACCGAGCCTACAAACTCAAAGAAATTACTCACATTAAAAACGCCTTCAATGGATAGTGAAAAAAAGAGAATGATCGCACTGGCAAGCATAATTATTTTGCTAATATTTTCATCGATAGCATATTTCATATGGGCAAATTTCCTTGGAGCTTCAAGGCTAACAATTACGGCCAAGGCCCCGTTTACGGTAGAAATCCTCGGAGAGAAAACTTACAATTGCGATGAGTCACCATGTAAAATAAAAACAGGAAACGGAGCAAAGACATTGTTAATAAAAAAAGAGGGTTACGAGCAAACTATAAAAAATGTAAATCTAAGACCGGGCGAATCCGAAGAAGTAAATATCGAATTCAAAATAGTACCGTTTTTGAGCAAGGCGGCAAATTTTCCAACAGTAGGGGAGGGGACTAGCTATACGCTAGTAATGGACAGCAATAACGGAATGCAAAAATTGGTAGATGAAAGCGATAACCTTGCATCAGCAATAGTCTACTTCCAAAAACAAATCCAAAATCCTCAAATATTTTCATCAAAAAACACAGTACTGATAATTGAAAAAAACAGCACAAGTCCCAAGGCATACAAAGTAAACACTCTTACAAAATCACGAGAACTGATAGAGGCAGATTTCGGAAACATCACAGACGGAAGCTGGTCTCCAAACGGGAAATATTTCTTATTTCAAACACCGGACTCAAGAAAGCTACAGCTCATGAAAGAAAACGGATCCATAGTTGAACTCAACTTATATAGCCAAGGCAATATCTATACTTGGACATATTCAAACACTCTGCTCTTTGTAAGTCAGCAGGATATAGGGGCGGTAGATACGGAAGTCTTGGAAACAATATCTTACGGTAGCTACATATTCGGCGAATATCATCCGGAAGAAAATTTATATACAAAAATAAAAACAATTACAGAAATACCGGAAATGCCATCAGTTTTGATCCCCACCAGCAACATGAAAGTAATCTACTTCCAAGCAGGTGGTGAAAATCTCCAACTAAATAGCTTCCTTTAAAAGGTCGAAATCTCAACACTTTCCATTATGATATCCTCCAGCGGCTTACTGAAGTCAGTCTCAACAGCTGCAATTTCATCAACAACATCCATCCCCTCATATACAAATCCAAATATCGCATGCTTCCCGTCTAGCCAGTCTGTTCCGGCATCCATTTGCACAATGAAAAATTGACTCCCACCAGAATCAGGTCCGCTATTTGCCATAGAAACCGCACCTTTTATATGACTCAATCCAGCTCCAAATTCGTCTTTCAAGGAAGTTCCGGGACCTAGGTAGCTATATCCACCCGTACCACTCTGATTTTCAAAATCCCCAGTCTGAATCATAAAATCATCTACAACTCTGTGAAAAATTACATCATCATAGTTCCCCGCATTCGCATGCTCAACAAAGTTTTTTGCAGTTTCCGGAGCTTCATCCGTATAGAGAAACAGCTTTATATCCCCCATATTCGTGCTTATTGTCGCAACAGTATCCCCTGATTCCGGCTCAGTCTGCATATAATTCATTCGAAGCTCAAACAAACCAAACTCTTCTAGAAGAATAACTCTTCTAGCATACTCATCCTCCAAATATTCCTCCAGATCACTACTTTCAGATTTCAAAATCCTTGTAATCATGTCCGCCATCAGAGCACGACTCATGTCCTGACTAACTGAATAAAAATCCAAAGGCAAAAAGTTCATATCTGAAGCCTCCTTCATAAGCCCCTTATACCAAAGTGCGTCCTCAGGGTATTCATAGCCAAAAACTTCCATCGCAATCTTCGTTGTCTCAACAACAGTAATGGTGTTAGACGGTCTAAAAGTTCCATCTCCATACCCCTCTATCATTCCCTCAGCCTTCGCAAAACACACATACGGCGTAAACCAAGCATCCGCAGGAACATCAGAAAAACAATTCGTCCCAGAATAAGCCTTGAATTCATTATCATAAACACCTTCAACAACAATCTTCAAAAGTTCAGCCCTATTTAGAACATTATTCGGCTTATAACTCCCATCCTCATAACCGCTAACTATTCCTTTCTCATAAATAAACCTAATCGCCTTCTCATATTTATGCCCATCAACATCAAACATAGGCTCCCGAACTTCAACCTGCTCCGGCTCAAAAGTCCTAGACGTATCCCTCAAAAAAGTCTTATAAACCCAGCCCATAGTTCCATCAGCCCTCTCCAATTTTTTCCACCCATCATCATCCGCAATCACATGAACAACTTCATTTGCAGAAAGAGTAACAATATTTGTAGATCCATCCATACAGGCAATGTCCTTGAGATAAACCGCCTGAGTCGTCTCAGCGTAGTAATCCATAGTTTTTACAGGAAACTCAAAACACTCACCCGCATAGGCAGTAGAGGAAAGGCTTAGAATAAGCCCTATCAAGATAATAAATTTTTTCATAATATTGTGATTAGTAAATACGCAAATATATTAGCCAAGCATCTACTTTTTGTAAAATGTATGAGTTGTGAATGGCAGACTGTGTGTAAAATTTAAAAATTAACAATCCGCAGGCAAACGAATGGATTGCCGAGGACGTTCATTTATAAATTTTGTACCAGGCTGGCAGAACACGCAAAATAGTGCATTTTAAGAAAATTTAATAAATATTTAACAACTGCCTGCCATAATCTCAAACATGATTAAAAAGATTTTCTCATGCTCATTTACAGGACTGCAATGCCAGATCATTGAGGTAGAAGCCGATATCTCAAATGGGCTATCCATGTTTTCAATAGTCGGATTGGGTGATATTTCGGTACAGGAGTCAAAAGATCGTGTGCGTACAAGTATTAGAAATTCCGGAGCAAAATTCCCTCCCACCAGGAAAACAGTAAATCTGGCACCTGCTCAGTTAAGAAAACAAGGGGCATTATTCGACCTCCCAATTGCGATAGCAATTCTGTCTGCAAGCGGACAAGTAAACACATCGAGATTAGTGGATTCCATAACAATCGGAGAGCTATCTCTAAGTGGAAAGATAAAAGCAATCAACGGAGCGCTTCCAATAGTTCAACATGCAAAAGAGAAGGGCTTCAAAAAAATATTCCTGCCAATGGAAAATGCATCAGAAGCGGGATTCATAGATGACGTAGAAATATATCCATTGGAAAACCTATGGGAATTTATCCAATACCTAAACGGAAAACGACTATTAAAACGACACATCCACCAGCAGTTAAGACAAAGCAGAAAAATAACTCCGCCATTTCAGTCGATTATAGGCATGGAAAAGGCGAAAAGAGCTCTGACTATAGCAGCTGCCGGAGGACACAATATTCTTCTGAATGGTAGTCCAGGATGCGGAAAAACCATCTTAGCCAGAAGCCTCAGGGAAATTCTACCAGAAATGAGCAAAGAGGAAATTATGGAGACAAGTAAAGTATTCTCGATATCAGGACAGTTGGACAAAGAAAATCCACTCATAACTCAGAGACCGTTTAGAGAAGTTCATCACACAGCATCAACAGTTGCAATCATCGGTGGGGGAGGGACAAATCCAAGACCGGGAGAAATTTCCATGGCCCACAACGGAGTACTTTTCTTTGACGAAATAAGTGAATTCTCAAGACCTGCACTAGAGTCCCTAAGGCAACCGCTGGAAGACAAGTTCATAAACATCAATAGGTCCAATTTTTCAGTCAAATTTCCCTGCAAATTTATACTCGCAGCAACATCAAATCCATGCCCATGTGGATACTGCAACGACAAGTCCAACACCTGCAGCTGCACACCTGCCCAAATAAGAAATTACAAAAAAAGACTTTCCGGCCCACTTTTGGATCGCTTCGACATATTCCTGGAAATAGAAAGGATAGAAATGAAAAATATTTTTCAAGAAAAACCAAGTTCAGGCACAAAATATAATGAAAAAATCAGCACTGCAAAGAATATTCAAGAAAAACGCTTCAAAAACCTCATGCAGATAACGAACAACGCAGACATGACTATACAAGAAATAAAAGAACACTGCCGACTAGACAAAGTCTCAGAAAAGCTCTTGAATCAGGCAACAAAGGGGATGAGCCTATCCAATAGGGGATATATAAAAACTCTAAAACTGGCAAGAACGATAGCCGATCTGGAAGAAAGCCAGGCGATAAAAACCATGCATGTTGCGGAGTCCCTACAATATAGGTACAATCCAAAACCAAACAAAACTACTAGCAAATAACAAAAATTATTTTGCATAGCCCAGAGGCAAACGAGAGGGTAGAGTCAATAATGTCAAACGGACTGGAAGTAGTCCGAAGGACAACTGTTGAGGGAGATCCAGACAAAGCTCTCATAGTAATAGGAATTCCTCATGGCGGTGATTATGAGCAATTCCTTGAGGTACATCCGGAAGTTGTGGAGCAATTTAAAGAAGATGATGCAATGGAAGTTGTGGGGGACTTCATGATGCTCGAAAGGGATAACGGAGCTCGTAAACTGGGCGAAAGCTCAAAAAGAAATATCAAGGAACTCATAAGCGGTGCCCGCCTAAAGATAATTGAAGCTGTAAATATACCAAGAGGTCTACTCGATCTGAATAGATTCAAGGCGAAATCACCGGAAGAAACAGACTCTTCACACGGTAAAATAATAGATTTCGCAAGCAGCAAGGCATGTATAGAACTATGGCATGAGTTAGCTAATATCTATGACCTATACAATAACTGTCTGAACGAAAGTTTGGCCAAACTTAATCCAGGTGATCTCTTCATAGATTTGCACACAATGAATGATTATTCGATTATCAAAGCCAGTCCTCTATCTGCAAACCTGGAAGCTATAAGGCAATACATAGAGGATTTTACAAATCCGGAAAACAGGAAATTACCGATAAGACTACTGGAAATAATCACAAGTTTTGCGCAGGATTGGGATGAAATGGGTATAAAAAAAGGTGATTCAATAGAAAATACTGAATTTTTCAACCATATCAAAAGGGAATTTGAAGAAAACGGGATAGAGTACGGAGTAAATGCAGTATATCCGTTAGTGCCTACGAGAATGACTAGCCGAAACATGTTAAAGGTTCGCGATATGGCTATTTCATTGGACGTTACTATCAGAAATCTTTCAGTTGATGGAAAATCCTGTTCGGTAAATCCGGAGCTCGACATGGATAAGATCGAACAATTGGGTATGATAATTGCCAGGGCAGCACTCAACATGGTAAAAGATGCAGTCGACCCAGCACGAAGAAGGGCAAGTTTGCAGCAGGAAAAAATAGGCAAATGTGCCTAAAACTTCCAAAATTTAGGCCCAAACTCCAAACCAGACTCCCAAATAGTGCACAATTACATACAACCACAGTATATAAGCCACTATTCCAGCAATTAATACTATTAAAATCGTATTAATTACCTCATTTTTCCTCTTTTTTGCCTTATCTAAGGTGCAAATCCCCCTTTTTCTGAAATAAATGAACAAACTCCCTCCCAAAAGCAATAATCCCACAATTCTGAAGCCCCAACGGTACTGACCATACAAAGTATCGCTTAAAGAAGCGGCAAAACTGACAGTTCCAAGGCCAAAAACTACTAATATTAGTGGCCCCAGACAGCAAAGGGAACTAATCAAGACGGGAATTCCGGCTGTTTTTACTATATTTTTTAACTTCATAGAAACTTTATAAACGATTTTCAAAAATTGCTCAGTGATATTCGTCACAAACAGCTTATTAGGCTTGAAAAAATGGCTAGTTTATGGTAAAATACTCGGATAAGTAAAACTATGAAAATAAAAATAAAAAGACATTTAAGTTTAGTAATTTTGGCCCTAATGATAGGGGTGGCGAGCAGTGCTTCTGCGCTTGCCGCTGCGGTAAGTAGTGACTTTGTTCTGGATTTTGACACTATTTCCACCGGATCAGAGCAGTACAGTTCGAACAATTTTGAGCTACAAAGTGGCTTAACTGCAATAGAAACCAACTCAAATTCGACCAGTTTTCAGATTACAACGATAAACAATATCCCACTTTGTGGTGATGGAACCGCACAAACAACAGAGACATGTGACGGAAATGATTTCAAAGGGCAAAGTTGTTCTACGTTTGGATTCAATTCGGGAACTTTGGTATGTAGCTCAGACTGCTCTACTTTAAGCATTCTTGGATGTTCTTTCGTAGGAGGAGGAGGAGGAGGTGGTGGTGGTGGAACGGGGTTATTGCTAACACAGGAAGAACCTGAACCCGAACCACAAGAACCTGAACTTGAACCAGAACCGGAACCGGAAATACCATCGGACGGGACGGGAGGTCCGGAAGAACCACCACCTCAGCCAAAAGCTGAGCCACTACCATACATTCCACCAAAAATCGGAAAATATAATTACCATTTCGAGGAATACAAAAAAAGGGAAACCATATCAACAGTGGACATAACTCCACTCTTTGTTGATAAAATGGACCATGAGAAAAATTACATAATTACTATACGAAACGAAGGAGGGGATGTTTTGATTCAAAAAGAACTGACTACAGACATTGAAGGAAATTTTATTTATGAAACAGAAATAGACCTTGAAATAGGGAATTACCTGATAGATGTTAGAGATCCTGAGGATGGGGAATTCGAAGAATACATATTGGAAATACTGGATAAACGCTATCCGGAAATTGATATAGAAAATTTCGGAGTGATAGAAAATCCTAAAGTAAATTTTACAGAGATAATTGATCTTGGGGATATCGAGAAGATAGAAGGGCAAACAATAACGGGATATACCGTGCCTTCTTCAACAATATACACATACTTCCAAGCTGAAAAAATCCACATAATTGAAAGGAAAGCCAATAATGAGGGCTACTTCGAAATAGCAATTCCTGATGAGTTGGAATTGGGAGACCATACTGTTTACATAGTTCAAACATATCCGGACCTCGTGGTCTCAAGGGACATAATCTATAAGTTTAAACTTATAGAAGCAAAAGATCTTGAGAGGGAAAAGGCTGATCTAAGCAAAAAATTAGATCAATGTAAAACATTCTTTCAAAGAATTTGCCTGTGTGGAGATTCATTAATCATAAACAAATGTCTGCCTTTAGCAGCATTCATTCTACTGATACTAATCACATTCCTAACGTACAGAAAACGAAAATAAAATGAAAAGAATAGTCTCAAAATTAGTGATAATTGCAATGATTGCTCTAATGCTACCTCTGCAGAGTACAGTAGCAGCAGTGCCTGGCAATTTCATATATGAGGGACGACTTTTAGACAGTACGGGAAATCCAATTATAAGCTCACACACATTCCGTTTCTCACTATGGTCAAGCAACGACAAAATAGGAACAGATATAGCAGCCGGCACCCTAAATGTAGGAGCCGCCACATACGGAGGATGGCAGGAAGTTCAGACAATCACACCAAACAACAATGGAACTTTCTCCATAAAACTGGGATCGATTACAGCACTTCCAAGCATAGTAGATTTTGCAATCCACAAATTCCTGCAGGTTGAAATCAAGGTAACAGGAGGCGCTGACACCACCTACCAGCTAATGGATCCCACAGGTGATGACGGAGTAGATGGTACTGATAGAAAGACAATCGGATCACTTCCATATGCAAACAATGCGGACGTTGCCAGCGCAAGTTACGAGGAAAATTTCATAATCGACAGGGACAATACCGTAGAAGGAAACGCCACAGGGGCAATTCAAATAACATTTGGTAGCACTCTCGGCAAAGTGTTGGAATACGATTACGACAACAGCTACTTCAACTTCAACGACGATGTAAACATAAGCGGTGACCTGACAGTTAACGGAATAACGGCCACGGGGCTCGTAAATATGTCTGGCACAACTGGTACAAGGATTAGGGAAGATTCAGACCCGGCCAGCAACTCAGCCTGCGCAACCGTGGGTGAACTTATCTATGATACCACTGACCTAAAGCTACAACATTGTACAGCCACAGGAGCAGCAGGTGCAGCCACATGGGCGGATGTAGACAGTGCAGGTGGAGGAGGACATACACAAAACACTGATACAGGAACAAACAGTAATGCATTCACGCTGGATACAGATGATACAGGAGGAAACGTAGATATGATTTTTGGAACAGCTGTTGGTGAATATTTGAGACACGATGGATCTATTTTCCAATTTTCAGATGACGTCTTGATGGATGGCACAAGTAGTGTTCAATTCAATGACAGTGCAACTGTAATTAACTCATCGGTTGATGGACAGTTGGATATAGACGCCGACGTTGAGGTGGAAATTACAGCGCCGACTGTTGATTTGAATGGAGATCTGGACGTGAGTGGAACGGTAAATGGAATTACAAATATAGCAGGAACAGATGACACCCAAACACTCACAAACAAAACTATCGACGGGGACGACAATACCATTCAGGACATTGATATTTCGTCACTGAAAGACAGGAACAAGACCTTGTTGATATTCCCTGAATACGACGGAATGACAATATCCGAGGACGGCACTGATAATAATGCAACCATCCATCAGGGTTACGACACGACGAATGATCATCAGTATTTCGTGTTGTCATCAAAGAAGTCCACGCTACAAGATCTGGATATCTACATAGCTGTAAAAATTCCGGATGACTTTGTAAGTTTCCAGGCAACGCCTATACAGATTTATTTGAGAACACTAACGACGAACATTGCCGACAACCAGGTGGACATTAGTATGACAGACACAACAAATAGCGCAGTAACCCTAGTAGGAGCCACAGATTTGATAAGTGCAGTAGCAGATATATGGATTCAAAAAGGTGTCACATTTGGAGGCGCGCCGACATTTACGGCAGGCGATTTCATAGTGATCAGGCTAAACTCACAAGCAAAATCAAACAACAAGGTAAGCATTGCGGAGATACAACTTAATTACATAGGTAAATAACATTATTGATATATGAAAATACTAATTAACAAACAATCGTATGGATAAATGAAATTATATGGCTAAAAGCAAAGATAAAACTTAATATATATATAATAACAATCATTAACAAAATAATATGATTACAAAACAAAAACAAAAAGTCGGAAGACTTTTGCGGATGACAGTCATCGCACTGCTGTCAGCAACATTGCTTTTCGCCCAAGCAATGTCAGTCCAAGCGGCTGAAGTTCTCATTTTCAGCAATGAAGCGCTGGATGAAAATGCGAACACTATGACTCTGGATTACGATGACACAGGTGGAAATGTGGATTTGATATTCGGAGATGCAGTCGGAGCCTATCTAAGGCACGACGGGACCTTGTTCCATTTCTCAGATGATCTCTTGATGGATGGTACAAACACCATTCAATTCAATGACAGTCAAACTGCGATTAATTCGTCAGTCGATGGACAATTGGATATTATTGCAGACACTGAGGTGCAAATCGTGACACCGTTGTTGGATTTGAATGGAACATTAGATTCCACAGGTCTTATATCAACTGGTACGGTTGATTTTTCTGGAGCTGGAGCATTCAACATCCGTGAGGATGTAGATCCTGCAACAAATGCAGCTTGTACATCTGTAGGTGAACTTATCTATGACACCACAGATCTAAGGCTGCAACATTGTACCGCTACAGGAGCGGCAGGAGCAGCTACATGGGCTGATGTAGACAGCGCAGGAGCGTCAGGACATACTCAGAATACTGATACAGGAACAACAAGTAATACCTTCACTCTGGATTCAGATGATACAACTGGAAATGTAGATTTGATCTTCGGAGCAAGTGTAAACCAGTACATCAGACATGATGGAACTCTCTTCAGTTTTTCAGATGACGTCTTGATGAGCGGTGCAAATACACTTCAATTCAGAGACTCTGCTCTTAGTATTAATTCATCAGTTGATGGACAAATGGATCTTGATGCCGACGTTGAGTTAGAACTAACAGCACCATTGGTAGACTTGAATGGAGACTTGGATGTTAGTGGAACAATCAACGGAACTTCATTGAGTACTACAGCTCTTGATTTCAATGGTAACTCTACTATCGGAACAAATGGCGATACACTCGCACTTGAAACATCAGACTGGGATATTACAGCCACAGGTTCAATGACTGGATTCAGTTTCGATGCCGATGGAATAGGAAACACCATTACAAACATTGAAAATGCGGACATTAAAGTAGGTGCAAACATTGATTTTGCAAAAATGGCACCAAGGACTAAGAAAATGTTTGTAAACATGAATGATATGACTGTCCTAACCGATGGTAGTAGTAATTTAGCTAACCTATATTCAGATAGTGAGTCTGGAGCAAATCCACATCAGTACTATGTAGCGACATCAAAACAGGTAACTCTTCAGGATTTGGATGTAAAGATAAAGGTAAAACTACCTGAAGATTTCGTAGACTTTAGTACTACGACAAATGACCTAAGCTTCTTCTACAAAAATACTGGGGTAGATGCTACCGATAGTAAAATGGATATTTTGGTAGAGGATAACGATGGTGATGATGCCTTCACTGCAGTTGATGGACAGACCTTATTCAATGTTGCATGGACTGAACATAACGATGAATTTGACGGTGGAACTTTTGATCCTGCTGCCGGAGAATACATCTATATTACAATCAAAGGATACGCATCAAAGGCTGGAGTAACTGCTCAGTCACCATACATGGGTGAATTAGTACTTACCTATACAGGAAGATAATAGATAAAAAACAAGTTTCAAAAAGATGAAAAAAATCGCCAAAAAAAGCGTCAAAAAAAGTGCTACAAAAAGCATATGTTTAGTAATGCTCATAGCAATATTGCTACTGGGCATTACTTCCGCCTCTGCCGCTGAAATAGAAATATTCAGTAATGAAGAAGCAGGTAGTAATGCAAACTCTTTGATCTTGGATCAAGATAGCTCAGGGGGAAATGTAGACTTGGTATTCGGGAACGCAATTTCAGAATATTTGAGGCATGACGGTTCACTTTTTCATCTTTCAGATGACTTGTTAATGGATAACTCAAACAGCATTCAGTTCAGAGATAGCGATATCGCTATAAATTCATCAATTGATGGACAAATGGATATAGATGCTGATGTAAAAATAGAGGTGACTACGCCACTATTGGATCTAAATGGAACCCTGGATTCCACAGGGATTACATCAACGGGGACAGTAGATTTCTCCGGATCGGATTCTTTGATAATTCGTCAGGATTCGGATCCTGCTACAAACGCAGCTTGTACGACAGTAGGTGAAATTATTTATGACACAACAGACTTGCAGCTCCAACACTGTACATCTACAGGGGCGGCTGGAGCTGCTACATGGGTACAAGTAGAAGGATCAGGATCACATACTCAAAACACTGACTATGGAACAATACAAAACACTTTCACATTAGATATGGACGACACGGGAGGCAACGTAGATTTAATTTTTGGAACAACGATCGGACAGTATTTGAGACATGACGGAACTTTCTTCCATTTCTCTGATGATATGTTAATGGACGGAGCAAACAGCATTCAATTTAGGGATGTTCAGCTCGCCATAAATTCATCGGTCGACGGGCAAATGGATATAGATGCCGATACGGAACTAGAAATCACATCCCCTTTGGTGGATATAATTGGGAATCTGAATGTTGAGGGCTCGGGTGAATTGGTCGAGCTAGGGAACAACAGTGCCTCAGATATCATTATAAACTTTGATGATGATGAGGGGACATACCAACAATTCGGATGGGACGATTCTGAGGAGGCTTTCTCTACATATTATGAAGAGATAGCCTTAAGGACTTATCAGGGAACCGTCCCCCCTCTTATATGTAATAGTCTAATCACCGGAATGCAGTGGATGGACACCGAAACAGGAATTAATTATTCATGCGACACAAGTAACGGTAGAAGTAAATGGCTATCGATTGGGGACCTTTCCGAGCAAGGAGCCCAGCCTAATCTATGTTCAAAAGGAGATGACCTTGGAGATAACGAGGATTGTGGAATATCAATGGGGGACAGAATAGGGTTGGGTGGTGATGTGCCACAAATGGGATTGTATTTGCCATATCCGGCAACTATAACAGGCTATGGCTTCTCAATGGACAGTGACTTGTGTCTTGCTGGCTCATTTGACATAGAAGTATGGTCCACAGGAAGTAATAGTGATGATAATAATTATTCACTGGAGACAACAGTAGCGGCAGGGCTAACCGGTGAAGTATATAATTCCAACAGCCTTAACGTTGATCTTAACGGAGATCAATATTATATATTTGGATTAGATAACAACTGCAACAAGGACCTTCGTGAGTTTTCGATAAACCTATATTATCGATGGCGCCATGAGTAAAAAGTAATACTGCTAGACTTTTTAGGCAAAACCCAAGATAATATCATAAACATATTATGATATTAAAAAACTCAACTATGAAAAAGTTAATTATCCTAGCTTTGGTAATTTCATTACTTTCGCCTGTAACATTTGCAGCAAGCTTTAATGATGTACCAGAAGATCACCAATACTATGCGGCAATAGAGTCATTGAAAAATCTGGAAATAGTAAATGGTTATTCAGACGGAACATTCAAGCCGGAATCACCTGTAAATAGAGCTGAAGCATTAAAAATGATTCTAAATAGCGCAGAGATTGAATCTCCAGAAATAACTGATTCAACTGGGTTCCCTGATGTCTCACTAGACGCCTGGTTTGCAAGATTCGTGGTAAAAGCAAAGTTGCAAGGAATAGTAGACGGTAATGCGGATGGAACATTTGCACCTGGCAGACAGGTAAACAAGGCGGAGTTTGTGAAAATGCTACTTCAAGCTTTCGACACAGATATTTCAAAACACCAGGGGCTAACAGAAAACGTTGCATCGGATGTCACCACATCTGATTGGTTTATCGCACATATGAGTTATGCAAAAACAATCGGAATTATTTACCCAACAATAGACAATAGACTGGAGCCCGGAAAAACTTTAACCCGTGGAGAAACTTCAGAAATTATATACAAATTGCTTATAGTAGAATACGGAGGAGATACACAAAAAATGCTTAGTGTAGCTGAGTCTGAACTTGTAGAAGTACTTGTGAAACTAAACGAAGACAACATAGGGGCTGCAATTGAAAGCGCAAATAGTGCAGTATTTTACACTGAACAGGCCTTAAACATGTCACCAAATGAAGCGATAGTAAGAGCAGCCAATAAAATAGCCAGGGGTTTTAGAGAGCTTTGTTACGCTTATCAAGCTGGGCTTGAGTTAAATGCAGAATCACTGGTGAGTCACGTAAACGAAGCGAAAGCATATGCAGGAGCCGCCTATGAAGAAGATTCATCAACTCAGGCATTGGG
>JAUUZY010000035.1 GCA_030592015.1 Candidatus Peregrinibacteria bacterium | reverse complement strand
TTTGTATGCAGCCTTTTTTTCTTGATGATCCATCCCGTGTACAGATACTCCTACGGATAGCCCGAGGTAGTTGTACAGTCCTCCCATCCATTCTGCATCTCTCTGTGCCAAATAATCATTAACAGTTACAAGAAACACACCCTTTTCTGTTAGGGCGTTCAAATATACAGGCATGGTACAAGCTAGGGTTTTTCCTTCACCTGTTTTCATCTCTGCAATATTTCCTTGGTGAAGAACGATTCCTCCAACCAGCTGCACGTCATAGGGAATCATTTCCCATTTTACCATTTTTCCACGCACATCCCACTCTTTCCCCATTAGGTGTCTGCAAGCTGTTTTTACAAGTGCGAATGCTTCAGGAACCAGTGCATCAACTGACTCTCCTTGTTTTATTCTCTCTTTGAATTCTGTGGTCTTCGCTAAGACATCGTTTTGATCTTTTATCTCTTCCTGATATTTCTTTTCGATTTCGTTTATCTTTAAAACGAGGGGGTCAATTTTCTTTAATGCTTTTGCATTTTGGTCCCCAATAATCTTATTCAATAATTTAGTTATCATTCCCTAGAATTTATAGTTTTTAACGGGGTGATTCTACTCTTTATATCCTTTTAGGACAATAAAAATGGTTCTGAAGATTATTTTAATATCTTTCATTATTGACCAGTTTTCTATGTAGTATCTGTCCAAGCGGATTTCTTTTTCAAAGCTTATGTCTGATCGTCCGTTTACTTGTGCCAGTCCTGTTATTCCCGGTTTTATTGTTAGTACGAACCTGTGGTGTTTCTGGTATTTTGCTACTTCCTCTGGTAGATGTGGCCTTGGTCCGACCAGACTCATGTTTCCTATGAGTACGTTCCAGAGCTGAGGTAGTTCGTCGATGGAGTACTTTCTTATGAATTTTCCCACTTTTGTGATTCGCGGATCGTTATCGATTTTTATCAGAGGTCCATCGCTTCTGAGGTTCTTTTTTGCTAATTTGGTATATCTTAAAGAGTTTGTTTTTGGTGCCATTGAGCGAAATTTGTAGAATTTGAATAGGTCGCCTTTTTGTCCGACTCTTTTTACTGGAGAACCGTCATCTAGCTTTGAAAAAAGGATTGGGCCTCTTGAATCTATTTTTATGGCAATGGCTGTTATTAGCAGAATAGGGGATAGTAGGATGAATCCCAGTACTGAGCCGATTATGTCCAAGATTCTTTTTGTAACCTTGCCCCAGCCGTCCAATGGCGTTGGTTTCAGACTTATTATTGGCATTGTTCCGATAGTTTCTATACTGATGTTTGTTCTTCTTACTTCTATCAGGTCAGGAACGAATCTGTAGTTTATGTGATATAGATCGCATATTTCCAGAATGTCTTCTTCCATTGTTTCGGATTGTAGGGAAGTTGTTTGAATTATTTCATCTATCTTATGTTTTTCGATCAAATATTCTAACTGGCTTACTGATCCCAATCTTTTTATTTTGCAGCTTTCTCTTTTTCTCCCGATTAGCCCTATCATCTTATAGTTCTTGTCGCTTGAGAGTTTTTCCCATATTTCGTCTGTGAGTTTATTGTTTCCTATGAATAGTATTCTTCTTCTTCCTATATTTGCCTTGAGGAAGCCTCTTTGTATTACTCGAATGAGTGCGCGACCGATAATTATGAATACCAATGCTAGTCCCCAGCTATACAAAATCGCCAATCTTGAGAATGGGAATGTGCGGCTAAAGAAGAAGTATGTGATTATTGCCATTGCCCATACTCCGCATAGGAGCATGGATTTTCCAACTTCGTTCGAGAATTTTGTAGTGGATCTTAGGCTATACATTTTTCCAATTGCAAAAACTAATATCAAGGCTATGCCGGCGTATACACTGAAGTTTAGATATTCTGTTATGGTTGGAAGTACACTGTGGTCTATGGGCTTTGTTAGTCCTTCAATTGGTTCAGTGATAAGGCGTAATTGGTATGCAACTAGGAATGCCAGGATTGTCATTGCTAGGTCTACCGGTATTTTTAGGACTCCAAAGAATATTTCGAAACGTTTCATGCTGTTTGTTATTTTTATGCTCCTAAAGAAATTATCATAAGCCGAGTTTTGTCTCACAAGTGAGTGTGATCATCTATCTAGGTCGTAAACGACTCAAGCGGTGGGAAAGATTACATATATTTGGAAGATAAATAACCTTTTCCGTCCCACCTTGCACCAAGTAGGGTTTACCATCACCGACAATAAGTCGGGTTCCCGTCTGAGACGGGCTTTTCACCTTTCCCTGCAAGCAGGTAGTATAGTCTCTGTGGCACTTTCCCTACAAAACGATTTAAAGCGTTTTGCGACACGGTGTTACCGGCTACTATTTTCCATGGTGCTCGGACTTTCCTCCCCAAGCTTTTAAGGGCTTGCGGCGATCACTCAAATTTCTTTAAAGAGCAGGGGCTATTATCTGTTCTTTGAGGGAGAAAGTCAACCTTTGGGCTAGTAGAAAACTGGAGAACCGCCATCTTTGCATGGGGCGGAGTTTGTTTTTACTATTTCATTCACTTCTTGGTCATTTTCGTATTTGTCCAAGATAGAAATCATTAGCAGATGATTTTCTACGGGGAGATTGTACTTTTTGTAGGTCTCGAACAATTGTTTATCAAAATCCTCCTGAGTATTTAGCGCAGCGGAGTTTTTTAGCAAGAAGCAGCTAAAATCTGTATTAGCATTTATGAAATTGGTCCTTTCGCCCTGTGTGTCTGTGGTTGGGGTTTCTTTAAGCTCGCAGCTACTGAAAGCAGCCATAATTAGGATAGCAAGAAAAACTATAAGTGACTTTTTCATAGCTACAGTCTATTTCTTCTTCTTCAATTTAGCAAATTCTCTTTGGAAGAATCGTACCGCATTTAGACATTCTTTAGCTTTTTGATTAGCAGGCTCAACTTGAAGTGTTTTCTTGAATAGTAATGCTGCTCTTTCAAAGCTTTTGTCGTTTAGGTGGCAAACTCCAAGATCATTTAGTATTAATGGATCGTTTGGTGCCAAGAATAGTGCTCTTTCCAGCAAAACTACTCCTCTTTTTCTTTGTCCGAAGTGATACATGCTCCATCCTAGACATCTAAGGATCTCCGGGTGGTTAGGGTAAAGGCTATCTGCTTTTTCCAATAGTTTTACAGAGTCTTTCCATTTATTTACACAAGAGTAAACAAATCCAAGTAAATAATTAGCATTAGCACTTTTTGTACTAATTTTAATTGCATGTCTTAGTGCTTTTTCTGCCTTGTCATATTTTCTAAGGCTAAGGTAGTTATCACCTATCTCTTCATAGGCTTCTACACATTTTAAATCTGAAGCTAGAATTTTTTCACAGATTCTTATCGCTTCAAGATGTTTTCCCTCATTTTTTTTCTTGTCCGCTTCCTCGATTAGAGGATTTACTTGTTGTTCTTTAATTTCAGACATTTTTGTTTTTTGTTTTTTTTGTAATCTGGCTAGTATATATCAGATTTGCTTTTAAAGCAAGTGCCAGACTGCGTTTACTTCAAAACCTCCCTTAAATATTTTTTGAAGTTAGTGCTGAGTTCCTTATGTTTAAGCCCAAAATGGACTATGGCTTTTAGGTATCCTAATTTGTCTCCAGTATCAAACCTTTGACCTTTGACTTCATATCCGTATATGGAATTTGTCTTTACGAACTCTCTCATTCCATCAATTAATCGTAATTCTTTGTCCTTAGTTGATGATTTACTTTTTTCCAAAGTTTTTAGCAATTCAGGTGTGACTATATATTTTCCGGTGATGGCCATGTTAGACGGTGCATTGGCAGGGGATGGTTTCTCTACAAGCTTCTCTACCTTATATAGGCCGTCTTTCATTAGTTTTCCTCCAATGATGCCATATTTGTTTGTTTCTTTCTTTGGAATCTTGTGAAGGCCTATTATAGGGGCCTGATACTTTTCAAATTGTTTTAACATCTGCGCGAGTGCTGGAACCTTGTTGTCGTATATATCGTCACCAAAGAGAACTGCGAATGGTTCGCCTCGTACAAGCTCTTTTGCGCATAGGATTGCATGGCCGTCTCCCAGTGGATATGCCTGTCTGACATATGCGATTTTTGCCAGTTTTTCTATCTTTTTCATTTCTTCTAGCGCTGCCAGTTTTTTCTTGTTTTTAAGGTGTGAATCCAGTTCAAATGAATGATCAAAGTGATCTTCAATTGATCTTTTTCCTCTACCTGTAACTATGATTATTTCTGTTATCCCACTTGCAACCGCTTCTTCTACCAAATATTGAATACAAGGTTTGTCTACTATTGGTAGCATTTCTTTTGGCTGGGATTTTGTTGCAGGCAGAAACCTAGTTCCAAGTCCGGCGGCTGGGATTATTACTTTTCTTATCTTCATTATTTCTTCGTTTTATTCTTTATCTTTATGATTTGAGTTTTTTGTACTTCAGTTTTTGGTATGTGGATTTCCAGTACGTTCTTTTCAAATGTGGCTGAGATTTTTTTTGTATCCGCCTCCAACGGCAATACTATTGATCTTGAAAAATTTCCCCAGAAGCATTCTTTTGTGTAGTAATCGTCTTCCTCTACCTTGAATTTTTGTGACCTTTCTCCCCTTATTACCAATACATCGTCTGTTACCGATATTCTTACGTCTTCTCTTTCTACTCCTGCAATTGGTGCTAGAAGTATTATTTCTTCGTCTGTTTGAAAGATATCTAATGATAATTGTCCGACTTCTTTTTTGATCGGGCTTTCTTGATCACTACTACTTATTGGGTGAATTTTGATGCTTGAATTTTTCATGTTTAAACATTAACTTTTTTTTTGGTCTTTATATCTTTGAAATATTTTTTGAATTCTTCCGCTGATAGCGTCTCCTTTTTTAGAAGATCTGTTGCAATTTTATCTATCAGTTTCTTGTTTTTAGTTATTATTTCCTTAGTTCTCTTGTAGGCTTTTTCGATTATTCCTTTTGTAAGAGCATCTATTTTTGATGCACTTTCTTCTGAATAATTTTTAACGTGTCCATAATCTTTTCCAAGGAAGACCTCGTTGTTTGGGTCTCCAAAAACAATTGGTCCGAATTCGCTCATTCCATATTTTGTAACCATACTGTTTGCAACTTTTTTAACCTTTTGTAGGTCGTTTGAGGCTCCTGTGGTCATTTCTCCAAAGAAGATTTCTTCGGCTGTGTAACCTCCCAATAATGAGCATAATTCGTCTTCAAATTTGCTCTTTGAATTGAGATGTTTGTCTTCTTCAGGTAGGAACCATGTAACTCCGAGAGCCATTCCTCTAGAGATTATAGATACTTTGTGGACAGGGTCGCATCCAGGTAAAAGGTGTCCAACTATTGCATGTCCTATCTCGTGATATGCAGTTACTTTTCTTTCTTCTTTGTTTAATACTCTGGATTTTCTTTCAGGGCCAAGTACTACTTTTTCGATCGATTTTTCGATTTCGTCCATGTTGATCTTTTTCTTGCCTGTTTTTGCAGCAAGAATTGCAGCTTCATTCATAAGGTTTTCTATGTCTGCACCTGTGAATCCCGGTGTGCTTTTTGCGATTTTTTCCAAATCTACAGTTTTTCCTAAAGGTTTATTTCGTGAGTGTACTTTCAGTATTAGTTCTCTAGCCTTTATATCCGGCATATCTACAACAACTCTTCTATCAAAACGTCCAGGTCGTAGTAGGGCAGGATCCAGTATGTCAGGGCGGTTTGTTGCCGCTATAACTATGACGTTGGTTCCTGTTTCGAATCCGTCCATTTCTGTAAGTATTTGGTTTAGTGTTTGCTCTCTTTCATCATGGCCGCCACCCATTCCTGCTCCTCTGTGTCGTCCAACTGCATCGATCTCATCTATGAATATAATACATGGCGCATTTCTCTTTGCTTTGTTGAATAGGTCTCTTACACGAGATGCTCCCACACCTACGAACATTTCTACGAATTCTGAACCGGAAATACTAAAGAATGGTACGTCCGCTTCACCGGCTACTGCACGTGACAGTAGGGTTTTACCTGTTCCCGGTGCTCCGACTAACATAACTCCTTTTGGGATTTTTGCTCCCATGCTTCTATATTTTTTTGGATGTTTCAAGAAATCTACTATTTCTGCTAGTTCTTCTTTTGCTTCTTCTACACCGGCTACGTCGTCGAAATTAGTTTTTTGTTTTCCTTTGTCATATGTTTTTGCTTTGCTTTTTCCGAATGACATTGCTTGATTGTTGCTTGATTGTGCGGATCTCATCATGAAGACGAAGAACGCTATTATTAGTATGAATGGAATCATTCCTATCAATAGATCTGTCCAAAATTTGTCTGCCTCGGTGTCTTTTACTAATATTGGTAAGGATGAAACTGTGTTGTTTTTTACTCCTGATTTTTCCAAAATTTCGTAAATGCTTGAACTTGGTTCTTTAAAAGTATGTTGCTGACTTCCGTCTGCAAGTTCTAGATTAATTCTGTTATCTACTATTTCTATTTTTTGTATGTGTCCCGCTTTAACCTCTTCTATAAAGGTGTTTAGAGTTATTTCGGTTGACTCAGTTTGTCCTGAATTAAAGATCATTGCGAAAGCTGCGATTAGCAATGCGACGATTACGAGGTACAAAAATGTATTTTTTGGTCTGTTTTTTGGAGCTATGGCTGGCATATGAAAAAAGTTTTTATTTTATGAAAATTACGATCTTCATAGTGGACTTTTTTCTATGTTTTTTCAAGATGAATAATGTTGAATTTGATTGATATAATCAGTTTTTCTAGCCTCTTTTTTTTATTTCCAACATTTTTGTTGAGGATTTTTAAAACTTCATCTAAATGTACCGATTCAATGTTTTGTGTGTTTCCGATGAGTTTTTTGTAAATTTGTCGGATGATTATTTTTTGAATGGCTCTTGGTTTTTTGCGGAATGATTCTGCTTTAAACTTTGTAAAAGCTTTGTTTAAAGTGTTTCGATTGATCCAGTTTTTGGCTGTTAACTCGAGAAATGAATTTATTTCTCGAATGTTTTGGCTGTTTCTGGAAATTGTCTCGTTTAGATTTGGATTTATTTTTTCCAGTTCGGGGATAACTTTGTGTCTAATAAAGTTTCTTGTATAGCGTGTGTCGAGGTTGCTTTTTTCTGTATGGAATGGGATGGATTTGTCTTTTAGGTAATCAAGAATTCTCTTTTTGGAAATTCCGAGTAGGGGACGTAGTAGGAATAGATTTTCTTCCAATGTTTCGATTTCTTTCATGCCGGCCAATCCCTGAAGGCTGGAACCTCTTACTAAGTTTAGGATGGCTGTTTCTGTGTTGTCGTGAGCGTGATGGGCTGTGAGTATATATTTTGCTTTGTATTTTTTGGCTAATTTTCTGAAGAATTTGTATCTTTCCTTTCTTCCGATTTCTTCTAGACCTTTCTTCTCTTTTTTACTTAGTTTTTTGATTTCTACTCTTTTGACACAGTAATCGACTTTCAATTCGCCGGATTGAGATTCTACAAACTTTTCGTCTTTGTCGCTTTCCTTCCCTCTAAGGCAGTGATTTATGTGAGCGACTATGATTTTGCAGTCTGTTTTTTTCAATAAATGCATCAAAAAGATCGAATCCGGACCTCCTGATACTCCAACTATCACAGTATCCTCCTTTTTTATGTGAGTTTTTAGCTTTTCTACTACAGTTTTTTCTAGTTTTTTTCGTTCTTGTGGGTTCACTTTAAGTTGTTTATTTGGCTTAATTGAATCATTAGGTCGAAATTGTCGTCTTTTGCGGCTTTGTTTGGGATCCTTTTATTGCATTTGATGCATTGGTGCTGAATCATCCACCCTTTTTTGCCGTTTTGGTCTATTCCTACGGGTTTCATCATATTTTTGCAATTGCTTTCACGGTCTCCGGGGGTTTCTTTGTCTACATGTAGCGAATATAGGCACTTTCTACAGTGATTGCGGCAGCTGCCCTCTAACTTAGGGGTTTTTTCTCCGCAATTCATACATATGAATTCCTCGTTTATAACTATGAAATTTTTCATGCTGTGGCTTGAATATACGCCTTGTATATGGTAAAATATATAGAAACAAAAATAAATACAAATAAAAACAACGTTATGAAAAATAAATCATTTTTACTCATCCTTGGTGTGTTTGCTCTTATAGTTATTGGAGCACTTACTGCTTATAGTTATTTTGAGAAGTCTCAAGTGGATGACGAGCTTAAGCAGGTGGAAAGTACTTTGGCTAACTTGGAGAATGATGTCTTGAAATTTGAGAATCAGAATCTTGTGGAGACTATAGCTGCTAAAGAAACTTTAGATGAGCTTTCTCTTGATTCGGTTGAATGGTCTCAGGTTATTAAGGAGATTAGAAAGACTATTCCAAA
>JAUUZY010000017.1 GCA_030592015.1 Candidatus Peregrinibacteria bacterium | reverse complement strand
TGCTAGAATTCAGCAAGCTGGCAGAGGCACAGTTGCAGGAAGAATTGCAGGCGGAAAAACCTGAGCCGGTGAGGACAAATAGTCGTTCAGTTCCTGTGAGAATAAAAAGATATGTGAAAAAGCGCTCCGGAGGACACTGTGAGCATCCGAATTGTAATAAAGCCGGTGAGCACATCCACCACACGGAATCGTTTGCGCTTAGAAGAATACATGACCCGGATAAGCTGCTTCACCTCTGCACGGAGCATCACGATATCATTCATCATGGGCATATAGACGAAGAGGTCTCGTGGAAGCAAATCGAAGAACTGCCCAGATACGACATAAAAACTCTGGTCAATGCGCGGGTTGCTGAGTTTCGGAGATAGCCCCCCTATTCTTCAATCTCCCCTGCCAAATTCTTTTCCATGATTTTTCTAATCTCTGGAAGTTTTTTGGTCTTTGCCAGAGCCCACATCAGTTTTGTGACTGTTGCCTCTGTGGTCATATCTTTTGAGGAAATTGCGCCGGCTTTGTGAGCGTTGTAACCGGCTTCGTAGGCGCTTAGGTTTGTAACACCTTTTTCCATCTGATTTGCGATTACTATTGGAATGCCCATTGCTGTGGCCTTTTCGATCTGCTTTATAATTGAACTTTCATCTAGGAATGCCACGTTTCCCGGACCGAACGCCTCCAATATTATTCCGTGTGCCCCTCGTTCAATAACTTTTCCCAAAATTTTCGGATCGAAACCGGGGAACAATTTCATCACTGAAATGTTCGGATCAAAATTCGGATTGAACTTCAAAACTCTCTTTCGCCTCTTCTTCCTCCAGTCATGCAGAGCAATCGGACGTCCCAACTCTCCAAGGGCAGGATAATTCGGCGAATGAAAAACCGCCACAAACGATTCGTGATATTTTTTCGCCCTGTTCCCTCTCAAAATTGCATTAGCAAAAACCATGCATACCTCTGCGATATCCAGAGTCGCGGTCATGCAGGCATATATCAAGTTATTTCGACCATCAGAGCCGATCTCGTTTAGAGGAATCAGTGAACCTGTGAAAACTACCGGCTTGCTGAGATTCTGCAGCGCATATGAGAGCGCAGATGCTGTGTAGGCCATGGTATCCGTCCCCTGAGCCACTACAAATCCGTCGTACTGATCGTAAAGAGCGTGTATTTTCTCGGCGATCTGAGTCCAATGTACCGGTGTCATGTTTGAACTATCAATGTTCACGACCATTTTGAAATCAAGGCGGACCAGTTTCTTTATTTCCGGAAAACTAGCAACGATATCTACTGCACTTTCAGCCGGTTGCAGCGCGCCGGTTCTTTTATTTCGCACCATTCCTATCGTTCCTCCTGCGAATAGCAGACAAATTCTTGGTCTAGCCATGATTAATTTTTAATTATTTCAGGGGTAGTTTATTTGAAAGCTTGGAAAAAGCAATTTATTAAGAAATTTTTAATAAATTTTTAATGCTTGCCTGCTAGGGTCGGCTTAATATTTTTTAAATTTTTCTTATGAAAATGAAGAGGAGGGTGGCATGGGCTTTGATGGTGGCAATGGTTTTTCAGTTTTCTGTGATTGAGACTGTGTCTGCGGCGGGTGCCGGTGATGTGGTAATCAATGAGATTGCTTGGATGGGGACTGCGGACAATTCGAATGATGAATGGATTGAGCTCTACAACACGAGTGCGCAGGCTATTGACCTAAGTGGCTGGGTGATTGACGATGACAATGCTAGTGCTATCTACACTATTGATAGTGGTGTGATTGAGGCGCGGGGTTATTTCCTGATTGAGGATAATGAGGATAGTGTGAGCAATGTGACGGCGGACATAGTTATCGGGCTGTCTTTGGCGAATACCGGGGATAGTTTGCTTTTGAAAAATGCTGCCGGGGATATTATAGATGAAGTGAATACCGGGGGTGGCGCGTGGTATGCCGGTGACTCTACGAGCAAGGCAAGTATGGAGAGAATTGATCCCGGTTTGGGAGTGGATTCGGCTGATAATTGGGCGGATGCAGTTTTTGAAAATGGGGCTGTGGGGAGTTTGGGGTCTCAGATTTTGGGAAGTCCCGGGTCTGTGAACAGCAATTTTGCCGGTGATGGATTTGAAGTTTCTTTGATTAGTGATTCATCGTTTGTTCAGACCGGTGATGCTTTGACTGTGACTGCGCAAATTGCTAGTGCGAGCGATATGTATGCTTATGGTTTTGATCTTGTTTATGATGCTCAGGTTTTGAATTTTGTTAGCGCGAGTAGTGGGGGATTTTTGGCTAGTGATGGAGCCGGAACTAGTTTCTTTTCTGCGCTTGAGAATGGAGTGGAAGGTACTTTGATAGTGGGTGACTCGAGACTGGTGAGTCCTGCCAGTGGAGTTGATGGGGGCGGAGATTTGTTCTCTGTGGTTTTTGATGTTGTTGGGGGAATTAGTAGTAGTAGTGATATTTCTTTTGTGGGGGCGAGTTTTGTGGCTGACAGCGTTGGAGACGTGGCCGCGAGCTACGGCGGGATTTCCGTACTGATTGAGGACGGAACTGTGAATGAAGTAAGTGATGTGCAGGTTGTTGAGGGCGCGGAGCGTCACTCGCTTCGATTGGACTGGAGTGGTGATGCGGATAGTTACACAGTGAGCCGGGAGTTGGTGAACGGTGCATATATGGTTTTAGGAGAGACTAGTGATTTGTTTTTTGTAGATAGTGGGGCTGATTTGCTGCCCTCTATTTTGTATAGCTACCGGGTGACGGCGGTGAAAAATGGAATTCAGAGTTTGCCCATGACTGTGAGCGGCGACGATAGTAGAGGGGTTAGTGGTGACAATGACAGGAGTGATCGTGTGGATGGACGGGATATAGAGAGGCTTGCCAGGTCATATGGAAGTAGTTTTGGAGAGGACTTTTATGATGCCCTGACGGATAGCAGTTTTGATGGGATTGTTGATGGAAGTGACCTGATTGATATTGGTGCAAATTTTGGACTTAGTTATTAACCTTAGTGGGGAGTTGTGAAGCGACTCCCCTCCTTTAACTCTAATCTTATGAAAAATTTTGTTCTCTGTTTTGCCAGTTTGGCGGTCTTTTTTCTTGGAAATGTGCTGCAAGCTGATGCCTATATTTTTGGTGATTGGCAGGAAGGTGAAGAGGACCTTTCTATGGGGGATGTGTTTCTTGAGGGGAGGTTTTTGGATAGCAATCTGATTTTGGTCTCGGTTATTGTTGAGGATATGCGAGCTCCGGTTTTGGGGATTGCATTTCATTTGGACTATGATGCTAAGGCGTTGGCGTTTTTGAGGTATGATCCGGGGGATTTTTTGGAAACAGGGGGGGATCCTTTTTATTTGGTTTCGAATGATGAGCTGAAGGAGAAAATATTTTTTGGTGAAACTTTGAGGAGGGAAGACAATTTTCCGCTTGGCGGCGGGAAGGTTGCGGATTTTTATTTTCAAATTTTGGAAGAAGGTGAATTCTCTTTTGAATTTGAAAATGCTGTAATTTCGACACTTGATGTGGTTAGACAAGATATCAGTAATATTAGCTGGAATGACCTTTTGACTAGTAGGGAGTCTGCACCGAGTATACAAGATGTAGAGGGTCTGTCTGATGGCAATGAACAGCTTAAAGACTCTGTTTTGAGTATCCGTTTGGATTATTTATTGATTGGGATTTTGATTATCTCTTTCTTAGCTGGGTCTGCAATTTTACTGATAAGGAAGAGGAAAAATGCGCCTACACATGAAGGCTTAAGTGAGAGCTCTAGTTAGATAGTTTGTCAATTTTAAATAACGTTTAGCCTTTGTCTTTGGCTCCGTTATGTATTAAATTTAGTAGTAGAAAAATAAAAATATTTGGTTAATCCCCTCTCTACTATGGCTAACGAATTTATAACTATTCAAGAAGCAGCTGAACTATGTAATAAATCTATTCAAACTATTCGCCGTGCCATTAAATCAAAAAAGCTAAAATCTAAGAGGAAAAAGACTCCACAGGGATTCAACTACCTGATTAATCGAAGTTCTCTATCTGATGCTTACGGTATTACTTTTGAAAGTGTTGAAAAGAAGGTTAAAGAGAGAACTGTTGAAACTAAAGCAAAGAAAACAAAAGCTGTTAAGGCTCCAAAGGCACCTGCAAAGGCTGAATCAAAAACTATTGATGCTGATGACTTCAAGTCATTTACAGTTGCTCTTGAAAAAATGATTTCTCAACATGGTGATGAAAGACAAAACTTCCTTCGACTGATTAATACTCTTCAGGAAAAAGTATTTGTTTTGGAAAACCAATTAAATCTTTTGAAGGCTCCACAAAAAAGCTGGTATCAGGTTTGGAAGTAAATCATAAGATATGACTAAACAACGCTCCAATATTATTTGGGAGTTCCTAAGGAAGGCAGTTCATCTTTCTGGGCTTGTTATTATTGTCTTGTATACTTGGCTTATCAACTTTTTCTCTGAGCAAGTGGCTATTCTGGTTCTGACCGGTATTTTGCTTCTCTTTCTGGAGATTGAATACTTACGCTTGGTTCATGGAGCAAAGATAAGAAAAATCACTAATGTGCTGGATCCATTGATTAGGGAGCATGAAAAGGATCAGCTCTTGGGTTCTGTGTACTTTATAATCTCTTGTATCATTTGTTTTGCAGCTTTTGACTATTGGATAGCTGTTTTGGCGATGTTTATGACTGTTTTTGGTGATCTTTTTTCTGCTTTGCTTGGAAAGTGCTGTGGAAAGATAAAACTTTATAAGAATAAAACCATGATCGGTACGGGGAGTGGATTGCTTGCAAATTTGGCAGTCGCCCTCCTTATTTTGCCGGAATTTTTGATAATTGCTGTACCGATGGCAGTTATTGCAACCTTTGTAGAACTCATTACTTCAAAGCTTGATGACAACTTAACCGTGCCACTATTTGCAGGTTTTGCAGGTCAGTTACTTGTGTGGTACTTTGATGTCCTACTTCCCCCATTGGACTTTTCTATCCTTGGGTTCTTCTAACCTCAGATTCATATGTCTCTATTCGAAAATACTCTAAAGCAGATTCGTAATGCCTCAACTCTCATGAAACTCGATGAAGATATCGAGATCATATTGTCCAATCCACAACGAATAGTTCAGGTCAGTTTGCCTGTTAGGATGGACGATGGAAAACTCAAAATCTTTCAGGGGTTTAGGGTTCAACACAACAACTATGCCGGACCTCATAAGGGTGGAATTCGTTATCATTCACAAGTAGATATGGGCGAGGTAAAGGCCTTGGCTGCATGGATGACTATAAAATGTTCGGTTGTTGGGATACCGCTTGGAGGAGGAAAGGGTGGGATCGTTGTAAATCCTAAAGAACTTTCAGAAGATGAGCTCGAGAGACTTACCAGAAAATATGTACAAATGATTGCCCCTGTTATCGGGCCAAAGATTGACGTTCCTGCTCCTGATGTAAACACAAATGGAAAGATTATGGCTTGGATAGCTGATGAATATTCTCAGATTGTTGGTGAAGAATGTCCCGGTGTGGTTACTGGAAAGCCGCTTGAGGCCGGTGGTATTGAAGGTAGAAGTACGGCTACTGCTCAAGGTGGGGTTTATGTTTTGGAAGAACTTATGAATGATATGGGGCTTAAACGTGAAGATACTAAGGTGATAGTTCAGGGATATGGAAATGCTGGTGGAGTTGCCGCTAATTTGTTGGCTGATTTGGGGTACAAAGTAGTTGGGGCTTCTGATTCACAGGGAGGTCTTTTCTGTAATTATGGGATAAATCCTCAAGAATTGCACAGTTGTAAGATTGAAAAGAATACTGTGAAAAATTGTGGCCTTCATATGACTGAAATTCACGGAATGGATGGAGCGAGCTGCAAAAAAGTTAGTAATGATGAGATTTTGGAAGAAGAATGTGATGTTTTGGTTTTGGCTGCTCTGGAGAATCAAATTACTGCGAGTAACGCATCTAGAATTAAGGCAAAGATTATTATTGAACTTGCAAATGGTCCGACTTCTCCTGAAGCTGATGAGATTCTCAAAAGCAAAGGAATCACTGTTGTTCCCGATATACTGGCTAATGCAGGCGGAGTAACCGTAAGTTATTTTGAGATGCTTCAAAATGAGAGTGGAAAAAAATGGACTGCTGTAGAAGTTGATGAAAAACTTAAAGAAATCATGACAATTGCATGGCACGAGGTGAAATTAAATGCTGAAACATACAAGTCTACACTTAGAGAAGCTGCTTTTATCACGGCTATTGCTAGGCTGGAAGCCAAAATAATGGAGAAGGGTGAATTGTAGGGGCTAGACATATTTGAAACTTGAATTTTTCCTACATTTTTTTATACTTGTGATGAATGGGCTAATCTAAAACTAATATGATTTCTACTTCTTCTGTTGCTAAGGCTAGCAACTCTGCAGGTGACTCTGCTTCGAAAAAATTTGTTTACTCTTTTGATGAGGCTGACAAAAGTATGCGTGACATTCTTGGTGGTAAGGGTGCGAACTTGTCAGAAATGACCAAAATCGGTGTTCCTGTTCCTTTTGGGTTCACTATCACTACTACTGTCTGTGATATTTTTGTTAATAAAAGTGAATATCCGGAGGGCTTTGCTGAGCAACTGGAAGAGAAACTTGAGCTTCTTGAAAGCAAAATGGGAAAGAAATTTGGAGATCCGCACAAACCTCTACTGGTTTCTGTGAGAAGTGGAGCTGCTGTTTCTATGCCCGGAATGATGGATACTATTTTGAATCTTGGGCTTAATGATGAGACCGTGAAGGGATTGATTGAGCAGACTGGAAATGCGAGATTTGCATATGATTCTTATAGGAGGTTTATTCAAATGTTCTCTGATGTTGTTTTGGGAATTGATAGAGAACTTTTTGAGGAGGCTTTGGAGAAAATGAAGGAAAGGATGGAGAAAAAGGAGGATACTGATTTGAGCGGTAAAGATTTGCAGGAATTGGTAAATGAATATAAAGAGATTGTTCTGGAGAAAAGCGGAAATAAGTTTCCTGAAAATCCTTTGGAGCAGTTGAAGTTTTCGATTGAGGCTGTGTTTAACTCTTGGAATAACGATAGGGCAATTGCTTATAGAAGAATGAATAATATTACCGGACTGATTGGGACCGCTGTTAATGTGCAGGCGATGGTTTTTGGGAATATGGGAGATGATTGTGGGACCGGAGTTGCGTTTACAAGAAATCCATCTACCGGGGAGAAGGTGTTTTATGGTGAATTTTTGATGAATGCACAGGGTGAAGATGTTGTGGCCGGGATTAGAACGCCTATGCCAATATCCGAGCTGGAAAAAATCGATAAGAATGCATATGACAACCTTATTGAGATAAAGGACAAACTGGAAAACCACTACACGGATATGCAAGATATCGAGTTTACTATCGAAAAAGGTGAACTCTTTTTGTTGCAGACCAGAGGGGGGAAGAGGACTGCGGCTGCGGCGCTTCGGATAGCCTGTGAGATGGTTGAGGAAGAACTTTTAACTAAAGAAGAGGCTCTTTTATCAATCGATGCAAAACAATTGAATCAGTTGCTTCATTCGCAGATAAAGATAGGGGCTAAGCGGGATGTTATTGCAAAGGGGTTGCCTGCTTCTCCGGGTGCCGCTTTTGGTAAAGTTGTGTTTACTGCCGAGGATGCGATGGAGATGGCTGTTGATAAGAACGAGAAGGTGATTTTGGTGCGAAAAGAGACGAGTCCGGAGGATATTAGTGGAATGAACTGTGCTCAAGGTATTTTGACGTCCAGAGGGGGTATGACGAGCCATGCTGCTGTTGTGTGCAGAGGAATGGGTAAGTGTTGTGTCTCAGGTTGTACAGATATCATCGTGAATTCAGGAGCTAAGAAACTACTTATTGGAGATTTGGTTATCAAAGAAGGCGATGTTATCACTTTGGATGGAAGTACCGGTGAAGTGATGATGGGTGAATTGGAGATGCAGAAGCCTGAGCTGACAGAGAATTTCAAAACTATTATGGAATGGGCTGATGAGTTTAGAACCATGACTGTTCGTACTAATGTCGATACTCCAGATGACTGTAGGATAGCTTTGGAATTTGGGGCTGAAGGAATTGGGCTTTGCCGTACAGAGCATATGTTCTTTGAGGAAGATAGAATAAGTTTGGTGAGAAAAATGATTCTCGCAAAGGATGCGGATGGCAGAATGGAGCCGCTTAAAAAACTTAAGACCGTTCAAAAAGATGATTTTGTAGGTATCTTCAATGCTATGACTGGAAAACCGATCACTATACGGTTACTTGACCCGCCTTTGCATGAATTCTTGCCTGAGAAGAACTCTCAAATTGAAAAATTGGCATCTGAGATGAATATGACTTTTGAGGAAGTGAAAGATGTTATTTCAAGTCTTGGTGAGGTAAATCCTATGCTTGGTCATCGTGGATGTCGTTTGGGTATCACTTATCCGGATATTTACAAGATGCAGGTGCAGGCTATAACCGAGGCGGCTATTGAAGTTAGTTCAAATGGTGGTAAGGCTGATATAGAAATTGAGATTCCTCTGGTTGGTAAGGTGAATGAATTAAAGGTTATGCGTGAACTGGTGCAATCTACTATTTTGGAATATGGAGATGAGGTGAATTTTGATTATAAAATCGGGACAATGATTGAGCTGCCACGTGCATGTTTGACTGCTGATGAAATTGCAAAGGAAGCTGATTTCTTTTCTTTCGGAACAAACGATCTTACGCAAATGACTTATGGATACTCGAGAGATGATCTTGGGAAGTTTGTGCCGGCTTATCTGGATCAGGGGATTTTGGAATCCGATCCGATGGCATCAATCGATCAAGAGGGTGTTGGAAAGCTTATGCAGATCTGTATAGAGCTTGCTAAGGCTGAAAAACCTGAAATGGAGATTGGAATATGCGGTGAACAGGGTGGAGATCCCGAGTCAGTATTTTTCTGTCATAAATTAGGCTTGGACTATGTAAGTTGTAGTCCGTATAGAGTGCCAATCGCGAGATTGTCTGCTGCTCAAGCTGCAATAAAAGGTTCTGCCTAAACTTCTCCCCAATGAAGTTTGTCTCTGAGCATTTTGTAATACTTATTTCCTGTTCGTGCCAGATATAGGTTTCTTGTACTTCGGCGGAATTTTATTTTATCTTCGAATTTTAGAATAACCATGTCTTGCCCATCTATTGTGAGTCCTATTATGGCTGATTCATCTCTTCTCTGTGTTGCTATTGTCGCCGTTAGTTGTCTTGTGTCCGGTAGAACTATCGGTCGCATTGAGAGTGAACTTGGGCAGATAGGAGTGACTGTCAGACTTTGTAGTGAAGGATGTACTATTGGTCCACCTGCGGATAGTGAATGAGCTGTTGATCCTGTTGGAGTTGCAACTATCATTCCGTCCGCCTTGAAATTCCCAACTATTCTACTGTCTATTTCCAGATGTATCTTTATCAAACGTGCAAACGCCCCCTGATTTATAACCGCATCATTTAGGGCAAGATAAGTGTCGATTTTCTTCCCGCCGCGATAAACGGTTACTCTCAAAAGCGTTCTTTTATCAATGTTGTATTGTCCCTTAAAAATCTTATCCATGCACTGGTACATTCTGTCGGGTTTGCACTCCGTCAAAAACCCCAAATTCCCAAAGTTAACTCCCAAAATAGGGACTTTCTTTCGAGAAACTCTTCGTGCTGTCTTTAGCAAAGTACCATCCCCTCCCAATACAATTGCAAAATCCACTTTGTTGAGTAGATGAGTCTTGTTATATCCCTCTTCCCCTCTAAAAAATTCGGCTGTATTCGTGTCGAAAAAAACCTGTTTCTTGTTCTTCTTCAAATACTTAACTAAGTCATGTATCACCTTTTTTCGCGCGCCAATATTTCGCTTTGTGATAATACCTACTTTTTTTATTGTTCTTCCTTTTGGCATAATTTTAATTGGTTGATGGCCCTATTATATAGTAGAATCACTTTGGTTTTAATCTAAAAAAAACAATATGTTGAGATTTTGGAAATTGATTGTGGTGGTCGCTATTTTGATCGGTATTTTTGTGGCGATCATTATTACAAACTTTAAGGTGATCGGAACTGAGAGAATTAACCTGACAGAGGGGGTTCTTCAGCGTTTTGAGCGAACCGGGAATTTGCAGGTTATAACCTTTTACATGGATCAAATTATTGATGAGGAGATAAAGAGATCTTTATTTACCATTGATGAACTTTTTCCTGATACGAAAGTTTTGTTTTCTGTAAAAACTGAAGTCTCTGCGTGTATTGATCTGACTAAAGTTACAAAAGACAATATTGATGATAAGGGAACTGAAGTTATTGTTACCCTTCCTAAGCCAGAATTTTGCTCTGATCCTGTGATTGATTTTGAAACTCTTACAAAACACTTTGAATGGGGATTCAACACTTCCGATCTACAAATTGAAGCACTGAAACACAGCAAGGATACTGCAAAGCAGCAAGCGATCGATAATCAAATCTTCGAACTTGCGCAGGACCAAGGCGAAGTGATTATCTCAGGTCTTCTTACAGAGTTGAGTGAGAAAAATATCGTAGTTATATTTGATTAATAATCTCTAGCATCTTTTTTGCGGAAGCTTCCCAGGAGAATTTTTTTGCTTGAGCGAATCCTTTTGTTCGGAGTTCTTCACATAGGTCATCATCCTTTATCAAAGTTATCATTGCTCTCGCAATTTCTTCTTCATCATGAGGATTAATCCTAATCGCACTACTCCCCACTACTTCCGGCAACGATGATGAATTAGATACAATTACCGGACATCCCGACTTCATCGCCTCAAGCGGTGGAATTCCAAAGCCTTCATAGAGCGAAGGAAATACCATTCCCCTAGCCAGATTAAGAAGTTTTATAATGCTTTTCTTGGATAGATAATTCAAGAAATGAACATTCTTTCTAAGATAATTTTCCTTAACATATTGATAAATCTCCTCGTACTGCCAGCCCTTCTTCCCCACAATTATCAAATGCCAGTCCTTGTGACTCTTTTGTACAATTTTGAAAGCCTTCAAAAGCTTAAGGTAGTTTTTCCTTGGAGAAATCGTGCTCAGAGCGATAAAAAACTTAGATGGAAGATTGGTTTTCTTTATAAATCCTTCTAAAGACTCCTTTTCAAGCGGCTTATAATCATCGCTAGCACTGCAATAAACAACGTCAACTTTATCTTCATCAATTTTGCAGGTTTCAAGTAAGTCATTTTTAGTGTTTTCAGAAACTGTAGTGATGTGAGTAGCCTTCTTTGCGGCCCTTTTCAGAAAAAGTTTCTCAAGTATTAAAGCCTTTTTATTATGAGTACTGGGGAATAAAAAAGCTACTAAATCGTGAACGGTAATGATCGACTTGATCGATTTCGGTAAAAAAGTCGGAATTATATAGCTGCTTGGTGCAAAAAAAATGTCGATCCCCTCTTTTTTCAGGTCCCGTAGTACAAATAAGTGCCAAAGCCATTTCTTTTTGTTGATAACTTTGAGCTCTGCGTTCTCGAAATGGTCGAAACCGGCTATTTTGCTTTGTGTATAAAGAATATATTTATTCTTCTTGTCCAGCTTTAATAGATTCTGAACAATTTGAAATGTATACCAGCCCTTGCCGGCTTTTTCCCCTCCTGCACTGCGTATGTCGATGGCTATCCTCATGTTTTTGCTTTTATTTGCTCGAGGATCTTTACAATATCAAAAATTGATATATTCTTCTACTTGTAACCTAACCATGTGTTGCTATGTCATTTAATCAAATTAAAATCAGGCTTGCCAAGTTGCCAGTGGGTCAGAAGATAATTGGCGTTGGAGCGTTTTTACTTATTTTGGGAGCTGTTCTCCCTTGGTATCAGGATATAGACAAATTTAAAGTGGGGGATATGTTTTTGGGTGTTACCGGTCCTTTATACTTAGCTGGGTTTATTACTTTGGCTGCCGGTGCTCTTTCTTTATTTGTTATCGCCTTTAAGGTTATGGGAAAACCTTTGCCGAAACTTCCGGTGATGGAAAGTCAGCTGCATTTTGTTACAAGTGCTCTTTCATTCTTTATGCTGGTTTTGGCTTCTTCAGTATATTTTCATCATAAATTTGGAATTAATATAACTGCCAAGAATGCGGGAATTGGTATGGTTATTGCCTTTATAGGGTCTGCCGGTCTTCTTTTTGGTGCAATTATTTCTTCGAAGAAAACTGTTGAGAAGGATATTTTTGCAGATAGTGAAATGGAGCCTTTGGTAGACATGAACGCTGAAAGGGAACAAAGTGAACTCCCAAAAAGCTATAATGACGGGAAAATTCCTACCATTGAAGAAATGATGGCAAATGTTGACGCATTGGATTCTCAAGATTCTAACGAAAATTAATATATGACAGATACAAAAGACCAAGAAGAAGCGATAATTTTTTATTGCAAAGACTGTGGGGAAATAGTGAAAACTGACAAATGTGGTCGGAGGTATGTTTATAAATGTAGGAAATGTGGAACGAAAAATGTGGCGTTTGGTACTCCAAAAAGTATTCATGGTTTCTTCAAATTGGATGGTGATAGGGAGGATGAAAATAAAAGTGAGGTGAAGATGAAAAAGAAAATAGAGGGTGAGAAAGAGGGTGAGGAAAAAGGTGAGGAGGAGAAAAAAGCTTAAGAATCTTTTAATCTTTTTTTAATTTTTCTGTGCTAGCTTGGCTTAGTACAGTGCTTTTGAATAGGTGGTGAAAAAAAGTATTGACGGTGAGTGTATGCTCACCTATAGTGAAGTCACAGTAATTTTTAATTAACAAATATGAACGCAAAAAATGAAAAAGCAAAAGCTATTGAGTTGGCAATGGCACAGATCGAGAAGAACTTTGGCAAGGGTGCCATCATGACTTTGGGCAAAGATTCAAGAACTCCAATCGAAACAATTTCTACAGGTTCCCTATCTTTAGATATAGCTTTGGGTGGTGGTGTACCGCGTGGGAGAATCGTTGAAATCTATGGACCTGAGAGTTCAGGAAAAACAACTTTGAGTCTGCACGTTCTTGCAGAGGCTCAGAAGGCCGGTGGTACTTGTGCATTTGTTGATGCAGAGCATGCGCTTGATCCTGAATATGCTCAGAAGATTGGTGTAAATGTTGATGAGCTTCTTTTGTCTCAACCGGATAGTGGTGAGCAAGCTCTGGAAATAGTTGAAACATTGGTTAGAAGTAATGCTTTGGATGTTATAGTTATTGATTCAGTTGCGGCTTTGACGCCACGTGCGGAAATTGATGGTGATATGGGAGATGCCCATATGGGACTTCAGGCTAGACTTATGAGTCAGGCTTTACGAAAGCTTACTTCAGTCATCTCAAAATCAAAAACAACTGTTATTTTCCTTAATCAATTACGAATGAAAATTGGAATTGTATTTGGAAATCCCGAGACCACTACAGGTGGTCAGGCGTTGAAATTTTACTCTTCAGTTAGAATGGATATTCGTATGGCAGGAAAGATTCAGGACACAGCGTCTCTTGATAAAGAAATGATTGGAAACCGAGTTAAGGTTAAAATTGTAAAGAATAAGATTGCTCCTCCGTTCAAGATTGCTGAATTTGATATTATGTACAATAAGGGAATTTCCTTTGAAGGTGACCTTCTTGATCTTGCTGCAAAGTACAATATTGCCAGAAAGGCGGGTGCATTCTACAGCTACAAGGATACTAAGCTTGGTCAGGGACGTGAAAATTCCAAGAATTTCTTAATGGAAAATCCTAAACTGTGTAAGGCAATGGAAAAGGATGTAAAAACTCTAGTATTTGGAGATCCAAAGGAAATGGAAAAAGTTATTGAACAAACAAATTCCATAACTAAAGAAACTAAATAATGACTACCACTATTGATTTAAGTGATGCATTTTATTGCAAGGTGCTTCAATATTCCATAAAAATAGGCTCAAAGAAGAGATATACACTCGAAGGAATGCGTAAAAAGATCCTTCAATATATAGAGAAGCGTGGAGCTGAGGACGACATTAAAAGGAGCGAGGATTATATGGAGAAAATCCTTGCTCGTCTCTCAGAGCTCAACTACCTAAACGATGAGCAGTTTGCCAAGGATTTCATATCTGAAAGACTTAAGTTCAAGCCAAAAGGGCAAATACTACTCAATCGTGAACTTAGAACTAAGGGGATTTCTGTAAATGTTCTGGATAAGGTTTTTACTGAAGTGGGTATCGATGAATTTGGTTTTGGGATGAAGGCACTCCTAAAGCGTAATAAAAGATGGGAAAGTTTCACAGTTTATGAACGACGCAGTAAGGCTTTTAGATTCTTGTTATCCAGAGGTTTTAAAATAGATATTATTTACAAAATACTGGATAACTGTTACAGTAGCAGCAGTTATTCAAGGGTCTTCTAATGAAGTTCCTTGGTTTGGCTGTTTTTTAGTTAACTAATCAAAAGAACATGCAATCACAATTTTTTGCTGCTATAAATCAACTTTGCGATGAGAAGAATATCTCTAAAGACAAAGTTATAGAAACAATTCAAGCTGCTCTACGTGCAGCCTATAGAAAAGACTATGGAAACAAAGATCAGAATGTCGATGTCGACATTGATGAAAACTCAGGTCTGGCTACTGTGTATTTGATAAAGGAGGTGGTAGAAAAGGTTGAGGATAAGGAAGTGGAAATATCTGAGGCTGATGCAAGAAAATATAGCAAGAAAGCTAATGTTGGAGATGAAATCAGAATTGATGTAACTCCTACAGACTATGGAAGAATTGCAGCTCAGGCTGCGAAACAAGTAATCATACAAAGAATTCAGGAGGCTGAAAGAGATATCATGTATGACACATTCAAAGATAGAGAAAATGAGCTTATAAATGCGGTTGTACACCGTGTTGATGGAAACAGTATTTATCTAAATTTGGACAACAAAATCACTATGATGCTTCCTTATAAGGAGCAGATTCCAGGAGAAAAATACTATTCAGGTCAAAGAATAAAGATATATCTTGATAAGGTAATCAAGACTACTAAAGGTCCTGAATTATTGATTTCCAGGACTCATCCAAACTTGGTTAAAAAGCTGTTGGAATTGGAAATCCCTGAGATTAAGGCTGGATTGGTAGATGTTAAATCTATTGCCAGAGAACCTGGTGTACGTTGCAAAGTTGCAGTTTCCTCAAATGATGAAAAAATTGATCCTATTGGTTCCTGTGTTGGGCAGAAAGGTGTACGTGTGCAAAATGTTATGGACGAATTGAATGGTGAAAGACTTGATATCATTCAATGGTCTGAAAATATGGAGCAATATATTGAAACTGCTCTGGCACCGGCAAAGACTTCTGTTATAAAGCTTTTTGAAAAGGAAAAGAGGGCTAGAGTCTATGTTCAACCTGATCAAAGGCCTCTTGCAATTGGTAAACAGGGACAAAATGTTAGGCTTGCATCAATACTTACGAGTTGGGAAATTGATATTTTGGATATTGCTGACTATGAAGGCACTACTGCTCCTACTCCAAAGAAGAAGGAGGATGACAAAACAATGAAAATTGAAGCCCTTGATATTGATAAGGAAATTGCAGAGAAACTTGCTGCTGCCAATTTGACTTTGGTTGAACAGTTGAGAGGATTGTCCGCTAAGGATTTCTCGGAAGTTGAAGGTATTGATGAGAAAAGTGCAGAGGCTATCGTTGCAGCTATGAAAAAACTGTAAGAAAGCGGACTTTTTGCTCTATGCTCCTTTTATTTAAAGCTCTTTTCTGGTATAATAATTAGATATTTAAGTCTAAATTATGTCAGAAGATCAGGCACAAACGGGAGGAAATACTATGGCTGGAGCAATGCCTACTGATGCGTTGAAAGCTAATAGCTCTGTTGATGTTAGTGCTGATAGCGATGTGCTTAAGCCTGGCGGTGTCTCTGAAGAAAATGTTGCCACTATTAATAGAGAGCTGCAGGAAAAGTCTGTCTTGAGACATGCAGGTGATTTGAATATGCCATATGTAAATATTGGAAAAACCCCTTTAAATCCCGATTTTTTCAATCTAATTGATATTGAAACTGCTAAAAAGGCGAAAGCTGTTAGTTTTTTTAAGGTTGGGAAGAAGGTTAGGGTTGCGGTTGTTGATCCTGAAATGCCTGAGACCAAAGAGGTCATAGAGTCTTTGAGATCACAGGGGTTTGAGGTTGATGTAAATTTGGCTTCTGAACCTGGTGTTGATGAGGCTATCAAGACTTATGACAGTAGCCAGAAATATAAAAAGCCTGAAATTGTTGAAACTGTTGCTGAAAAAACTATAGATACATATGAGAAAGAAATTGCCAATTTGTCTGATTTAGCTGAAAAGCTAAACACTGTTACCGCGGAAGAAGGGCTAAATCTTCTGAATGTTGGGGCAATGAAGACAAATGCTTCAGATATTCACTATGAGCCTGAAGAGAATACTGTGAATGTGCGATTTAGGATTGATGGAATGCTGCACAAGGTGTTTGAGATAAAGCCTGAAACTTTTGCTCAGATATCGAATCAAATTAAATATGAAGGGAAGATGCAGCTTAATGTTGAAAATGTTCCTCAAGATGGGCGTTATACTTTTACTTTTAATGAAAAGATCGTTGCGGTTCGTGTTTCTTCTATTCCTACACCTTTCGGAGAATCTTTTGTTTGTAGGTTTTTGGTTAGTGGAGAAACAACTCTTACCCTTGAAGCCCTTGGATTTCAGGGGGCTGCGTTGAATAGATTGACTACTGCCACAAAAATTTCTCAGGGAATGATACTTGTGACCGGGCCTACCGGAAGTGGTAAGTCCACAACTCTATATTCGCTTCTGAATATGATGAACAGCCCTGAAAATAAGCTTATTACTCTGGAAGATCCTGTTGAATATCATCTTTCCGGGGTTACTCAAAGTCAGATTGATGAAAAACATGATTATACATTTGTTGAGGGGCTTAGGACTGTTTTAAGACAGGATCCTGACGTAGTGATGTTAGGAGAGATTCGTGACCTGGAAACGGCTGAAACTGCAGCTCAGGCTGCCCTTACAGGACATGTGCTTTTGAGTACTTTGCATACAAACAGTGCGATTGATACTATTCCTCGTTTGGTGAATATGGGGCTGCCACCGTTCATGGTTGCGCCTGCACTTGATACGATTGTGGCTCAAAGGTTGGCTCGAAGAGTTTGTCCGCATTGTTCTACAAAGAAAAAAATTTCCGATTCCGAAACTAAAGAATTCGATGAAACCTTTAAGAATCTTGAAAATGTGAATAAGGCTGTTGATACGGCTATTCCTCAAGAAGTTCCAAAGACTCATGGTTGCGATATATGCAGCAATACCGGCTATAAAGGACGTTTGGTTTTGACTGAGGTTGTCACTATTACTGCTGAGATGAAAGAGCTGATTTTGAATAATGCCAGTTCGGTTAAACTGATTTTGGCTGCAAGAAAAGATGGAATGATTACTATTAGGGAAGATGGTCTTATGAAAGTTTCACAAGGACTAACGACTCTGGAGGAAGTTCATAGAGTTACGAATATAAGCAGATTTGGAAGCTAGTATTTCTGGCGATATTTGTCTGAACTGCTCAGTACGATTCCTTTTATTTCAAGTATAGACAGTATGCCAAGTAGGGTTTGGATTTCAATATTTGTCTTTCTGTATATCTGACCCAGTTTTGTCATGCGTGATTTGGAAATCACCGATAGAACCTCTTTTTCTTCAGGACTTAGATTGTATTGTATTTCAGGTTTTTTGGGCTGTTCTTTGCTTGGAAATAGGTGTGGTTGTTTTTTTAGAACCTCGATCACATCAAAACCCGAGCATATTGGGTATGCGGAGCAGTGTTGGATCAAATGTATGGCTCCCAAGCTTTTTTCTCGATCTACATCTCCCGGTAGAGCGAAGATATCTCTCCCCTGGTCGAGTGCGAGTTTTGCCGTTATTAATGCTCCTGATCTCTTCGGGGCCTCTATTACAATAGTGGCGACTGATAGGCCACTGACTATTCTGTTTCTCTGTGGAAAATGATAATTAATTGGCTCGGTTTCCTCCGGATACTCGGAAAGTATCAGTCCATTTTGCTCTATTCTTTGAGCGAGATTTTGATTCTGCTTTGGGTATATATTGTTTATCCCGCTACCCAACACAGCTATTGTCGGCAGGTTCAGTTCCAGTGCCGCTTTGTGAGCGATTGTGTCTATACCGGCTGCCAATCCTGAAACTATGCATATATCTAGTGCGGAAATATTTTCAATGATGCTCCGTGTCATTCTCTCCCCGTATTCTGTGTTTTTTCTCGTTCCAACTATACTAATGCAAGTTTTCTGTAGAACTCTCAAATCCCCTCTATAAAAAAGTTCCTTTGGTGAATTGTATATTTCCCTCAAAAGATAAGGATAATTTGTGTCTCTAATTTTTATGGCTCCAAAAGTTACGGTCATGAATTTATTCTGACCGATGCTTATTAAAAATTCTTAAAATTTTCTTAAAAAGTTTTTAAAGTTATGTCTCCCTCCTTAACTTCCCCTATCAACTGGGCATTTATACTATGCTTGCTGCAAATTTCCTTAATCTCGTCTAGGTCATTGCTTATCAATATCATTCCCACACCCATATTCCATGTTTTGTAAGCCTCTTCCATATCTACATTTCCAAGTTCAATCAATTTCAGCATAGATTCGTGCGGCTCAGGTAGACTATCCAGCTCAGCACCAAGACCTGTTTTCTTTAGCACTCTAGCCAGATTTCCAGCTACTGAGCCCCCTGTCACATGCACCACTCCCTTCAATTCAACCTTTGCATTCTCTTTATACCTTCCGTGCATATCCATTATTGCAGAGCAATATATCTTTGATGGAGTCAGTACGACTTCTCCCCAAGTTAGCTGAGTATCATATTTTTCCGTAGCCCAATCACTGCCATACTTATCCTTAAGAATATATCTAATGAGTGAAAATCCATTTGAGCGAAAGCCTGCTGATGAAAGACCAATTATTTTGTCACCAACTTTTATATCAGCTCCTGTAATCAATTTATCCTTCTCCACAACTCCAACTGCTGTCGCATTCCAAATATATCCATTTAGTCTATCGCCAAGTTCAGCTATCTCACCTCCCGGCACCACAATTTTGTGTTCCAAGGCCGCTTTTTCGAGTCCTTTCATCAAGCCAGCTATCTTTTTCTCATCAACTTTGTCCACATCCAGCGTATTAGTTATGGAAATAGTTTCTGCGCCTATGCAAACTGCATCATCGGCAACCATTGCGATAAGGTCATA
>JAUUZY010000061.1 GCA_030592015.1 Candidatus Peregrinibacteria bacterium | reverse complement strand
CATAAACCTGAATGATGGCGTTATCTTCATTGAGACGGATGATTTCGCCGATGAGATTTTCCTCTCCGACTTTTACCACGTCATACATTTTTGCTCCTCGCATACCATCTGCTTCGATGACGGGCCCGGAGATTCTAATTATTCTTCCTTCTTGTATTTTTTTAGACATTATGTGCTGCCTCCAAATCCTATTTTTCTTTACTTATTTCAACTCCAACTGCTTTTTTGATTAAATGTGAAACAAAGTCCGCATGGTCTTGTAATCTTCCTTTTTTATCAGGTATTTCAAGTATTATAGGGATGTTATTCTGTAGCCGAAAATCCTTTAGTTCTCTCTGTAGATCTTCTACGATTTGTTCTGTTATAAATATAATTCCAATATCGTCTCTTTCTGAGAGTTCCTTCCAAATTTTTGCAGAATCTTCCTTTGGAACATAGGTTTCTTTTATTCCAGCAAGCCGCAGACCAACTGCAGTATCTTCATCGCAAAGAGCTGCTAGTTTCATCAGGCTGCCTCCTTGATAAGAAAACCTTTTATCAGCTCTGAAGAAAGGTGTTCGTCGACACCTTTTGCAACAATTTTTAAGTTTTTGATTTCAAATTCTTTTGAAACAAGAAATTTAATAGTTGGTCCAATGGTAACATAATTTTGTGTGGAAATATCTTTCATCTGTTTCAAAAAATTGCGATCAAGTGCGTTCTCCAGGACTTGTACTGATTGTTCTTTGTTGTATTGTTCTATTGCATCTTTTAATTCGTTGTAGTATGAGGTTCCCTCGAGACTAGAGATTACCTGTGAAACAGAGTCGGCTTCAGTGATTTCTTTGTATTTCCATGATGCTATTTCTCTCCCCTCGCCAAGGAAGAGTTTCATACAGGACTGTTCATCATAATCAAGTTGTTTTGCTCGAAGGACATTTTTTATGTTCTGTATATCTATCATAGTTTTGACAAATTTTTGTTTTGCCTGTTCACATTTATATGGTACTTTCACCGTTTTGAATCTCTTCATTACATATTTATCTATCGAACTATCTAGTAGTAAAAAGTCGGTGTCTTTGTCTGAAATTGAATCGACTATTTCTTCAGAAAAACCATAGGTTTTGAGAATGCTTTGGAGATCTTCTTTTTCGGCATTAATTATGTTATGTAATAGCTCTTTTGTGCTTGGCAAGATAGCTCTAGAGATAATGGTTTCATCACTTGTTTTTTCAAGAAGTTTGTTTTTCAGTATGTTTTTAACGAGATATATATCTATTTTTTCTAGATATGTATTGTAGAATTCGTTCATTTTCTTTGAACTGTCTTTTTTCATCATCTCAACTGTCATTAGAAACGATTTATCAAGTGATTCCTGCAGTTCATTGGATGTTTCACCTTCCACTTTGTAGTCCTTTAACGCGTTTAAGTGTTCTTTGAAGTCAGAAAGATTTCTGCTATCAATAATACTAATGAGCCCTTTGTCTTCGACATAGGGGTTTCCCATAGCTTCAAATTTTGCATTGGGATAGACAAATTTAACGTAGGCGGAAAAAGAAATAATTAGTGCTACTAAAACCGCTGCAATTATTGAGAATATAAAGATCCAGAAGGGATAACTGTATGGGTCAAAGATCCATTCAAACAACTTCATCTACCTCTATTCTGAGAAAAGCAGTTTTCCTACTCGTCTTCTCATCTCGTCTTTTTTACGGTCAAGTATGCCTTCGAAGGTGTTATCAAGTGTTATTTTTCCATTGCTGGATTTGAGGATTACTCCACCTGAGACTTCTATGTTTCCTGTTATTGTTAACCCCATTTTTTCTGCGATTTCTCTGTCGATACGTCTAGAAGATATTATAGTGCATTGTCCACCTAGTTTTTTGCCTCCGTTTTCAATGAGTTTTGTAACTGTTTTTTTGTATTCGTTTTCAGTGAGCGTTGATAATTCATGATGTGCTTTTGTAAAGCATTCTTCGATTATTTTTTCTCTTGCATTCATGACTTCTCTTTTTGCATCTTGACTTGCTTTTGAAAGTAAGATTCTTTTAATGTTTTCACTTTGTTTTTCACCAGATGATAGTATTTTTTCGGATTCTGTTTTTGCTTCTTTTCTGGCGAGGTCGATGATATTTGCTTTTTGTTTCTCTGCTTCTTTTAGTATTTGCTTTATTTCTTTTTCTGAATCTTTTTTGATTTGTTCAAGTATTTTTTCTGCTGTCATGTTCTTATTCCATTTATAGTAGACCAAGCCCGGTCATTAGTAGTATTCCAACTAGTAGTCCGAAGATCGCAATGGTTTCAGGCATTACAGTGTAGATAATTCCTCTGGCTGCAACGTCTGGGTTTCTAGCTGTAGCAGAAATCGATGCGCTTGCTACCATTCCCTGGTTGGCAGCTGATAAGCCTGTGAGCCCCACTACTAATCCTATTCCAATTGCTGATATTCCAATCATTGGATTAGCTAGATTTGCTTTAGCTGCGCCTCCTCCTAGAAGTCCAGCTCCCATCATTAGCAAAATGGCTGTTAGAAGGCCGTATACTGCCTGTGTCATTGGAAGCACTTGGAAAACTAGGCATTTACCGAACAGTTCTGGTTTTTCACCGGTTACCGCAACGGCGGATGTTCCAGCTAGCATTAAACCCATTGCGGATCCTATTCCTGCTATTCCCATAGCAAGTGCGCAGCCAATTATTACCATTGATTGTGTGTTTCCTTCGTCTCCGGTTAATGGTTCTGCTGCCACTGTTTGAGCTATCAACGTTATTGCCATGATAGCCATGAGTAGTATCGCTGCCTTTTCTATCATTTTACTTTTTTTCATCTTTTTTTTTTCTCCTTAAACAATTTTTTAATCTACCTCTTCTATTTTTGTATATTTTCTTTTTATGGAGAACGGTTTAAATTCATGTCCGCCTCCCTCATAGAATCTGTTGAAAAATTCAACATATTGAAGTCTAAGTGAATGAACCCCCGCGCCAAGAGTTTGAAGCCCTAGATTTATCGCATGAGTTAGTACAAGGAGAATTACCATTATTATTAGGCCGACGATTTCAATTGATATCATATCTGCAAACAGTTTTGCTACAATGTTAAATGCTAGTGCCATACCAGCTGTTGCAAGACCAAGTGCAAGAAGCCGTGCATATGAAAGCCAGTCACCAACAAAACCAGTTATATCAAAGAAACCAAGTGGACCAACATGTTTCAGCCGTAAAATAAGACCAATAACCACGAGAGCCATTGAGAAGTAAAATTCCATTGTCCCTAGACTCAACAGGTGAAGTAACATATCTCCAATGAGAAGTCCTCCTCCAATTTGAAGTAGTACCCATGAGAAATGATTAGTAATCAAAGTGTTATACTCTTTGTTTTTAAGGCATTGATAAATAGCTAGCAAAATACCTATGTTGAGATGTATCAGACCGAAGAGAAGTGCTATCACCAAAATAGTTAGTGGATCACGAAGTGGTTCAATAGGGAGATGTAAACCACCAAGCTGTAAACTATACAGGGGTATATCTGGGCTAGAGTAAAAAAACCGTGGTATTAAATCTCCAAAAAAACTATTTGTTAAAAACCCTACAACTGTGGTTGTTAAACCAAGCCATATACCCATGAAAGACCAGTTTTTAATCAATTCACTATACTTTGAAAACTTTTTATATCCATAAAGTGAAAGAAGTAGGATAACAAGACCGTATCCTGCGTCTCCAAGCATGACACCAAAAAACAATACAAAGAATATACCCATAATAATCGTGGGGTTTATCTCATTGTATTTTGGAGTTGCAAACATATCTAGGAAGGTTTTGAAAGCTGCTGCCCATTTAGGTGTTTCAATACAGGTAGGTGGATTATCTGGGTTGGCTGATGGTGTTTGAGAGCTATAGATTACACATCCCTTTGCAGTGTTTTCTACTGTTGCTTTTAATATTTTTTCATTTTTTTCAATTATCCAACCGTTTATGAGATGGGTGGTATTTGTTTTTGCAAAGTTTTTAGAGATTTCTCTTCTTACTCGCTCAAGTTGTATTTCTTCTTTTAAGGTACGTAACTCATGTAGTTCTTTTTCAGCATACTTTCGAAGATGTGTGATGATT
>JAUUZY010000003.1 GCA_030592015.1 Candidatus Peregrinibacteria bacterium | reverse complement strand
TGCTAATTGCTTTTCAATAGAATTGGCGTTGTTAAATTGAAATGTGTGCCACCTTAGCTCAGCTGGTAGAGCAACTGTCTTGTAAACAGTAGGTCGTCGGTTCGACTCCGACAGGTGGCTCCAGAAAACGCTTTTATAGGCGTTTTTTAAGTTTTCTTTCCACTCATAAACGCATCAAGTCTATGGTTCTTCTTTATGATTGCGAATCCAAGAATAAATGTAACAACTGCGAATAGAGCTGTTGAGAATTCTGGGACTGGTGCAGGGCTGTTATCAACAGAATACATCATTACTCTATTGTTTCCATGCGTTCTCTAGATGGAGATCCCGCAGTAGACGTGATTGGACAGCCTGATCTATGTAACAGCTACAGCCGGTTCGGATTCTGATAGACTCAGTGGCCCTTTTGACATATCTATAGACACCGTCAATCATCGTATGTTTGTGGCAGACAGTGTTAACAATCGTGTTTTAGTATTCAACCTTGATAGCTCAAATGACCTTTTAGATAATCCTTAACAGAAAAAAACTTGCAGGTGTTGTGACTGCGATCTTCTCTTAGTGAGATTGTGAGTTGCTGTATTTTTTGATATTCTTTGTTTAAAAATTAATTCAAATATTATCCATAAAATTATGAAAAACCTTAGCCGTCTGCTTACTGCTTATCTGCTCTTGTTTGTTTTTCTATTCCTGAATCTCTCCACTGGAGTTTTCGCCCTTGCTAATGGAGATGATGCTGTAGAGCTTATTGGACAGCCTGACTATTTTACTAAAATAGTTGGATCAGATGCTGATAGTTTTGCTTGGCCAAACGGTGTTTCTATTGATAGCGTTAATCATCGTATGTTTGTTTCTGATAAGCTTAATCATCGAGTAATGGTGTTCAATCTTGACTCTTCAAATCAACTTGTAGATGCAGTCGCTGATAATATTTTGGGGACAGGTGCGTCTGGAACCAGTATAAACCAACTCTGGGATCCTAATTCAACCATCTATGACAGCACAAATGACTGGCTCTTTGTTTCTGATCTTTACAATAACCGGGTTATGATTTTTGATGTTGCTTCTATTGTAGATGGGGAAGATGCGATCTATGTTCTTGGACAAGCAGACTTTGACAACAAGCTTGTTGGCGGTGGTGCATCTGGGCTTTACTACCCAGATTCAGTGGCATATGATCCTGGCAATGACATTCTATATGTTGCTGATACTGGAAATAATAGAGTGATGCTTTATGACCTGGGAGACGGTATTAGCAATGGAGAAAATGCTGTCAATGTTCTTGGACAGGTTGATTTTGATGGTGATTGGTGGGCAATTACTCCCTCTGGACTTAAATATCCTCGTGGAGTAGGCTTGGACATTGCAAATGACAGGCTTTTTGTTGTTGATACTGAGAATAATAGAGTGATGGTTTATGATATAAGTGCAAACGACCCTAATTGTACTACTCCAAACGATGGTATTTGTGATGGAGAAGATGCTATCAATGTTCTTGGACAAGCTAATTTTACATCTGGCGGTTCTGCCTTGACGCCATCTGGATTTGATTATCCGTTGGATGTTTCATATGATAGTAATAATGACAGAATCTATGTTGCAGATAGTTACAATAGTAGAGTTATGATCTTTGATGTTGCCTCTATTTCTGATGGTGATGATGCAATCTATGTTCTTGGACAAACTGATTTTATATCTGACGATTATGCGACTACTCAATCTGGAATGGATTACATTGAGGGTGTTCACTATGACCCTATCGGTGACAGAATTTATGTTGCTGATTCTTATAATATTAGGGTGACCGGTTTTGATGTTTCTGTTGCTCCGGCGGCTGTTGTACCTGAATTCTCTACTTATATGATTATGGTGACTTTGTTAATTGGTGGTAGTGCTATCTTTATGAACAGAAAAAAATTGTCAGGTGTTGTGACTACAGTAATTAATTTAATCTAAAAAATATGGCTAGCGATCATTCAATGGATATAGAAGTTAATTTTGATTTTCAGGAATTGAGAAATGCTGTTGATCAAACAAAGAGGGAAGCGCTTATTAGATTCGACCTGAAAGATTCCAATATTGAAATTGAGCTTAATGACGACAAGCTTTCTATAACTGCTCCGAGTAATATTCAGATTGAGTCTGTGTTTGGAATACTGGGAAAGAAACTCTTGAGTCGAAAACTTTCGCATAAGATTTTGGATAGGCAGGAGGTCAAAGAGATAGGAGGAATGAGGGTTAAGCAGGAAATAAATCTGGTCAAATCTTTGGACCAGGAAAATGCGAAGAAAATTTCAAAAATGATACGAGAAGAATTTCCTAAAGCTAAAGCCTCTATTCAGGGGGACAGTGTAAGGGTCGTTTCAAAATCCATAGATGATCTACAGGCAATTATGGCCATGCTCAAGGGGGATGAGAATGTAAATGTGCCTTTGGATTTCACGAATTTTAAGTAGGGCTTAGTGGTCTTCCCTTCCCCTATTGAAGTCTATGAATTCTAAGAGCTCTGCTTGTGATCTGGCATCGCTGTATGCTTTTGTCCACAGTGTTGCTCCTATGTCCGCATATTCTTCGCAGATTCCTACATAAACTCCGTTGAGAACATTTCTGAGAATCGGGTCTTCGTGCGTAAGTCTTGATGCAACAGCTGTGAAGTCTAGTGACTGGCAATATATTGGTTTCTTGAGAATCTGCTTTATTCCTTTTGCCTGAAATTTATTTGGTTTCAACCAGCCGAGGTTTCCTGGAATGAAGTCCTTGGCAACGTGAGGACGTGGTACTGCATCATATTTATCAACCATTTCATGCACGTATGAGCGTACTCCATTGATTGAATCTTCGCTCACAGTTTTTGGGTGTCCGAAAACTAAAATAAGCTCAGGGGTAAGGCCGTATTGACTTGCTAACCTTACCGATTCCCGACAATTTTCTTCATTATTTTGTCCCTTGCCTACCCTTTTCCAATCCCCCTTCCATCCATCAATCCCAAATCCTACCCTATTAAATCCGGCTTCGATTATTTCTTCTATGCATTCGGGTAATTCTTTATCCGCATCAATTATGCTCTGTACACCTGAAAGTGCCCTCATTCTTATTTCAAATCCCGGATGCGATGCTTTTATTCCTTTCACTATGCGCGCAAATTCTAGCAATTTGTTCGGAGTCTGGAAGATATCCAGGTTTGACAGATAAATATCAAAACTGTTTATTCCTAATCTTTTTGCCCTCTCAACTAAGTAGCTTAAATCCTTCTCTAAGATTTCAGGGTCTCTATATTTTTCTTCTACTACTATTGGCTCTCCAGTGTGTGGGTCGATTATTCCACTTCTATTTGCTGCACAAAAGCTACATCCATACTTGCAACCATCAGCCAGATAGAGTGGGATTTCATTACTAAGATACTCTCTCATGTCTTCGTCACTAATCTTCTCATAGGCCGGTATTACAGAGATTTGGTGAGGATTTTTTAGATGAATATGCCGATTTCCATTCTGCGAATCCTCTCCAAAGAATGAATTAAATTCGTTTGACTTTAAGCCATTAACTACTATCCCTCCAAGAAGAAAATTAACTTCTTGATTGGTTTCTTTACGAATTCTCTGTTGCAATTTCATGCCTTCGGGAATGTTTGGCATTCCTGTAAAACCAATTCCTACAGTCTCACTGCGAGGTTCTACAGTTCCAAAATTTTCATCACCTATCCAGACTTCTATCCCTGCCCAAATAAATCCAGCTGCAGCGACCAATGACCCCGATGGCAAGCAAATATGCTTCTTATTTCCTTCTTCTTTTTGCTCTTCAATCGATGGACCATAACTGTGTCCCGGGTTAATCATGTGTATGTTTTCCAATTGCGTTTTCATCTTTCTTGAATTAATTTTAAGAGATAAATTATGACAAAAACGGACCACCTTGTCGACCCCCTACCCACAAACAAAAGCTTTATTGCAAAATAGCTTGTTAGCTGTAATAATAAAGTTGTCGACAAATTACCGACAACACTATGATTATTGAGGTTTTAGAAAAAATAGGGCTTTCTGACAAAGAAGCGAAGATTTATATTCAGCTGATTAGACTTGGAGCGCAACCTGCATCTGTTATATCTAAAAAAACTGAGATCAACCGAACTACTACTTACGATGTCATAGAAGCCCTAACTGAGAAGGGGCTTATCAGTTCTTTGAAGCAAAAGGGGATTACATATTTCAAGGCACTGGACCCGAAGGAATTGATGAATTACCTGGAAAGGGAGAAGGTGGAACATGTGAAGAAACTTGAGAAGCAACAAAGGCAGATTGAGGAGATTTTGCCAGAGCTTATTTCATTGGAGAATCCGGAGAGCACAAAACCTAAAGTGACGTTTTTTGAAGGCGAAAAGGGGATGCGACAAGCTTATGAAGACACCCTCAATTCTTCCGAAACAATCCTTGCTTATGCGAATGTGGAAGAGATGCATAAAGCCCTGCCTGACTTTTTTCCTGAATACTACAAAAGGCGAGCGATTGAGAAAAAAATAAAGATAAAGTGCATAGCACCTGACAATAAAACGTCTAAAGATAGACATAAAAAAGACAAGGAAGAAAATCGTGAAATGATTCTGATTCCTAAAAGTAAGTATGGTTTTTCTCCGGAAATAAATATCTACGATGACAAAGTTCTAATAGCTTCTTGGCGTGAAAAGATGGCTATACTTATTAAGTCCGAAGAGATAGCTGAGTTTCACAAAAAGATGTACAAGCTGAACTGGGACTTGCTGAAAAAGGCAAGGACTAGGCATGACTAGCTCTTTGACTGAGAATTGCGGCTGTGCGTTAATGTAAGGTTTCTCCTGACTTACGAGACAGCTCTTTGATTCTACTTTTGATTTCACTTATACGTACTTCTAGAACTCTTTTACAATCCATTAACCTAGCCAGTTCTGTTTTACCCCTTTGTCTAACACATCTTTTGTCTCTATTTAGATTATTAATCCCCTCTTTACAGACCTCTGTTTTGCCTGCGCCTTCAATGATCCTTTTCATGATCTTATACTGAACCTTAAGAAAACCTAGTTTTATCTTTAAGATTGCTATACCTATTTCTACATCTTCCAGAGCCTTTGTTTTGACAAGCAACTCTATACATAGCTGCCCTATATCTTCTTGAACTTCCCCCCCCATGTCATTTCGTTCCTCAGTGTCGGAGACTTCTGTCATTACGGATTGGGGTTATATTTTTGGTAGTATACGCTTTAATATGCGTAATACTAAATTACCCCCCCCTTTTTTAGCGCTACACCCCTCTAAAATCCCAGTTTGCTCTTGCCAATTTGCCCCTTACCCCGTTGAGTGTATTTTTTATCCCCCCCTCCTCTTTTGCTTCTTGCGCCATTCGCATCTCCAGCATTCTCAACCACATCAAAACTTCACTTTCAGTACCCTCATCTATATCTTCTATATTTCCTAACTCAAGATTTCCTATGAAATCAACTTTCATACCAAGTTCTTCTGCTACCTCGAGCAGGCTTAATCCGGACATCGCCCGGCAATTCTTCATTTTTGAGCCTAATAGTGCAGGATCAATATTTCCCCTTTTTTCGGGCACCCCTTTCCTTATCATTTTTGATGTACTGCTTCTGTTATACTTTTCAGCCAATCTAAAGCTAATGTCCCAGGAAACTCTTCCTAACCCATCTCTCATTTCAGCTATAAAGTCTTTTATTTGTTCTCCTGCTACTGCCTTTACCACTTCTGCCGCTATCTTTGGCGCTACCTCTACTACCGATCTTGGAGCGCTATCTGTTTCCAGCGTCTCAAATTTCCCCATATCAGAAAATTAATTTTAAGGAATAATGTTACAAGGGTATGTCCCGATCTGTCAAGGCCTGAATTATTCAAATTCTTTGAGTAATTCGCTTATGTCGTAATGCTTTACTTCGTCCACCGGTGCAGTTGTAATGTCCTGGCGGTTTGGGAGTTTTTTCATGAAGTTTTGCTTGTTTTTGTTCTGGTACAGTATTCCGAGGAGGATGTTTTCCTCTATTTCTAGTGCTGCTTTTCTAGCTGCCCAAATATCTGTACTGTCGTAGTTTTCCATGTCTCGAATGTATTTCACCTTGTCCCAGTACCATTCCTGTTTGTACTTTCGGCTGTATGTCGGGCATGTTTGGAAAATTTCTATGAATGCGAATCCGTTATGACGAATGCCGGCTTGGATCATTTCTGTCATGTGTTTAATGTCTCCGGAGAATGTTCGTGCTACGAAGCTTGGGTCGAGACTCAGCACCATATCTACTGGGTTCATAGGGTCGAGGTATACACCGTCCGGGGCAGAGTTCATCTTCTGATCTTTGCGAGTTGTCGCAGATGGCTGTCCTGTAGTTAGGCCGTACAGACTATTATTGTGGTGTAGGAAAACTATATTGTAATCATTTCGTACGGCGTGAATGAGGTGATTTACCCCTTCGCTCAATGTTGCACCGTCTCCTGCCATTGCAATTACCTGCATGTTTGGGTTTGCGATTTTGCATCCTGAAGCCAGGCTGATTGCTCTTCCGTGAAGTCCGTGAATAGTATTTGTACCGATTTTGTCTGCCAAGTTTCCATTACATCCGACGTCGAAGCAGAGGATTAGGTCCTGCGAGCTGATTTTTTCATGTACCAGTGCCTGTTTCATTGCTCCAAGTATGTTGTAGTTTCCGCATCCTCCACACCATGTGAGTAATTCTGGGGATTCGTATTTAAGGTATGTAGATTTGCCATCCACCAAGTCCTTCAATCTCTCTACTGTTTTTTCTTTGTCGTCTTGCATGTTATTTGTTCTCATTAATAAATGCGGTCACTTCGTCGTGGCAGAATGCTCTTCCGTCGTATTTTAGGAATTTGGCTGCGAATTTGTTTCCTGTGTTGTTCTCTATTATTTCTCCAAGTTGTCCGCGATAATTTCCTTCGATCAGGCAAACGTTTGGATTGTCTGCGAAGAATTTCTTGGCTTTTTCTTCTTTGAATGGCCAAAGGTATTCGTAGTGAAGGTAGTTTACTTTTAGCCCTTGTTCCTCAGCGTTTTTCATTGCGTCCAATACTGCATTTTTGCTGCTACCCCATCCGACAAATGAAATATCAGCTCCGCTTTCTACTCCGTAAATCTCAGGATCAGGGAAATATTCTTTCACCAGTTTTTCTTTTATAATTCGTTTTTCTATCATTGGCGCTGCTTTTTCTGCGTCCTCGGTAAGTGATCCACTTTCCCAATGTTCGTCTCCGTTTGCGCAATATACAGCCTTGCATGAACCTGGGATCCATCTTTTTGATAGGCCGGATTCTGTTATTTTGTATCTGTCGCTTGGTCTTAGTTCTGCGAGTTCCTCCTCTGAAGTTACCAGTCCGCGTTCTATTGGTATTTTTCCGTGCTCGAAATGGTCAACTGTTATCTGAGCTTCAGCTATCACTTTTTCAGTTAAGAGAATTACTGGAATTTGGAATTTTTCAGCAATGTTCATCGCGTACTGGACTTGTTCGTATGCGGAAGTCGGGTCGCTGCATGAAATAACCGCCTTTGCGTATTCTCCGTGTCCGGAGTGAATAGCCATATTGAGGTCTGCTTGGCCTGTCCATGTGGGGAGACCAGTTGCCGGACCGGGTCTTTGTGCAATTACTATAACGAGTGGAGTTTCTGTCATCGCTGCTAATGAAACTGTCTCTGTCATCAGGTCGAATCCGCCGCCTGAAGTCGCGACCAGCGCTCTTGTACCTGTGTACATTGAGCCAAGTGCCATTTGTGCGGAAGTTATCTCGTCCTCTGCCTGCTTCACAACCATTCCGCTCTCTTTGTAGGTCTTTGCGAGGTATGTGAGAATAGTGCTCGCTGGGCTCATAGGGTATGCGTAATATGCGCGTACTCCCGCTTGGATCGCTCCAAGGCCTATCGCGTTATTTCCGTTTATGAGAATCTTTTTTGGTACTTCTTTGTTGCTTGGGATTTGCAGAGTGGGGATATTTTCTATGTCCTGCCCTTCATATCCTGCCTGCAAACATTTCAGATCGATTTCCAATAGTTTTGGCTTTGTAGCGAATCGTTCCTCTACTTCTTTTATGAGTGGTGCCATCTCTAATCCAAGAACCTTCCAAAGCAATCCAAGTAGCACCATGTTTACCATTAGGTGGTTACCACCGAATGAGAATGCTATGTCTTGGGCTGGGAGGTAGAGCGGGGTTAGTTCTAGGTCTTTCGTTGCCGTGAGTAGGGGGCCGATCATTTCGTGATGTTCGTGTCCGTGTATTATGATTCCGTTTTCTTTTATATCTTTTACATAATTCACTATTCCTGGTGCGTCCAGGGCGATTAGTATGTCTGTTTTGCTTGAAAGTGAGCGTAGTTCTTCTGTACTGAAATCGATTTGATAGCTGGAATGTCCACCTTTTATGAGAGATGGGTATTCGCGATCTGCACAAACCGAGTATCCAAGATTTTTTAGGGTTTTTGAAATTATGTCACCTACGCTGAGTAGGCCCATTCCGCTTGCTCCCGTTATTTTTACAACTGTTCTTTTCATTTATTATACTAACTTAGATAGATTCTCTGCCCACTGTGTGACTGTGCTGTCTATAAAAGGAATTGGTGAACGCATTATTTTTAGGGGATCTATTATCAGTTCTCCTTTTGATTCGTGCACCCCTTTTTCAAATATTTTTACTGATTCCAGGTGATGATATTTATCATATTTGGCGTCCCCAAGTCCAATAATTGCCATCTTTTTTCCTGTACAATCTTTTTTTCTAAGTGCGTAATAAATAGGTGCCATGTGCATTTGCAAGACTCCTTGCCCGTATGTTGGGCATGCAAATATAGTAAGGTCATAGCTATCCATATCATCGATATTGCTCAGCTCTCCTCTTTGCACAGTCACTTCATGCTCCTTGCTCAAGACTTCATTTACCTTGTCGCAGACCATTTCTGTGTTGCCCCCATTAGATCCGAATATAATTAGTATTTTTGCCATGGTCGGATTATAACTCCTTTACTATGTAATCAAAAATCATTTTGTCAGTCATAAGCTCTACCGGTGCTCGATCATCTGTGAGAATTGTTTTTTGTGGATCGAATATCTGCTCAACTGTATCTCTCATTATCTTTCTAGCAAATACCGCCAGTTCATCATTCATCTCTTTTTCAGAAAAAGAATCGAAATCTATGGGACTGTCACTTGCTGTCACCATGTAATTCCATCCTGCTCCTCCAACTTTTGTAACGTATGTATGAGGAAAGACACTAGCCATTGTATTGCTTATTGCCTGAAGAAGTTCAGCATCCAAAGTGGTAGCATTTATATTTATTCCTACAATTCCTCCTTCATTTAGCGAATCTTTCACAGTTTCCCAAAATTCTTGAGTAGTCATTGTCCAAGGTATGTATAGCTGATTCTGATATGCATCAATCACTATAAGATCATATTTATTGTCAGTGTATTTCAGGAACATGTGTCCATCCTGATTGTGAATAGTCATATTCGGCTGCTCCAATTCAAAATACTCTGTCGCAATTTCGATAACAGTTTTATCGATCTCTATTCCATCTACGTGAATTTCATCCCCAAAGAAATAGTTAAGCTCCCTACTCAACGTTCCCCCTGCCAGACCTATAATCGCAACTTGCTCCTGCCCCTCGTCGTCTAGGAGATAAAGTAGCGGTGGATAGTAGTCGTAATATTTTCCACTCAGATAAATATCCGGATGATATACGGACTGAAGCCCCCCTCCCTCATTGAAAACAAGAAATCTGGTCCCGTTATCGCTCTCTGTTACCTGTATATATTGATATGCTGATTCTCCTTCAAAAATAACATCCTCGTCCAGCTTTATGCTAGTTGCGTTAATCGTTGCGACCGGAATGACTAGTAGAATTATCAGTAAAGCTAAGTGGACTTTTTTTTTTGACATCAGCCCCCAGCCGGAGACAAGTATCAAAGCGATTGCGAAAATTGTCATGGTCATGCGCGTACCGATTGTAGGAATTAACCATAGTGACGGTAGGAAAGTTCCCAATATGCTACCCACCGTAGAAAAGGCAAATATAGAACCTGCCACAGAGCCAAGATGACTTTTTTGCGTTTCAAAAAGCCTGATAACAAACGGACTTACCATCCCCAACAACATAAGTGGAAATGCGAATAATATCAGTGTTACTGCGAAGGATCCTATAAAAATTACCAATGAAGCTGTCTGAAGTTTTACTGTTGCGATTGTGACAAAAACTGCCAGAGGTTTTACTATCCATGGAATTATAAGAAAAATCAGCCCTGATAAAAGTATTGGAGCTAACAGATATTTTAGTTTTGGATGTCGATCGGCGTACTTTCCGCCCAGATAGTACCCTAGCGAAAGTGCTATAAGCACCACCCCTATAATGTTTGTCCATACAAACAATGATGTTCCAAAGTATGGAGCAAGTATGCGTGAAGCTGTAATCTCCATTGCCATTATTGATAGCCCTGACGTGAAGGAGATAAGTAGTAAAAATCTGTTGTAGCACTTTTCTTTCATGTGACTTGCATTAATGTGTGAGTAGATTAGCGGAATTGCATGATCTTGTCATTCTCTGTATGGGGAAATTTCTTTAATCGATTCTTTTGTATTCAACTAAGATGACTGGAACAAGTCGTTCCAGTTTTTTCAGTACGACGGAGACGTCTTCTTTGGGACTTTCTATTACCATGTGGATTTCGTAGATGCTTTTGTCGCCTTCCGGTTCTACGATCTCCATGGACTTAATATTTATGTTGAATTTGCGCAGCATGATTGTCATGCGTGCTAGCACACCCGGTTGGTTTTCTACTGTTGTCTTGAGTTCGTAATTATATTGTTCCATGATCTTTTCCTGTTAAGTCTTCGTTTCTAAGTGCCTGATCCCTGAGCGGTGTGTTTGGTGGGACCATTGGAAAAATGTGCTCATCCGGGTCTACCATGAATGTGATCAGAGTAGGTCCGTCTACTTTACGAGCTTCATGAATTGCGTGTTCCGCTTCTTCATAAGTAGTCGCTCTCCATGCAGGTATTCCGAATGAATTTGCGAGTGCAACGAAGTCCGGATTTTTGAACTCTGAGTGTGAGAGATTTCCTTTGAAAAGTAAATTCTGCCATTGTCGAACCATTCCGAGACTTGAGTCTTCCATGATCGCAATTTTTACAGGAATGTTGTGTTCAGCCAGAGTTCCCAATTCCTGAACGTTCATCATGAAGCCTCCATCTCCTGTTGTAGTCCATACTTCACGATCCGGTGCTCCAAGCTTTGCGCCCATTGCTGCCGGCAAGCCATAGCCCATAGAGCCAAGGCCTCCTGATGACAGATGAGAGTTCGCATGTTTGAATCTATAGAATCTTCCAAGCCACATTTGATTTCTTCCTACGTCACCTGCAACTATCGCCTCCCCCTCTGTTATGTCTGAAATCATTTTTATAATTCGTGGCTGACTCAAAAATTTCTCGTCGTTTATTGGATTGAATTTGAAATCCAGGAATCCGTATTCTTCTTTCCATTTTTTTATTTGCTCCAGCCAGTCCGTGTAGTTGTGATCTGAAAGTAAGTTGTTTGCTCGGGAGAGAACGTCCTTTGCATCCCCAAGTAGAGGGAGTTCTATTGGAACGTTTTTGTTTATTTCTGAGTTGTCTATTTCTATGTGAACGAATGTAACTCCATCTATGAAGTCGTTTAGCTCACCTGTGATTCTGTCATCGAAACGCATTCCAGCACCTATTATTAGGTTTGCACTGTCCGCTGTAACGTTTGCGACTGCGTCACCATGCATTCCTATCATTCCCACCCATAGCGGGTGTCCCTGAGGGAAGTTTCCCAGCCCCAGTAGCGTGTTTGCCACTGGGATGTTGTGTTTTTCTGCAAACTCTAATAATTCCTTTTGTGCTCTAGAAATTTCTATACCGTGTCCTGCGATTATTAGTGGTTTCACTCCATCTTTTTCCAGTAGGCCTTCCAGTTTTTGAATTTCTGAATCTGCTGAAGTTTCAGGAATTGCTGTGTAGCCCGGTAGATTTATTTCTTCCGGAATTTCTCCTGTGGCCTTGGTCAGCCATGCGTCTTTTGAAAAATCTATATGTACTGGTCCAGGCCGACCTGTGTTCGCTATGTGGAAAGCCTCCTTCATTACTCTCGCTATGTCCTTTGCGTGAGTTACGAAATAGCTGTGTTTTACAATTGCCATGCTCATTCCCACTACATCTGTTTCCTGAAAAGCATCTGTTCCCATCATGTCTTCCATGACCTGTCCTGTAACGTAGATGGTTGGTACTGAATCCATCATAGAATTTGCCATCGCTGTGAGAAGGTTTGTAGCTCCCGGACCTGATGTTCCGATCGAGATTCCTACATTCCCTGTAACTCGGGCATAGCCGTCTGCTGCGAATCCTCCTCCCTGTTCGTGCCTGGGAAGTATATGGCGGATCTTCTTTCCGTGTGTGTTTATTTTGTCGTATAGCGGCAAGAGCACTCCTCCAGGGATTCCGAATATTATGTCTACGCCCTCACTTGCCAGTGAGTCACAAAATATTTCTGCTCCGAGTTTTAGATTTTCTTCGTTCAATATACTGGGGTTAGCCATTGTGAATATTTGTCATGCTTCATCTCTGTGATCTCGTCGAAAATTCTTTTTACCTTTTTTGTGTATTTCCCCATTGTTCCTTTTCCGATTTTCCTCTGGTCGACAGATGCGATCCATGCGACTTTTGCTGCCGTTCCTGTGAAAAACAATTCGTCGAATGTGTATAGAGTTGAGCGATCAAAATTTTCTTCGCGGACTTTCATATTCAATTCTTTTTCGAATAATTCGATGATGCTGCGTCGTGTGATTCCGTTTAAATTGTTTGCGGATAGAGGTGGTGTATATACCTGTCCATCTTTTATTCCGAAAATGTTTGCACCACTTGCTTCGCAGACTGAACCGTCGCGATTTAGGAATATTGGCTCATCATAACCATTTAGCAGGGCTTCAGTTTTTGCGAGTGCGGAGTTTGCGTATGCGCCTGTCACTTTTGCTTTCATGGAAATTGCATCGTCTTCCACTCGTCTCCAACTGGAAATACAAACCTTCACCCCTGTGTTTGATTTGAAATAATCTTTTAGAGAGATCATGTATATTGCAAGATCGTCGTCCGGATTATTGAGTCGTGGAGTTAATTCTGTGGAGGCTGCATAGACGGTTGGTCTGATGTATATGTCTCCCTTTGCTTTGTTCTTTTTGATGAGGTCGATTACGATTTTTTTGAATTTTGGATAGCTGAGAGGGAATCTCATGTGCATTATTTTTGCGGATTCCTGCATTCGATTGAAATGATCCTCCATTCTGAATAGGTATATATTTTTGTTATCACCATTCCAGTACCCACGTATCCCCGAGAAGAATCCCAGGCCGTATTGAACAACTTTTGATTGAATCGGTATTACTGCTTTTTCAGTTTTGCATGTCTTTTTTCTAATGTATGCGTAGGGAAATGTTTTTGCCATTTTTGTTTAGTTAGAGTGATTCTTATGGTAAAGGAAGTTATAGCATTTCTCAAATGCGTTCACTGAGGCCACGATCACATCCGGTGATGTAGCGTGGGAAATAATTTTGTTTCCTTTCTTGTCTCTCGCCTTCATTGTTACTTTCACTGATGCGTCTACTCCACCTGTAAATATTTCCACGTTGTAGTCTGTCAGCTTGATGTGAAGTTTGTCGTGCGGCTTGATGCTCTTTTTTAGGGCTTTGATTATCGCATCTACCGTACCTACACCTTTTGCCTGTGCGAGGAGAATTTTGTCTCCGTACTTTATTTTCAGACTGGCTTCGGCTTCTTTGTACTTCGATGTTTTTGTTTCGAAGTCGATTATTTCCAGGTATTTTTCTTTTATGTTGTATTCATCGATTTGTTCTTCGATGATGTTTTGGAGATCCTGTTTTGTGAGAGTTTTTCCTTTGTTTTCGAATTCTTTGATGCTCTCGAGAGCTTTTTTTAGGATCACTTTGTTGATTTTGATTCCAAATTCGTTGTGAATGATTTTCTTTAATTTTTCGAGTGTCGGAATTCTTTCCCATAAAACTTTGGTCTTATTTTTCATTCCTTCCGCCTGGATTTGGTAGAGTTTATATTTCAGGTAATTGTCTACTTCGGACATTTGCGGATCTATTGTTGGTGGGTCAGGGAGGATTTTTACCGCTGACTTGGGGTCTTTCAATCCATTACCTGTTGCGATGCAAACCACTATGTCGTCTTTTTTGAAGAATCCTTTTTGTGACATTTTGGCAACTGCCGCTATTGGTAGTGCTCCTGATGGTTCTACAAATATTGCTTCTTGTTTTGCCAGAGTTTGTTCCGCCTCGAGAACTTCTTCATCTGTCAGTTCGCAAACTGTTCCCTTTGATTCGTAGAGGGCTTTGAGTACTTTTGATCCGTCTAATGGATTTCCTGCGGCTACTGCGCTACAGATTGTGTTTGGTTTTTCTATTGGTTTGAAAGTGTGTTTCTTTTCTTTGAAAGCTTTTGTGATTACGTTACATCCTTCAGGTTGTACCCCTATTAGTTTTGGTAATTTTTCTATTAGTTCGAGTTTTTTCAATTCTACGAATCCTTTCCATATTGCGGCGAGATTCGTTCCGCACCCTATTGGACAGAGGAGGTAGTCAGGGGCTTTCCATCCCAATTGCTCGGCTATTTCGTAGGCTTGAGATTTTTGTCCTTCCAGTCGGAATACATAGTCTCCCGCTAGGTAGAACCCGTGTTTTTTTGATACTTCTACTGCTAGCTTTGCGCATTCGGAATATGTTCCACGTACTTGGATTATTCTTGCTCCGTATGAAAGTGTCTGTGCGAGTTTTCCGATAGGTGTTCCTTCAGGTACGAGTACATAGCATGGGATTTTTGCGATTGAACAATATGCTGAAACGGATGCTGCCATGTTTCCGGTGGAGGCTACACAGACTGCTTTTGCTCCCATTTCCAGTGCTTTTGTTATTTCTACCAATGTTCCTCTATCTTTGAATACCCCGGTTGGGTTTGCTCCCTCGTTTTTTACGTATAGATTTTTGATTTTGTATTCTTCTGATAAATTTCCGCAATGGTGAAGTGGTGTTCCACCCTCGTTTAGGCTGATTATTTTCTCCAAATTTATGATCGGGTATAGGAGAAGATATTTCAATGCTGATATTGGCGAATTCTTCAGTGCATATAGATTGAGGCGCTGCTTGATGTATTTGTAATCATAAATCACGTCTAACGGATGCCCACATTTTAGGCATGTAGTACAAGTTTTCTTTTCATCGAATTCCGTATTACATTTTGTACACTTGAGAATGTAGAATTTTCCGTTTGTTGTAAGCATTTGTTTTTGTGTGAATTGAGCTAAAAAAAAACCTCCTGTTGCCAGAGAGGATTTTACATACAAGTTCCTCTCCAGAATTAGAAGATAATAATGACTACAATTGAAATTATTGTGGCGAACTTGTGCATGGGTTGATTATATGGAAGGGGAGGTGGAATGTAAAGAATTTAGGATTTTTTGACTTTTAGGGTGCCACGGAAACCCATGTAAAAGTCATGACCTGAAGGAGTGGAATCATTACAAATATAATTCTCATACATTTCATTTTGGATTCTAGAACCTGTATAAGCGAGGCCATTTGCTCTAATGTCTGAACTTGTGAACAGCCAGCTCACAGTATTTTGATCAAAAACACCTTTGCTTTGCAAAATACTATAATCCTCTGGCGACATAAGCCCTGCCTTCATTGACCGTGCCATTAGCTCTGCTGCACCAGTAGCTTCACAACCTTCATCAAAGTCTTCATCACTACAATAATCGTCTATATACCCTCCTTCATCTTCTTCTTCACTGCCGTCTTGTACATATTCTTGTACATATTCTTGTACATATTCTTCTTCATAGGCTTTTTCATGTTCATCGTAATAAGCTGATTCATAGGCTTTGTCACGAACTTCCACATGGTCTTTTTCATAATCTACAGGTCTAGGATTTCGATCAGATAGATTGTTTTCAATTAGATCAAGCAAGGCCGCATTGTCATATACACAGCCCATACTACTCTCCGGCACTTCCTCAGAACAGGTTCCAAAGTAATAGTGTTCATCGTCATCGTGATATACATCCGGCTCATGTCCAGCGTCTTCCATTTTTACAAGACTCCGCATTGCATCAGGATTTTCTAATATTGCCGCCTTAACTTTACTCCATTTAATTCCTTCATGCAGATGCATATTTCCAGCAAATCTTTCTTCCAAGATGCCCAGCGCTCTATATGCTTTTTCGATTTCATGCGATTCAAAATGGGATATAATATCCGCTAGGGTTTTGCTATCAATGTTTAATTCCTTATCTCTTTTAGCGTAATCTGTCACGTAGGTAGATACTACCTTGTTGCGTACTGTATCTGTTTGAATTCTTTCTAGTGCCTCAAAAACCTCTTGATCTGTTCCACAGCATGCACCCCTAATGACCTCCAGTGCAAGACTGTGATCTGCTATGAGGTCTTCTTGGTTCTTTTGTTCGCGTAAATCCATTTTTTAGTGACTAAGGTGAATACATTTTAGCGTATATTTATATCACTATTTTGAATCATTGTCAAGCGTCGTCCCTGAAGTTTTTTAGGATTTCTTCCTTTCCTGAACCATTGTCACTATTGCCCCTATGATTAATCCAGCTGCTGAGCTGCAGACTATATAGAAGCCGTAAGTTATTGCTGAGAGTCCACCGTTTTTTGTTATGACAGAGTCTAGTTTTGCGTAATCTGTGTAGAGCAGGGCTGCTCCCAATACTCCAAACATTATAGCTGCCCATACTTTTGATTTTTTCATTAAGAAGACGATGAGTGAGGTAATTCCCATTCCAACATAGATAACTCCCTTTCCGTCCATTCCTATAATTGTTTCTGAAAATCCGAGAACATCTATCTTTGCCCAAGGCAAAAAGCTTCCAAGCACAAGCAGTGTAGAGGCAATTACTCCGACTCCTCTGCCGATTGGACGTTGTTTCTTTTTCATAACAATGAGTATTAGAAATTCCTGTTTATTATAGTCATATGTGTGACATGCGCAATAAGGTTTGCATGCTAATCTTATTTCGCTATAATCCATTTTGCAATTTTGAAAATTGGGGTCGGTATCAAAGCGGTCAAATGAGATGGGCTGTAAACCCATTGGCTCTGCCTTCGAAGGTTCGAATCCTTCCCGGCCCACCATTTTTTTATAGGTTCACCATTTTTTTAACTTCCAGAACTATGGCTACTAAAGAAGATTTTATTTCTAAACTAAACAAGGCTCTTGAATGGGAATACGCTGCGGCTATTCAGTATGTTCAACATGCTGCCGTGATAACAGGAGCGAAATATGATTCAATCAGCAAAGAGTTGATTATTCATTCAAATGAAGAGATGCTACATGCTGTAAGTGTTTCCGATATCATTACTGATCTTGGTGGTACTCCATCAGTTGATGTTGAGGAAAGAACTGTCTCAGAGGAATCTGAACAAATGCTGGAACAAGATCTAGCTGGTGAGGAATTGGCTATCAATATATACAAGGAATTGATCGGTATAGCGGAAGAATTGGGAGAATACGGAATTCGTCGTTCTCTTGAGGATATTCTGATTCAGGAAGAAGAACACCGAAGAGACTTGCTTAGTTCTTTGGGACGGTAGATATGAAGGAGAATATGCACTGGAAAGACCGTTGGGAGCATGAATCTGGCAAGGAGTTAGATGTTTTTTTGAAGCTTAGTCAAAAGGAGCTTCTTGAGCGAATCGAAAATGGGAAACTTGGATTCTATATGAATATTTGGAGGGCGATTGCTAGAAAAGGGAGCCTGAAAAACTCTTGGGAAGTGCTGTGGAATTTTCTAAAGGATCATCCCGGAGAAACTAACATGATCAATCGTTATCACTGTGCTAATGCGTTATTCATCCTAATGAAAATGCCGGACCCGGCTAGCGAGACTGATTTAAGAAGAGGGATTCAATGGGACCATGAAGGTGAAGATGTCAGACTTAAGGCCCTTGATGATCTAAAAAAATCAGTTCTGCAACTTGTAGCCTCTAGCTAGCAATGTGTATGCGATTATTCCCATAGCTATTGTTGCTGTGCTTATTATTCCCATGCTGAATATTAGTGAGAAGTCGTTTACTCCTGTGAACCCATATCGGAGGAGGTCGATCATGTATACGATGGGGTTGAAGCTTGAGACATTAGCAAATAGGGGGGGAAGGGAAGAGATGGGGTAAAATACTCCGCCAAGAAAGATAAGTGGCATGAGTACGAAGTTTGTGAGGAATGCTATTTTGTCGAATTCTGTTGCCCAGATTCCCGCCACAAGTCCTGCGAATCCGAAGAATAGTGCAACTGTTATTGAAGCAAATAATATTATTGGGATTGAAATAGTTGTAAAGCTAACAAAGAAAAGTCCTGTTATGAGTGTGGCTGTCCCCACTATTAGTCCTCGGAGTACTGCGGAGCCCATGAAAGCGATTAAAATCTCTATTCTCTTTAATGGAATCGTCATGAGACTTTCCAGTAGCCCCTGATATCTCATTATTACTATTGATGATGATGGATTTTGAAAAGCATTGTTGATTATTCCCATCATTATGAGACCCGGAACTAGGAATTGTAGATAAGTTACGTCACCTTCCATTGGAATTGCGCGTTTCATTGAAAGTCCGAAGATTGCCAGGTAGAGCAAATTGCTGATTACAGGAGAAAAAATCGTCTGAGTGTAGACTTTTAAAAATCGTTTGGTTTCTCTTTTGAATAGGGTAACTGTACCTCTATAATTTGCCATTCCTATTGTAGGTTAGCTCAATAAATACGTCCTCGAGTTTTTTTCCTTGTAGATCCAAATCTACGATCGGATACTTAATAGACTCTAATGCTTTTAGAATTTTGTTGATGTCTTGTGTTTCGAAATGAAGAATTATCTCGTGATCGTTTTGCTTTTTGGGATCGAAGGGCAATAATGCCTCAGGAATTTTTGATACTTTTTTGCCAAAAGTCAGAGTGAGTTTTTTTGCGTTCCCCATTGATTGAATTAGGTCCTTGGTTTTTTGTAAGGCTACCAGCTCACCTTTGTCGATGATTGCCGTTCTTGTGCATAGACTCTCTGCTTCTTCCAAGTAGTGAGTTGTGAGCAAAATTGTCAGGCCCTCCTTGTTTAATTTACGCATGTAGTGCCAAAGATTGTGGCGAAGTTCTACGTCCACTCCGGCTGTCGGTTCATCCAATACCAAGACTTTCGGTTTGTGAACAAGTGCCTTTGCTACAAGTAACCTTCTTTTCATTCCTCCCGATAGAGCTCGAGTGTTTGCATGTTTTTTGTCCTGAAGGTTCAGTTTTTCCAAAATTTCATCTATGTATTTTTGATTGTTTTTTATTCCGTAATATCCGGACTGCAGTATAAGAACCTCATTCACGGAGAAGAATGAATCGAAGCTAATTTCCTGTGGAACCACTCCGAGAATCATTTTTGTTTTTTCTCTATCTTTTTCTATGTCGGTGCCTCCAATTTTCACAGTTCCTGATGTCTTTATTGTTGGGCCTGCTAATATGTTTATCATTGTCGTTTTCCCTGAACCATTTGGCCCAAGTAGCGCAAAAAATTCTCCCTTCTTAATTTCAAAACTCAATCCCTTCAGTGCATGAACACCTGAAGCATAGGTTTTGTGAAGATTTTCTATCTTTATTGCTGACATAGAATTCGAAATAAGTGGACCTAATTTATAGCCTATATTTCAGGAATCGTCTAGGACAGATGAGCCTTGATCATCTCTAGCATTTCGTTGATGTGCTCTTCCTTGTCTGCTTTCATTTTGTCCCAGAAAGATGTGCATTTGTCGCAATCACCCGCATCTGTAGGGTAGTTTTTTGTGATGCGCCAGAGACTCTTGTTTTCCTGAACTATTTGCTCCATCAGGTTGTATAAGTGGTTGTCCAACATAGTATAAAGGGGTTAAGGGTTGTCTTTTATGTTAGCAAAGAGTTAGATTATCATCAAATTATCAAATTTATTATGAGCGATAGAGGATTTTGGGACAATTTGGATGGTCCGATTGTGGGGCTGGCGCCTATGGATGGTGTGACGGACGCTGCATTCCGCCATATGGTTTGCAAATACAGCAATCCGTCTGTAATTTATACCGAATTTACGAATGTGGAGGGTCTTGCGCGGGGAGCTGTGGAAATGCTGAAAGCTTTTATATATGAAGAGGCTGAGCGTCCGATAGTTGCTCAAATATATGGAATTGAAGTTGATTCGTATTATAAGGCGACTGTGATGCTGGCTGAACTTGGCTTTGATGGAATTGATATAAATATGGGATGTCCGGCGAATAAGGTGGCTAAGCAAGGATCGGGGGCTGGACTAATCAAGCGTCCTGAGCTGGCAAAGGAGATTATTCGTATTTGCAAGATGGCTGCTGCGGATTGGGCGGATGGTGTGACAATGAAGCAAGCGGGCGTACATCCGGACACCATTGAAGCTGTTGAAAAAATGAAACGAGGTGAGGCGCAGCGGAAGATTTTGCCTGTGTCAGTGAAAACAAGGATTGGCTATAATGAAGTTGTGGCGGAGGAGTGGGTAAAGACTTTACTGGAAGAGAAACCTGCACTTATTTGCATGCACGGGAGGACGCTAAAGCAAATGTATACTGGTGAGGCGAATTGGGAAGTGCTGGCGGAGGCTGCTCAGTTGACTCGTGAGGCAGGTGTGCTGTTTCTGGGGAATGGAGATGTAAAATCCATGAAAGATGCAGCGGAAAAGAGTGAGAAATATGGAATGGATGGTGTTTTGGTTGGGCGGGGGTGCTTCGGGAATCCATGGTTTTTTGGAGGGAAAGAGGCTGGAATGGAAGACAAGCTAAATGCCGCTGTGGAGCATTGCAGATATATGGAGAATAATGTCCCTGAATTGCAGTTTTTGCGTGTTCGTAAGCATTTGGGCTGGTATTGCAAGGGTTTTGATGGAGCCAAGGAACTGAGGATGAAATTTATGAAGGCTGAGAGTGCAGATGAGGTTGAAGAAATTGTGAAGAAGGCATCTGTTTATTCCCTGATGAAAACCTCAGCCGAGGAGAGGCTACGATGATTTTGTACAGAATGTTCTCTTAAGTTTTGTTGTAATAAAAATGTGTATCTATCGTTTTAAGGGTTGCTGTAATTAACTCTTGACATCTTTGTCATATTGAGTCATTATAGCTTGCCATGATTGGGCATTTATAATTTTGAACTATATATGACGGAAAAACCTGACAATAAGGATGATGACATGCATATTCCTGTAGCTCCATATGTAGATCCTGAACTAATTCTGGAGCCTGTTGATGCAGAAAAAGATCCACTAGAGATTCCTGACAGAGAACAACTGAGTCGGTCAGGAGAGTATACTAAATTAGGAAATGCTGTGGCTGAAAGTGATGCTAGAGCAGCTAAAAGGGCTGCTGAAGTAGCTGAAAAGTGGAAATCGTTAAGTGGCTTTAGTAATGCTGTGCAAGCAGCTCTACAAAGCAGTAGGGCTATTCCTGCTCGAAAGAAGAAAACTGAGGCTGATACATATGCCGAATATATTGATATGACCAATAAAGAACTACGTAACCGTATATTGGCGGATGATCCTGTAGCCACTGCTGACACTGAAGAGAGAAGCTCTAGAAAGGATGCGCTGAGACGTAAGATGGCTGACACTTTCAAGAAAAATTTTGGTCGTACTTTTGTTTCTACTAAAGTTGAAACTAATCGTAAACGTATGTCTGGTGCCAATCTTGACGCTAATACGCAATCAGACTTGCTTCATAGAATATTTAAGACTGGAAAGGGGCGACATGAAGTCCTTAACTTGGCTAAGCAGTATTTTGCAAAACAAAACGGTTTCGAAAGGAGTGCCGACCTTGCAGGATGTCCTTATCCACATATGCAGAAAGCGACTAAAGCAGGGGAGGATTTTCAAAGCCTTGAGATCTTTGAAATTTTAAAAATGTTGAAATGGTTGAAGGATCCGAAAGACCTATCAGAAAATGATGAGAGATCTATGTTGGACCTTAGAACAATGGCTAATGATGATTTTAATAAACTAGTTTATTTTATGATGAAGGGTGTTCGCCATGATGACTTGGCGGTACTGATTGATAGAATACTGGAAATGGAGGATTTTGAGAGAGCTGTGGTGCTTGTGGGAACTTTGCGAGACCATCGTAAACTACCGGAGACTCATCGAAAGTCTCTTTTGCGTCGTCTTCTGACTGGGATTATGAGGAGGAATACTGAATATGGAAAAGTTGCTTTTTCTTTGGTTTCTCTTGAATTTGGACAAGATATTCTGGATAAAACCAAAAGAAATGAAGTATTTGAAAATGAGGATACCCTTCCAGAGACTGAGAGTGCTAAGCCGAAAGCAATTGGAAATATTAATTTTACTGAAGTGTTGCTTGATCGTGAGTCTTTCTTCAGTGACAGAAAAAAGGCAATCGCCACCTGTATAATTGATACTGTAAACAATGAAGCTTCTAATGAAGGAAGTCTTCAAAACCTTGCAGAGCAAATTTCTCAATTGAAACGTATTGTTTATATGGACAGTGCCTTTTCAAGAGTTCGTTTTTCTGAGGCAGGGAATAGTAAAAAAGCACTTCCTGCTCTGACTGATGAAGAAAATGAAGCAATATTGTGCGAATATTTGGCTGAGGAAATTTCTGCCGGAAGGTGGGCACATATTGACACACTACACGAAAAGAAAATGCTGGAGTGGTATAATAGAGGTATTATAACTGACGAGGAATATCGTGAATGGTATGAAGACAGTGTCAGAAACAAAGCTCAGTTTCAAAAATTGGCTATGGCTCTTAAAGAAGACCCTACCCTTTTTGAGAGATTACTTTCTCTGTCAGAGGAAGATGCAAATGATGCAGATTTGGAACTGTTGAAATCCATGAAGGAACAAAGCTACGTATTTGGAAGACTTCTTAAGATAAATAATAGAGATCTTTTTAATGAATTATTTCCTAGGTCAGCAAAAGAAAATGAGGCCGAAGAATTATTGTCTTCTTTGTCTCATAAAATCGACCAAGTCGCTGGAGCATGGAAAAGTGGAGACTATGACCAAGCATTAGGGGTTTTGGAAAAAGCTTTGTATGATCCGGAAAATGGACTAATTACACGTGGCGATGATAGTTATGTTGATGGTTTACTTGCGGAAATAAAACAGAAGCTTGAACCTAAGCCTACTACAGACCCTGATCGTGGAAAGACTGAGAGAATGCCAGCTGTTCGTGATGGGAAAAAAGATATTGCTGCAAAAATTAAGTCACGTAAAGCTGCTCTTGCGAAGCTTCAGCTTGCCAAACGTGCTGTTCCGAAAACTACAAACCCTGGACACGAGGATCTTCAGAAACGTCTTGAAAAATTTAAACTTCCAGATAGATCTCCAGCGCAAGCTAAAACAAAGGTAGATCTACCTGAATCTTTTGCAGGGGCCGTTGTCAGCCCTGTTCCTACACCAGAGTCTAGAGCTAAAACCAAGGCTCTTTGGAGACAGCTAAAGGCAAAGAAGAAGGGTGATACAAACCCTGACGCAAGACCTGAACGTAATGGAACTTCCGTTGAACAGGTTGTTAATGGACTTGTTTCTCCAAGCTCGCCGAATCAAGAACTTACAACTGAGCTTAATCAAGTTAGTGAAAATGTTCCTCCTGTTAAGGCTATTCCATCCGGAACTGCTGATACAATTGAGATGCCGGTTCAAAATCAGTCCGACATTGAAACTGCTAGGACCTTGACTGATATTGATGTAATACCTCCCAACAAGAAGCCACGTGTACAAGGAATTGATCCTGCTAAGTTTGCGCAAGTAAGGCATGCAAATCGTGCAGCGACCAGTGGTGGTGGTCAACTTTCTTCTGCCGTATTCGAACATTCTGACATTGGACTTGTTGCTCTTGGCCCTAATGATGAAGTAGAAACTTTGAATCCTGCTGAGATTGGTCTTAAGCCTATTGAAGACGAAGATATAGAAATCTTGAGTCTTTCTGAGATTGGACTTATGCCTGTGATGGACGAGGAAGCATCTGCTGATTTTGCACCTAGTCCCGGAGCTGAACCGGAGTCCAAGATTTATTTAGAGCTGAAAGAACTACTTTGGGACTCATCAAGTGATCAAGATGTACTGAAATTGATTGAAAATTACGAAAGTAAAACTGATAACAAGGAAGAATTCCTTAACTCACTTAAATACTTATCTAAATTTCTGAGATTCTGGATTGCACAAGACGATGGAACACATGTTGACTGGCTAAAAAACATGCTAAGTCCTGTTAATTCTTATTTTGCACTTAATTTTGTTAAAGAAACAAATGCAGCAGAAGCTAGAAAGGAAAGAGTTAAACAAACTAGGATTAGTGGAATCGAAAGTAAAATTAAAAAGACAAACCTTGTTGGAAATGCTGCGAATTTTGCTGCCCAAACCGCTGAATCAGCGTGGGACTTCGTTGCGGATACTGCAAATGAGGCTTCTGATGCAGCTAATAGAACTTATGAAAAAGCTAAAAGGTTTTCTGTGGCAAATATCAGAAAGGCTGTTTATGCAGGTGTGGCGGCTACGGTTTTGGCCGGATCTGCTGTAGCTGTAAAAATGAGTTCTGACAACATGGTAGAATCCAATGATTCCACTACTGCGAATGTTACAGTTGTCGCTAATGAAGTTGCGAATGCTGTCAACAAAGCTGATGATGAAGTTGAAAATGAAGCTGAAATAAATTTTGCAATTGACTCTATGGAAGATGCAATGACTGAAGCAAGAGCTGATGCGGAAGCTGTTTTTGAGGTTGCGAAAAGCAAGTCGGAAAGTGATATTGTAATCACTGACACGGGACACATAACAGGCCTTACTGTTGAACGTGGAGATTCATTCAATAAACTTGCTAAAAAACATCTTCCAAATATGAAACGGTCTGATGGAATGGTGGCTATAGCAATGTTTAATAATATGGCTCTTGATCACGTTCTTCGTACCGGAAAAACAAACCTTCAGATTCCTTCTGAAAAGGTTGCCAAGGCCATGATTGATAATGCGCGTGAAACGAAAACCTTTATGAAGACATATAATACTGCAAAGCCGTTTACCCCTAAGCATACTGAATATATGGATGGTCACCATGAAGGAGGGGTGACTCCAATGCCTAGTAGTACTCCAACAAGAGCCACAAGCCCTAATGTTGAAACTGCTTCTGCAAGACCTGCGAGTGAAGCTCCTAAGAAATCTATGATGAGCAAAGCTAAGGATTTTGCAAAAAAGACTTTTAAGAAGCTAAAGTTCTGGGGCTAAAAAATCTACCACCAAACTTTCTTCAGTCTGAATGCGTAGGCCAATAAATTTGCCAAGAAGTGTAGAAAAGGAGTTATGACCAATAGTGTCAGGAGTGTTTGCCATGGCATGATAAATACTGGGAACAGGAATATGTATGACCCGATTATTAGATCTATTTGATCGAATGGGATCCACGGTGCTCCCGCTTTTATTTTTACTTTTCTTTTGAAAAATGATTTTACTATATCTCCGGCTACTGCACCAAGACTAAAGAGTAGAGCGTATAGAAATATATTTAGTTCTGAATACTCTATCAATGAATACTCTAGGAAATTTCCTTGCTGGTGCAGCATGTACTGTATTACCAGTACTGTGAATGCACCGATATACCCTGAGTAAAACCCCCTCCATGTTTTGTGACTACCAAATTTCTTTGTACTTATTGGCTTGCCTAGAGGTAGGTTTAGTTTCCCAGCGATTACCGGACACATGTTTGCAAGATATGTCGGTAATATAAAATAGAGTGATGCGATGATCAGTGTAAGCATGCCTTTGCTTTAGTTTTCTATTATTAGAGGTACGATCAATGGACGTCTTTCCAACTGTGAATGAGTGTACTTATCTACTGTCTGTCGTATGTATTTTTTGATATCTTTTCTGCCAGCATTAGGATTCTTATCACGAATTTTCCTATAAGCATCTCCTGCAACCTTTTTGATATCCTCCATAATTTCATTTGTTTCATGCATATATATGAATCCGCGTGAAACTATATCCGGTCTTTTTTGTAATTTACCTGATTTTTTGGAAGTGTGTAGCAAGACTATTAGTGTTCCGTTTTGAGAAAGTATTTCTCGTTCCGATTGAACATTGGATCCTATGTATCCTTCACCACGTCCATCTATCAGGATGTACTTTGTTTCTATTGTCTCCTTGGATTTCCGCACTCCTTCTTTGTCTGCAAGCAGCACATCTCCATTTTCGATCATAATTATTCTGTTTTCCGGAACTCCACATTCTTCTTTTGCCAATTTTGCCAATGCATGTCGCATATAATATTCACCATGAATCGGAATAAGATACTGTGCATTTATCGTTTTGATCATGCGTTTTAACTCATCCTGGTAACCATGTCCCGACGTATGAATGTCTTCCATTTTATTATGAATGACTTCCGCACCAAGAATACAAAGATTATTTATCACCTTATAAATAGCTTTTTCATTCCCCGGAATCGGAGAAGATGAAAGAATTATGGTGTCTTTCTTCTTTATCCTTATATGTGAGTGTTCGTTACGAGCAATTCTGGAAAGTGCTGAAAGCGGCTCTCCCTGCGATCCTGTCGTTATGATCAGGATTTCGTTATCAGGCAGGTTTGTGTTCTTCAGTTTTTTTATGTTGTTTATGTGGTCCTTTGGAAAATTTATATATCCCAGCTTTGAGGCTGTTTCGATATTGTTTTCCATACTTCTTCCACTCACAAAAATTTTGCGATTGTGTTTTACAGCACCATCAATTATTTGTTGAACTCTTCCTATTTGAGAAGAGAATGATGCTACCAGTGCTCGCCCAGGACATTTTCCTATCACCACATCTAGGGCCTCACCTACGTCTTTTTCAGACATTGTGTGTCCCGGTTTTGTAGCATTTGTAGATTCACAGAATAATGCGAGTACATTTTCTTTTCCAAGTGCTTCCATCTTGTGAATGTCGGCTTTTTTCATATTTCTTGGAGGTGTTTCATCAAACTTGAAGTCTCCCGTGTGAACAATTTTTCCTATAGGTGTTTCCAATACTATTCCTAAAGCGTCAGGTATTGAATGAGCTACACGGAAAAAATGACAAGTGAATTTACCCAACTTCAGCGGCTGATCCGGGTCTATAACTCTTAACTTTGTCTCTTTTTCCTGTTTAAACTCTTTTGTACGTTGCTCTACGATTCCAAGTGTCAATTTTGCTCCATATACAGGAGGAAAATCTAGTTTTGGAAGTATATATGGTATTCCACCAATATGGTCTAAATGTCCATGACTCAGCAGTACTCCACGAATACGCTTTTTGTTTTCCTCAAGATATGAAACATCCGGAATCACATAATCGATTCCAAACATATCTTCTCCAGGGAATTCAAATCCCATGTCTATTATGACAATGTCGTCCTCGTATTCGAAGGCGGTCATGTTTTTACCAACTTCATCAAGCCCTCCCAGTGGAACTATCTTTAGTTTCCCCTTTAGGATTTTGCTTGGTCCCACCTTTTTTGTAGGACGGGTAAGTTTTTTCTTTGCTTTTGGCTTTGCCATATGCCCAGCATGTGGTTTTTTGCCAGCATGTGCCTTTTTGTGCACATGTGGTTTTTTTCCAGCATCAGCCTTTTTATGTGCGTGCTGTGGTTTTTTGTGCTTTTTCCTTTTAGTAAAAAAGCTCTTTTTTTCCCCTTGGTCCTTCTTATTGGAAGTTTCTTTGGTTTTCTGAGGGGTAGCAACTTTCATTGCTCTATTCATCCATTCTTCGATCTTGTCCATGTTTTCAATTTATTAACTATTATTCAAGATTTGCCGCTTGTTGAATATATTCTAGCATAAAAACATTTAAATAGCCAGTTGTTGCGAATATTTATTCATGATATAAATATATTGAAGTAATTTATTTATATGGATCAAAGAAGTAAAATTGCTATTTTAGGTTATGGAGTCGAAGGAAGTGCCGTTTTCAAATATCTGCACGAGCATGGCTTTGGCGACTTGACCGTTTGTGATCAAAATGTGGATTTAAAGAGCAAAATGCCTGATGGTGTTTCTGTTCGGCTTGGAGAAAATCATTTAAATGACTTGGATGATTTTGATGTGGTCTTTAGAAGTCCCGGTGTAAAATATCTTGACCCGCATATTCAGACTGCTCTAGAGAAAGGCGTGGAAGCTACAAGTTGTACCGCTTTTTTTATGGATCAATGTCCATGCCCTGTTATAGGAGTTACCGGTACTAAGGGAAAGGGAACTACTTCTACTCTGATTTATTTGATGCTTAAAAATGCCGGCCTTGATGCACACTTGGGTGGAAATATCGGGGAGCCTGCAATTAATTTTCTTGATGATTTAAATAAGGATAGCATTGTGGTTTTGGAACTTTCCAGCTTTCAGTTGCAGGATATGAAAAAAAGTCCTCACTACGCTGTTTTGCTTAATACCACTAGTGACCATTTGGACTATCATGTTGATGCTGATGAATACTTGGCAGCAAAAGAACATGTATTGTCACATCAGAATAAAGACTCAGTGTCTGTATTGAACAATGATTATGAATACGTTAAGCATTATTTGCCTCTAGTTAAGGGGAGGGGAACTTTTGTTAGCTTAGAGGAGAAGGTGAAGGACGGGGCGTTCGTGAGCGATGGCGGGATTTATTATGCAAAAGATGGAAAGGAAACTATGATCACGACTGTCGATAAGGTAAAGCTTATCGGTGTTCACAATCTTGAGAATATTATGCCTGCCGTTGTTATTGCCAAGGAATTGGGAGTTGATGATAAAAGTATAAAGTCTGTTATTGAACAATTTGAAGGACTTCCCAATAGGCTTGAATTCGTGAAAGAACTGAAGGGGGTGAAATACTATAATGATTCTTTTTCTACTACTCCTGAGACCTCTATGGCTGCTGTAGATTCTTTTGAAGAACCTACAATACTTATTGCCGGGGGGTCGGATAAGGGACTGGACTATGGTAAATGGGCTGTGAAGATTTTGACAAAAGTAAATTTAAAAACTGTTATTTTGATTGGTGAAACTGCTGATGCTATGGAAAAGGCTTTAGTTGATGGAGAATCAAAATTGGGTGAAGCTGAAGGTTCTCCTACAAAAATCATACGAAGAACTGATCTTGAAGAAGCTGTGCTTAGTGCTTATGCAGACTCTGATGAAGGATACGTTGTTGTAATGTCTCCTGCTTCTGCAAGTTTTGATATGTTCAAAAACTATAAAGAGAGAGGGAAATCTTTCATGCATCTTGTGAAAAAACTTCGATAAAGTTTTCTTATATCATTGGCTCTCCATCATGAGGGATCTTTTCACCTTTCTTGATAAGTTTAAGCATTTCCTTGTCGACTGCACCTGTAATGAAGAGCATCGCTGTATATACGAGCACTCCAATAGGAATCAAGATCAGCACGTTCCAGTTCTGGATATAATTATAAGTAAATCCCTGAAGGATGTATACAACCGCCCCCATACTTAGTGCAGATATAACAATCTTTAATAAGCCCTTGGGATTTATAGAGAAATCCAGATATTTGCGGGCTGTGAAATATGTAGCAACCATTATGAACAATTCACAGAGCACACTAGTTACTGCTGCGCCGACAAATCCATAAATCGGAATGAAAATAAGGTTTGTAACTATATTAAATACTACACAAATTCCGTTTATGTAGAGGAGTTTTGTTTGCTGATTAACCGCTATAAGAATGAATGCGAACAGAACGTTTAGAAACTGGAAAAGCAGGGCGAATATGAGGACTTGCAGTGCTATGTCCGAGCCATAAAAGCCTTCCGAGATGCGGCTCAAGAATTCCGGCGTACTGACTATGAAAATTACCGGGTAGGCCAGAATTACTCCACCTACGACCATTGGCACAGAAAGTGCTGCCAAAAAATCAAAGGAGTATCCAATAATTTTCTTATACTTATCGGATTTTTCCTTTATTGATTTTGTAAGAACAGGTAGTACCGAATTCATAAAATACAGCGGAAGAATGGCAAAATGCTCAAGCATTCTCATTGCCACACCATATACACCAACCTCTTCCTTGTCTCGAAGTAAGGAAATAAGCAATGTGTCTATTCTGAAGTAAATTGTATTTAAAATTAGAGCTAAGCCGTATGGAAGTGACTTTGCCAAAACCTCTTTCCACAAATCCAAATCGAAACGATATTTGAGTGGTGTAATTTTTCGTACGAAATAATTCGTAGTCAGGAGCATTACCAGATTCCCCACAACTCCCGCAGCTATCAACATATAGAATCCCATTTCCGTATCATCCGGAAAGCCCCAGAAAACTATGTAAACCATGAAGCTCACGGAAATTATTTTCCCAATAATCACCGAAATTGAAGCGAGATGCATTTTTAGTTTTGTCTGCAGTACGCTGGTTATCGTTCCGTTCAAAATTGTCAGAAAAACTGTGATGGAAGCGATTGAAACTGCTATCGGGATTGGACTCCCATCGTATTTTGGTATGGAAAATGCTGCAACGATGGCGATAAGCATTGTCACTACTACCAGAATTGTTCGGAGTGAAAGTATGTTTCCGATTATCTTTGGTATTCTGTCCTCATCCTCGGACATTTCCTTCACGGCAATTGTAAATAAGCCCAAATCAGCTGCTATTCCGAAGAAAGCCAAAAACTCGTAAACCAAAATATAGTCACCATAACCGGATGGAGACAAATATTGCGTAGATATTTTTACAACTGCCAGACCCAGCAATGCAACTGCAGCTTTTCCGATAATCTGGGCCGCTGTATTTGAGAGAATTTTTCTCGCTACTGACATTAAAAATTTCTTACTTGATAATTGGGAGTCTATAACTGATAATTACCTGCGATACTTTACCTTTTTTTATGCATGAAATAAAGCCTCAGCTCGAGGAAATACAGGGATTTATAAAGAAGGGACTCGAGACCGTGGACCTTCCAACTAAGAAAAAAGACCTTGCCGTTTTTAATGCAGAAATGCAAAGTGAGGGATTTTGGAACGATAGTGGACATGCGCAGGAAGTTAGTCAGAAAGCGAGTAACCTGGGGAAGGTGATAGAGAATTGGGAGAAAGTTGACTCCGAATGTGATGAACTTTTGGAACTTTTGCCGGGAATTTCACCGGAAAATGATCCTGAATCAGCTGAGGAATATAGGGAAATGGTGGAAAGTTTGAAAGTTGCGTGGCGAAAATTGGAGATTTCTACTTTTTTGAGTGGGGAATATGACGGAAATAATGCGATTTTGATGATACATGCTGGAACCGGCGGGACTGATGCACAAGATTTTGCAGATATGCTTCTGCGAATGTACCTGAGGTATGCTGAGAGAATGGATTTTTCCGTGGAAATCCTTGATAAGTCTATTGGAGATGAAGCCGGGATAAAAAGTTGTACTTTTTCTGTTAAGGGACAGTTTGCATATGGATATTTGAAAGGGGAGGGAGGCGTGCATAGGCTTGTGCGACTGTCGCCGTTCAATTCTAAACACACGCGTGAGACATCTTTTGCGTACTTGGAGGTTTTGCCTGAGATAGAGCAGACTTCCGAGGTTGAAATCAATGCAGACGACTTGAAAACTGATGTGTTTAGGGCTGGTGGACATGGTGGACAGAGTGTGAATACTACTGATTCTGCGGTTCGAATCACCCATATTCCTACCGGAATCGTGGTTCAGTGTCAGAATGAGAGGAGTCAGCTACAGAACAAAGAACATGCGATGAAGGTACTGCACTCCAGGCTAGTTGACTTGATGGAAAAAGAGCAGGCGAAGGAAATTAGTGACCTGAAAGGGGGAAAAGTGGAGATGTCCTGGGGTAATCAAATTCGATCTTATGTTTTGCATCCGTATAAAATGGTTAAGGATCACAGGACCGATTATGAGGAAAGTGACCCTGATAAGGTTTTTGATGGGGAACTGGATGGATTTATCGAAGCGGAGTTGAAAAAACTAAAGAAATAGGTTATAGTATATACTTCAAATAATAAGTTTTAGGATGAAGAACTTGGCGATAATCACAGGAGAGGATAACAAAATTTTGCGGACTAAGTCGGTGGAGGTTAAACGATTCGACACAAGTCTAAAGAAGCTTGTGAAAGCGATGAAGTCCACCATGGCTGAGGCAAACGGTCTTGGGCTTGCTGCGCCGCAGGTAGGGGAGAACATTAGGCTTTGTATAATCACTTTGAACTACAATACGACCAGTGAGATGGTGATTCCGATTGTGAATCCTGAGATTATTAACAAGAGTGAAGATATAGATCTGGACGAAGAGGGATGCCTGAGCTTACCCGGGGTGTATGCAAAGGTGTGGAGAAATAAGGCGGTAACTCTTCGCTTTGATGACTTGGAGGGAAATACGCATGTATTGGAGCTTGAAGGATTGAATTCTCGTGAAGTCCAGCATGAAATAGATCACCTGGATGGTGTGTTGTTTATTGATAGGGTTGAAGACTAGGTTTACCTGGATGCTACTACAGTCCCTTGATCGTCATCCTTTTCTCCTACTTCGTTCAAAGCCATAATGACTTCGTCGCTGTCAGCGTTGTAATCTGGTTCTGCTGCATCTTTTCCTTCAATGTAGTTGGCTTTTGCATATTCCAGAACCTTTTTAGACACGCTATCTGGATAAAGTTTAGCCATCTCGAACCTGGCTCTTAGCATTAATTCTTTTGCCTTCATTACACCAGTTATTGTATGACCTTCGGGCCTATCTCCTGTTGCTGGAATTTCTATTTTTGCCAATTCCTTTAATCCATCATTTCTTGTTAGCCTTTGGAGTAACTTTAATTTTCCAGCTTTCTTGTTTGTTGACTGTGCAAGCTTCAAGTATTCTTCCGCTAAAGTTGTGATTGCATCTTCTGTAGGGGTATCCATCAATATACTCTTGCCTGTTACAAAACTTGAGGCACTATCTAGAATTTTTTCTGCATTAGTTTTTTCAGGCTCATCCATGTCCTCATATTTTTTGTCGATTCCCTGTAATGCTTTATACACAATCCTGTCTGTGTCGTTGGCAAAATTAGCGCTTGGGTCAGCAACTTCTTTAGGCAAATCGTCCTGTCCCCCTGTTTTTGCCATGATACTGGCAATTGCTTTCCTACTATCTTTATCTGCAATTTTAGTTGGTTCTGGATATAAAGTCCTAATAATTGCTGCCATTTCAGTAATCCCTTTATCGTCGTCTGCTTTATAATCCGCATCAATTGCTTTTTTCCCTGATACGTACTGGTCTACTGAAGCTAACAATTTTTCCGGATCGTGAATCCTGGTTCCCTTGCTTTGTTCTGGATCAATTTTTAATAGCTCTATTTCCAGATTTAGTCTTATAGCTTTAGCTCTCATGACCTCTTCTTTTTCATCTTCATTCTTCCCGATATTCCTTTCTGCTAATTCCTTTAACCTATCTACTTTTTCTATATCCCTTATTAGTAAATATTTATCGTTATATCCATCACTAGGCATTTTTTTAGATAGCTCAATAAATTCTTCGGTTAGGGCTAGTGCGGCCTTAATAGGAAAGGTAGAGTCATCAAGGTTTTCAAACTCCTTCCTTAACAGTGCTAGACGATCTTTTTCTTCTTGGCTCAACCCTGGCTCTTCTGCTGCAGTGGCTACTACAGGCTCTTCTTTTGATGGGGCTGTGGCAACTGCAACCTCCTCTGTTGGCGCTTCTACCGGAGCTTCTGCAGGGGCTGGCTCCTCAATCTCTTCTGAAGTTAACACTTCTGGATCTATTGAGGCCAAAGCTTCTTCGTCTTCATAAACTGATGGCTGCTCTGGTTTTAATTCTTTCAATATTTCAGCTGCGCTTGCTATTGCCTGAGTTGCTGCATTTGCAACTGCTGGAGCATTTTCTTTTTCCAATTCAATTATAGCGATATCTGCGTCTTCAATAACCTTGCTTACCCCTGCAACTGTCATCAAGCTAGTTCCATCATTAATTTGGCTAGCAATTGCATCGTATTTCCCTGTTATGTCGTCCATTACCTTGCCCATTGGCTCATTGACTGATGCTTCTATTTTGACCGTAGTCACATCCAAATCAGTAGGAGAAGCATCTAGCAAAGCAGCTACATTCTCCTCAGTCATAAAGCTCTGTGCTAGTTCATTCTTTTTTCCTTCAATTTCAACCTTCAATTCCTCCTTTTTGCTCGCTATCGCAGCTTGCTTGACCATTAGCTTTTCTTTTGCTTTTGCCACTTCCTTTTCCTGATCCTCTTTTGCCTCTTTTGCTACTTCTGCTTTTTTTCCTTTTAGTTTTTTAAAAAAATCTTTTACGTCCTTTGGTTTTAGAGAATATTCTTTAAGCACAAGTCTTTCCATGTCTTTAGCTAGTTTCTCTCTGTATGTCGTAGAGTTTTCGGCGTCTTCAGAATCAATAATTGTACTCATAAACTTTGTAACTCTTCTCAGTCTTTTTTTAACTCTTTCCCTCAGGCTTAATCTTTTTTTAACTCTCTCCCCTAGGCTTAGTTTTTTTGGATCTTCTTCCGTAGCTACAGCAGCAGGCTTTCCTTTGTTCCCCGAAAGGGCTCCACTTATAGCTCCTGAAATCCCCCCTCTAGCAACTACAGCATCTGTTTTTGCAGCTTTTTTTGCAGCTTCTGCCTTTGAATCTGGTGATTCAGCAAAACCAGCCTTAACTTTTTCTCCTAGACTCTTAAATTCCAAGTGAACTAATCTAGACTCTTTGTTTGTGAATTTTTTCATTTTATTTATTTTTATTTTTCTGTACCGCTAGTATTCTAGCACATTTTCGTCATTTTTTCAAGCTACGAGCGGAGGAATTTGTATATCCTGTAAGCCAAATAGTGGAGTTTTTTGAGTGGTTTTTCCTGAGCTTTGAGATAGGAGACTTCTTTGCCTCCGAATTTCTTTTTGAAGTCTGTGACACCTTTCCATGGGTGATTTTTTGCCCCTGAGGGAGCTATACCCAGAAAATCGTAACTATCCCCGTTTTTCTCCTTGGCCTCCTTTATAGCGGTCCATTGGAGCAGGTATGGGGCCATTACATTGCGGTAGTCGTTGCTGGATGCTCCATAATAGTAAATTGCTGTGTCTTTGAAGAATGTGACAATGGTTCCGGCGATGATTTTGCCCTCGTACTTAGCTAGATATAGGGCGGCTTTTTCACCGAGACTTTCTATCATGTCCTTATAGTACTGTTTGTCGTGACCTCTAAATCCATCTCTTTGGGTGGTTTCTTGGAGAATTTCGTAAAATCTGCTTATTTCTTTGTCGAATTTTTCACTTTTTGGGTCTGCTTTGTATACTTCCACTCCTTTTTTCCTGGCTAGACGGATGTTGTAGCGACCTTTTGGTTTCATTTCTGCCAGAATATCCTCTTCACTCTTTTTTAAGTCAATTATTAGTGTGTCTTCGGGTTGAAATCCATGGACTGTGTGGAAGCCTGCCACCTTGTGCTTTTTGATCCTAGATAGGGGAGGGTCTATTCTAAGGAATATTGATTTTTCCTTTTTTCCAATTTTCCCTATGGAATCCATGATTTCCGTCATGCCTTCATTTTGCTCTAAGAGTGGACCTCTTGGCGCATATAGCCACGAATAGCCCTTTGGCAATTTGTGCCTAACAAGCATGGTTCCAGCCACTATTTTGTTATCTTTTTCTAGTGCAATTATCCAGAATTTGCCCCTGTTTTTGACTTTGCTTTGAAAGTTCCCCCAGGCAGTGCTCTGATGTATTGACGAATATGGATGGTCTTTTATAAAATCATCCCATTTCTTGTAATCTTGCTGTTCCAATATTTTGGCTTTCATAAGAAGAATTTTACAGAATCAATTTACAAAAGAAAAGCCACCTTTGTTGTGATCGGGTGGCCTTAAACTTTGAGTAGCACTATTAGTTCATTTTTTGCCTTATGAAGGCCGGTATATCCAATTCGTTTTCTGAGTGTTTTATCGGCATTGTATCAGTTGACTCTGTCTTTGTAGGAGTTCCGAATACTGATCTTGGCCTAAGAAGTGTTCCTTCATTTTGCTTATAGTCGAATCCTGTTGCAACTACTGTAATCTTGATTTCTCCAGTGTATGAATCATTGATTACTGCACCGAATATAATATTTGCTTCCGGATCAGCTGCTTCTGTAATAACTCTTGCCGCCTCATCAACTTCGTACATGCTTAGATCGTTTCCACCTGTAATATTGAATAGAACACCCTTCGCTCCATCAATTGACATTTCAAGTAGTGGACTTTCAATAGCAGCTTTCGCAGCGTCGCTTGCTCTGTTTTCACCTGTACCGTAACCGATACCCATGAGAGCAGATCCTGCATTTTCCATAACAGCTTTTACGTCCGCGAAATCCACATTTATCATTCCATGAACTGTAATAAGATCGGCTATTCCTTGTACACCTTGTCTTAGAACATCATCCACTACTGCGAATGCATCATTTAGAGGTGTCTTCTTATCAATCAGTGACAATATTTTGTCGTTTGGAATAGTAATAAGTGTGTCTACTTTATTTCTAAGACTTTCAAGTCCTTCGTCGGCCTGAGTCTTTCTTCTCTGTCCTTCAAATGCAAAAGGCTTGGTTACCACACCAACTGTAAGGATTCCCATTTCTCTTGCTGCATTAGCAATGACAGGTGCACCACCTGTTCCTGTTCCTCCTCCAAGTCCGCAAGTAACAAAAACCATGTCACTTCCTTCAATAGCTTCTTTAATTTCTTCAATACTTTCTTCAGCTGCCTGTTTACCAATATCCGGATTACTTCCAGCTCCCAATCCTCGGGTAGTCGCTTTTCCGATATTGATCTTTGTAGGCGCCTCTGAGTGGTAAAGGGCCTGTGCATCAGTGTTCACAGTTATAAACTCTATACCTTTAAGACCCGCCTTGATCATGCGGTTAACAGCATTTCCTCCACCTCCACCAACACCCAGAACTTTGATGTTTGCCACTGGAGTAATCTCCGGAGTGATTTCCATCGTCTTTGCTTTTTGAGTAACTGGAGTTCTTTTTAATTCTCTTTTAGATGAGAATAAATTTTTAAGGTCTTGGTTATCTATATGCATGACACTGTTGGTCAGATAATTATTAATTTTTATATGGGTTGCCATTATTACGGTCACTTGACATAGTGTCAAGATAAAAGATAATTCGAGCAACTCCATTAAGGAATCAGCTTTTTAAACCAATTTTTTACGCTGCCCATGCTCTTTTTCATGTTGAACCCCTTTAGCCCAATCCCACCGTGGTGGCGATATTCAAACCTTGTTCCCCAAATAAGTAGCCCTATTGCTGTTGCATAAGCAGGATCTTCCATCTTGTCTACAACTCCGTCGTAATTTTGAGGGAAACCTATTTGTGCAGGTAAATTTAAAGTCTCTCTAGCAAGATCGATTACCCCAGGTAGCTTTGCCCCAGCACCTGTAAGCACTATTCCAGCAGGAAGCATTCCGTCCCTGTGAATCTTTGCAAGTTCGTCTTTTACCAAAACAAAAATCTCGTGATAACGAGCTTGAATTATTGCGACAACATGTTTCTTTGATACTTGATGCGTGTCAATTTTACTTAGTAGAGAAAGGTCTATCGTTTCACGATCATTTACGTCTTCCGGTATTGTACTTCCATACTCTATTTTCACCTTTTCTGCTGTGTCGATTGATGTTCTTATACCAATAGCAACGTCATTTGTTACATTTTCAGCACCTATAGGAATTACTGCGGTGTGAATTGTTGCTCCGTCTTCAAATACGCAAACTGAAGTTCCTCCACATCCAATATCCACTACCACTACACCCAACTCTTTCTGCCTCTTTGAAAGCACTGCTTCCGCTGGAGCAAGGCAAGTAGGTATCATATCATCTATGTCTACTCCTGACTGAAGCACACATTTTTCCAAGTTTTTTATTACAGGCTCAAATCCGGTGACGATGTGTGTTTCCACCTCTAGACGAATTCCGGTCATTCCCACAGGATATTTGATTCCTTTTTGTTCATCTACTGTAAATGTCTTTGGAATAATCCTTAGCATTCTGCGGTTACTTGGAATAGTAACAGCTTGTGCAGCCTCCAAAACACGATCCACATCTTCTTCAGAGATTTCGTTTTCACCTTTTGCAACTGCGATAACACCTTTACTATTGATTGATTCAATATTGTTTCCGCCAATACCCAAGAAAACGTGATTTATTGGTTCTCCTGCCATTCTTTCTGCATCTTCAAGTGAAGATGAAATACTATTTATAGTTTCTTCTACATCAATTACAGCTCCTTTACGAAGTCCAGTAGAGGGAGCGATTCCAACACCAATAATATTTGGTACGGGAATTCCTTCCTCTTGAATTCCAACTACTGTTCGTATTTTTGAACTTCCGATATCAAGACTTGCAACGATTACTGGTCTAGCCATATGTACTTTTTTTAAGATTTAAGCCTTATGCTTACCTGAGGATACTACAAGAAAACATTTAATCACACAAATCTTTTTTTGCAGGGTTTTTTAGCAGCACAGGGCTTTTTTCGAGGTGTTGTATAAATTTTTTATTCGGTATTTAGGATTGATTTTGCCAAGTGACTGGAATTTTTTAGAAAAGACTGGATTGGAGTGGATTTTTTTCTATTCTTTTTTGAGAATAGTGATTATCGAAATTTTTGAATTTCTTTAATAGTGTTTTGAACTCTAATTCCAAAAATAAATTTTCCACTATTGTTCTGTCGTATTCATGAACCTTGCATCCATTTAGGTCCAACTCTTTTGGTACATCGAGAACAATTGTTGCCAGTTTTTTGCTAAAGAATGCGCTTTCCTTGTCATTTTTCAACTTATTATGAAGACTTCCGGTTATTTCATCCAAATTGTCGTATATCTTCTCTAGAGTTCCGTACTTTTGCAACAGGGTGCGCGCCGTTTTTTCACCAACTCCCGCTACTCCCTTTATATTGTCCGAACTATCACCCTGCAAGCCCTTCATGTCTATTATTTGATTTGGGTGGAGCCCGTATTTTTCCAAGACTTTTGACGTATCAAAGACTATTGTTTCCTTTAAGCCCCTTACAGGAGCTATTACATTTGTCTTTTCACTAACCAACTGCAGTGCGTCTCTATCACTTGTAACTATATATGTCATAATTTTGTCCTTTTCTTCTGCCTGAGTTGCCAATGTTCCCAAAAGGTCATCCGCCTCATAGCCCTCCATTTCGTAAATTGGAATTTCGAAAGCCGTCACCACTTCCTTAATTCGTGGAAGTTGTGCATATAGGTCGTCCGGTGCCTTTTTCCTTGTAGCCTTATACTCTGCATATTCTACATGCCGAAAAGTCTTTCCCTTCATATCAAATGTAACTGCAATATAGTCCGGTTTTTCTATATTCATAAGATCTAAAAGCATTGAAGCAAAACCATATGTCGCATTAACCAATTCACCTGACTGTGTCTTGAATGGAGGCATTGAATGGTATGCCCTGTGAAAAATTGAATTTCCGTCTATGAGTATTAAGTTTTCCAATGTATTTGAGTATTAAGGGATAAAATACATTCATCGAGCGTCAACAGAGAGGGACTCGACTTTTGCTCTATTATAAGGTAAAATGATTGGAAACAAAAACAAATATAAATATGTCCGACGACGCAGGTAACAAATTTTTAAAGGATAAGAAAGAGAGCAAAAAGATGCTCTCAAAAACTCTGTCCCTTCTCTCAGACAAGCCGATGCTCGGTATATTTATTGACCACGACCTTTCAGAAATGGCTGAGAATAAGCTTCGAGAGATACTTGAAGGCACTAAAGCCCTTAGCATGCAAGTCGTGATTTTGGCAGATAGTAATCTGGAAGCACTATCTTCAGGTCATATAAAAATTCTTGAATATACTAGAAAAAATCGAAAAGCTCTTCTTGATGCAGCTGATATGTCATTGGTTTTTCCATTTAGTGATGTGGAGGAAATGCTAATACATGGAATCATTCCTATAAGCATGGCTAGGTCTGAAATTTCTGACTACAACCCAAACAAAGAGTCCGGAAATGCTTTCATTTATGAAAATGATGATAGCTGGAGTATCTTTGCAGCACTTGTAAGGGCCGCGGAAACGTATAAATTTCCATATGACTGGAAGCACATAATCCGTCAGGGGATCGAAAGTGTACAATCAGACCAACCCGTTTCCTAGTTTAAGCTTCGAGCACCATCACCTGTAGAGGTGATTTTTGTAATGGTATCTAGAATATCTCCGAAGTTGATGTACTGTATTATGTCCAGACCCATCGCTTGTCCTACGGTTCCTATTATTACTGTCGCTAAAATTGTGATAATCAAACCGATGATTGCATAACGAATTGTTCCAACTGCCGATTTAATCTTTTCCTCCTCTCCACCGGATATTATGAATGAGATTCCACCCACCAAGACGAAAACAACTGAAAGGAAGCCTGCGATAATAATCGCATAAGCAAGCCCTCGGTTTACGACTTCCATTATTTGATAATTCTTTATGATGTCAATCATAGGATCTGTGTATTGAAAGCCTAGTTCAAGCTTCGAGCACCGTCACCTTGAGAGGTGATGCTTGTAATGGTGTCTATAATATCACCGAAGTTGATGTATCTGATGATGTCCAGTCCCATTGCTTTTCCTACGGTACCAATAATTACTGTAGCTAAAATCGTGATAATCAAGCCAATAATTGCATATCGAATTGTTCCAACTGCTGATTTAATCTTATCTTCCTGTCCACCGGATAGGATAAATGAGATTCCACCAACAAAAATGAAAACTACTGAAAGGAACCCTGCAACTATGATTGCATATGCTAGTCCTCGGTTGATAATTTCCATGATTTGGTAATTCTGAGCGGCTTCAACAATTGATGGATTGCCACTTGTAGCAATATTTGCCATAGGTATTTGGATTATTAAGGTCTTTTGCAGTTTACTCCTACTCTTCTTCAGGTTCAACTATCTTTAAATTGACACGTGCGTTGTTTTTTGACCCGATTATTCTAAGCAGGATTCGAAGAGCCTTTGCAGTTTGTCCGCTTTTCCCGATAATTTTTCCCATATCTTCTTTGTCTACTTTGAGAGTTAACAGTACTCCCATTTCGTCAATTTCTCTCTCTACAACTACCTCCTCTGGTTTTTCTACTATTTGTTTTACAACAAATTCAACAAATTCTTGATCTGCGTATGGATGTCCTTCGTCTGTCATAGTCTTGAGGGTTAAAAGTTAGAAGTGATTCTATTTAGATTCTTCTTCTTTTTCAGTTTCCTCGGCTGCTTCTTTAGCAGGAGCCTCTTCCTCCTTGGCTGGTTCTTCAGCAGCTGGCGCTTCTGGAGCAGCTTCTTCTTCCTTTGCTGGCTCTTCGGCTGGTGCTTCCTCGGTTGGAGTTTCTGGAGCTGCCTCTTCCTTTGCAGGTTCTTCAGCGGCTGGTGTTTCTGGTGCTGCCTCTTCTTTTGCAGGTTCTTCAGCGGCTGGTGTTTCTGATGCTGCTTCTTCTTTTGCAGGTTCTTCAGCGGCTGGTGTTTCTGGAGCGGCTTCTTCCTTTGCTGGCTCTGCAGCTGGTGCTTCTGGAGCGGCTGCCGGTGCTGCCTTAGGAGCCTCCTCCTCTTTCTTCTTCTTTTTCTTCTTATCTCTTGGTTCTATATATTTTTCCATTCCATCAAGTCCTTCTTTTTTCAATAATACTGCAACTGAATCAGATGGTTTTGCACCTACTGAGATCCAGTATTTTGCACGATCAAGATCTACCTCAATCTTTTTTGGGGTAGTCGCCGGGTGATAATACCCTAGATTTTCTACTACTTTTCCTCCTTTTACAGCGGCTGCATGTTCCTGAACCACTATACGGAAACTTGGTTGGTTTTTCTTTCCTCTACGGGATAATCTTATCTTTAACAAGGTAAATTCTTAACGGATAAATCTGCGTCTAAGCGGGGTTTATTCTAGAGAGAAAAGCTTTAAAGTCAAGGAGTTTTTTGCTAAAGATATATATATGAGAAATTTACTAGAATTTGCGAGAGGGAGTTTTTTTAACTGGGTATTTATCGGTGGGTATTTTTTGCTTAATGGCTTATTCACAAAATATACTGAAGAATTACCTATTTACCTAGCTATAGCCATTTTGCTGGCCTTGGTTATTGAGTGGTGGGCGCTTTATTATAAGGCGCGGGCTGTGCAGTATAGGTTGTCCTTGAGAGCTAAGAAGGTGCCAAAGGTTTTTTATTCTGTTTTCTTTTTTGGTATTCGAATTGCGATTTTTGGGGTTTTGTTTCAGGTAATTTTCAATTCCTTTGGATTGGAAAGTTTTGCAAATGCTTACTTTGACGCGATGATTATCTTTCTAATGATGAGAGAAGGAGTTGTGTATCTTTATCTGAATGCGAAACCAAAGAAAAAGAACCTTAAGGCTCCGAATTTTTATTTTGAAACTGTTGCGGATCTGGTTTTGGTTTTCGTTATGCTGATTGCGTATATGTTCATGGAACCTCTCTTTGCTATCCCGGCAATTGATTTGTCTTGGTCGTGGTTCTCAATTATTTTCATAACTATTGTGTTTACGACTCTGTATTTTCTTTTCTATGTGCCGTTCAGAGTTGTCTATATTTATGAGGAATGGCATGCGAAGAAATTTTCTCCGCTTCATATACTGAGTATCATTGGGATGATCTATATTTTTCTTGCTCCGCTTTTCTATAGCAGTAATAGGGTGGAGGAGGATTTTCTGGAATACCTGGCGAGGAGGGATAGTCAGATTGAGGTTGTTTATAACGAGAAGGTGCGACTTGATCCGAGTGCTTCCGGGCATATCTGTGAGATTGATGGCTTGAAAAAGCTAGAACTGAAGACTGTTTATAGTGACTATTTTGACCCGTGTATTCAGAAAATGTTGAGCCTGGAATATGTAGACCTGTCGAATAATAGGCTAGCTAGGTGGGATATCAACGATCTTGTTAATTTGGAATATCTGGACTTGAGTCAAAATGAAATTCACGGCTTGATTGACCTTTATGGAAAGATTGGTGGAAATAGGGAGGACGACTTGGCTGGATTGAAATATGTGGACCTGAGTTATAATAGGATTGATACGCTTGATAGTTCTATCGATTATTTGAAGGGAGTAGAGTATCTGGACCTATCATATAATCCGTTGGACTATGTAGACCTGGCGATATTTAATCTGGAGTATTTGAGAGTACTGAAGCTGGAAGGGGTTGAGCTTTCCGAAGAATCTTTGAATGTATTGAAAGAGGGGCTGCCGAATACGGAAATTGTCCATTAGTTTTTGAGTTTTGTGTGAAGGGCTTTGATTACATTTTTGCCGGCTTTTTTGTTCATTTCTTCTATGATTCTTTCTTTTCGCATGATCACTTCTTGCCCCCAGGCAGGGCTTTCTACGTTAACGACTAGTCTGGAATCTTTGAAGTACGCTACCTGTATGAATTGCTCGGGGGTTTCTTTTTCGCTGAAAATTTGGGGTACGAGTTCGCGGAAGTGATGGCAGATTTCTGCTGCTGCAAGTTCTTTTCCTACGCCGTATCGATTGGCTGCTCTTTGTATGTATTTTTGGAATGGTTGGAACATTTTATTTTGTTTCTGTGATTATTTTGTAGGTTTCCATGGATGTTTTTTCCCAGGAAAATTTTGCACTATGTGCGATCCCGTTGGCAATTAATTCTGCCTGTAGTCCTGTGTCCTTGTAAAGTGATTCAATTTTGTTGGCTATGTCCTCCGGTTTGTATGGGTCGAAAAATACTGCATTTTTCTCTCCGCATATTTCCGGGATGCATGACGAATCGGATGCTGCTACCGGAGTTCCACACTTCATTGCTTCTAATGGGGGGAGTCCGAATCCTTCGTATAGAGATGGGAATACGTAAATAGCTGCGGCGTTATATAGGTGGACAAGTTCTTCTTCATCGACCAGTCCCGGGCGGATTATATCGTCTTCGAGCTTTAGCTTTTTGATTGTTTTCTCTACCTCTGGATAGTGTGGGTCTGACTTTCCTGTGAATACGAGTTGGAGGTCGAGTCGTTTTTCGTTTTTCAAAATGTTGAATGCCTTTATTAGGCGAGGGAGGTTTTTGTGACTGCGCCATACTCCTGTGTATAGTAGGAATGTTTTTGTAATATTGTATTTTTTGAGAGTTTTTTGGAGTTTAGATCTGTCATCTAAAAATAAGAATTCCGGACCTACTCCGTTATAGATTACTTTTATTTTTTCTTCAGGTATTTTTAGGAATTCGATGATGTCGGCTTTTGTGTTTTCGGAAACTGCTATTACTTTTCTTGCTGTTCTGACCGAGTTTTTGATTGTTATCTTGTATCCCATTCGGTGGTACCATTTTGTCATTTTGTGACCTGGAAAAATGGAAAGAGTGAGGTCGTGGATCGTCACTACATATGTTTTTCTATAGAGGATGGGGACGTTGAAATGGGGAAAATGCACTATATCAAGTTTTTCTTTTCGCAGTTTTAGGAGAAACCTGAATTGTTCGGATAGGGAATAGTGCTTCGCGTTTACGAGAACTTTTTTTACGTTTTCTGGGCAATTAAATTGGTGATATTCCGGGTTGTTGAAGAAAAGTATGAGCTCGTCCGGTGTAGATTTTTCTTTATTTATTTTTATAAGGTTAGCTACGAGTTCGTGTGTGTAGCGCCCGATCCCTGTAAATTTTGAACTGTATATTCTGCAGTCGATTCCAATTTTCATAAATTTTCCTAAGTACTAATATCCACAGTGTAGAGGAAATAGTTTTTTTTGAAAATCACTTGTATTGAAGGGGGAAATGTATTATCTTCCTCCCTGCAATAAGACGAAAAGTGGAGCGGTAGTTCAGCTGGTTAGAACGCCTGCCTGTCACGCAGGAGGTCGCGGGTTCGAGTCCCGTCCGTTCCGCCATTAAAAAGTGGCGGCCACATAGTGGTCGGCAGTTTTTTAAATTGTGAAAGTGCTGGGACGAGAACCGAAGGTTCGCGTATTCGAGTGAGTGAGACAAGCAGAAAAGCTCGCTTTTCTATTTGCGAGCGAACGATGAATGCCGTGGCGACGAGCTGAAGGTGAGGAGACACGTCCCGTCCGTTCCGCCACTTAAAATGGCTTGTGGAAGCCAAGACTTGTCGGGATTTTCGTACTGGTACGAGATTTAGATGGCTCGCAAAGTTTTTTGTTTTATTCCCTCAAAAAGCTTATCCATTGTGTCAGATGACTCATTTTCTCCTGTCCATCCCGGAGATAGCCATAATCCTTTTCTGAGTGAATTCACTTCTTCATCTGGATTGTCATTGTTTGCGTTATCATCACCAATAAGCGACTCTACACTAATACAATCACCTTCGTAAACTGCGTTTAACATCTTAACTGTCCACTCAATGGCCTTTGCAACCTCTAATTGCCAAACTGTTGAGGCAGATAAAAACTCATCCTGGTTAAATACCGCCTTACCTCTTTCAAGAGCCAAATCTAAAGCCAAATGTGTAAGGTAGGGATGCCCTCTGAGCTCGCTCCAAATTTCATTACCAAAGTCATGTCCCTGAGCAATCTCCTGAACTTTAAAATCAGTAAATGGATCCACCGTTGCAATACTTGGTAGCATCAAGCCATCTCTGTACACTATTTTCGCTAAAGGTTCAGGTAATACCGTTGCAATGACTACACGTTTACCAAATTCTCGTGTTAACCGTCCAATAGCACTTACGACTAGAGCATGTGTTTCGGTGTCTCCTAATGCATCAATATTGTCGACGCTGAAAGATTTATCTTCCCTTTGCACCAGCTCGTGAAACGCTAATGGAGTACCCAAATCTACATTATGATATCCAACTACTTGACCGTCACGTCCTTTAGTAACTGCTCCATGGGTTTCTTGATTTCCTTTTCTCCTAGTACTTCCATCAAACTCTATTCTACAAGAAGGATCTGCGTTATCTGCCAATAAAGATGACTTTCCTGAGCCCGGAGGACCAGAAAGGACATTTAGTCCGGTTTTTTTGATCGCGTCTCTTGTTTCGTTTGTCCCCCCCCACAGAACATTACTAGATGGCACCAACGCACCAGGAGGGATTACTATATATTTTTCATGAGAATTGCTGCCGAACCTTTTCACATCTAGAATTACATTTTTCAATGTTGTGACGTCGTGATCGTCTTCGCCAAACAAATGCTGGGTTTCATCAAGAAGAACGTCTAATAATGCAAATACATTGTGTACATTATGTGGCTGCTTACCATTCACTATGTTTGAAATTGTTCCATGTGAAAGTTGCGTCCTATGTTTCAAATAATCGTATGTTAAGTACGTTCCCCCCGCAGGAAAAGTACTATCCTTTCTAGAAATATCCGCATTTAATTTGGCATGTACGTTAATCCTACCCTTTAGGTTCGAAAGTAAATTACGGATATTTTCTGGAAGCACCACAGAGCCGGTACAGAGATTTCCTCTCTCAATATCTCTTGTGGGAGATTCTGGGTCCATTTGTTTTTCTAACGCCATAATTGGGATTTAATTCGATTAAGGGCGAATACTATAGTTTTTTGCAAAATTGTCAACCTTGAGGTCTATGAACCAGGTATAGGAAAGAGTTTACCCCGTTCCGCCATTAAAAATGGCTTGTGACTCTAATTTAATATTGTGCGCCTACAATTTCGCAATCTTCTCCTACGTTAAATTGATCGTAATGTGACTTGAGCTCTTCTGGTTCAGAATCCCAACCTTTTCCACTCCAACACCCTAGGGAAACAATTGCAGCTGGTTCTCCTTTGTCCGTCAATTGGCACACAAGATCGTCCACATCTGAAGGTGACCTCATACAGCTGTCATGGATTTCCTCCAAGATACTTTCTATTGCTTCAGACTGTTCAGGGGTATCTTCTACTTCTCTGTTTTCTTCAACACACCCTGTAGCTGCTAGAGCGGTAATTGCGAGAGCTGAAACCCCTTTGTTAAGCTTTGATTTGAATGACATAATAATAGATTTAAAAATTAGCTTGCAAGAGTACCACCTTTTGACACTCTTGTCAACCTCCGGAGAGAGACTTGCCCTTTCTTGAGCGTAAATGTCTTGCGTAAGTGTGGAAATGTTTACTTGACATATCGTGACCTTGTTGGTATGATAGCTTTCTGTCAATTTCTAATATTTGAAATATGAATAACAAATTAAATCTGAGGACTGTAGCACTAATGTCCGCTCTAACAGCTATTGCAAGTCCAGCTTGCACTTGCGACACAGAAAAACCTGGGCAACAAATTGAGCGAATACAGGGAGACAGTGCTACGAAACTAAAAACAGCGCTACCTCCAACAAGGACAATTGCTGAACCTACTGTAGATAAACAAGTATTTGAGGACAATTTAGAGAAAAAAGATCCTATTTCTGGGACAAATAAAGAAATGGTATTACTTCTCAAAAAAGCACGTGCTGAGGCAGGTGAACGTCCCTCATGGTTAGAAGGAGATTTAGATTCACAACCAATTTCTGATTCAGAAAAACTACTTGAGCAAAAATTTTATAAATTCATAAATTTAAAGAATCAATTATTTATCGGGGCTGGAGATTTAGACTTTAAATTCCAATATAAGGGGAAAAAAATTCATATTAACCATAATAGTGGAGAGAGTGAAGACCTTTCATTAGCTGTTGGAGTTAGAAAAACTGAATTATGGGGATACTCTTGGCCATTAGAAAAGCAACTTGAAAATGGTGACACGATTAAATTAAGTGAACAGGATATTAGCAATCTCAATAGTGACTTGGAGCTGATAATAGCAGGGCTTGAAGATCTTCTTAATGCTAAACCAGTTTATAGAGGCATAAAAAATAATCATCCTGACATTATTCAAAATGATGGATTAAACCTTAGACACAATGATGGAGACCTTTTAGCAAAAGTGGATCGAGGAAGTTACTTTCAAATACTTGGAACTTCTGAGAAAGCCGGATATGTAGATGTATATTTTGTTCGTGGTGGAGAAATTCGAACAGGTAAAGTTTATGAGAAATTTCTTAGTTCAGCTCAAGATTCATTTGATAAAAATAAAGACGAAAAGATAGAACAAGTTGTGATTTCCAAAATGAAGGTTTCCACTACATCTGAAGAAGGATTGAAATTAAGAGAGAATCCAGGCAGAAGAGGTAGGGTGATCACAAGAATCCCTAATGGAACGACTGTGGAAGTTGTTGCTAAGGAGGCTAATGCACTGGGACAATGGGCTCAGGTTAGATATGAAGACCCTAAAACTGGGGGGAAAATGGAAGGATGGTCTTGTATTTATCAAGGTCCTGTTAGATATTTGCATGAAATCCGATAGTAGTTTTTTGAAATTGACATTGATAAGCTATTCACATGTATTTGTCTCAGTACTGCAAAATGTGCTTGTTGGGCCTTCTTCGTACGAAGTGCCAACATCATCGATGCTTATGGCTGGTGAAGGATTGTTTTCCCATTTTATATCTTTCAAAGTGACTGTGCTTTTAGCGGTGTCGTACCATTTAGATATGGAAATTACTCCTACAAATTCGTCAGCGTCGACGTAGGTTTGATTGTTTTGAATGCTTCCTCCATTCCATACTAAATCAGAATCTTCGATAGTCATTCCAGTTTCCCAAAACCATGGATTGTCCTTGATATCGGTATTATTGAAAGCTGCACCAACTCTGTCAAAATACACCGCCTCTTCTCCACAATTAGTCATCGAAACATTGTTCAATTCTATACTTGTGTCAAAACCATACACACAAGCCCAAAACCCTCCTGTTATATCTATATCTGTGATAGTTAACTTATCATCTCTATCAGTCCCCATAGCTAAAACCGGACTATCTTCTTCAAAACCATCTAACACAACATCATGAGCTGTCCCATTCTCATCTAATTTTGCTTTAATTTCTATGGAAATTGGATTAACTAAATCCTGATTCCAAGGATCTATCATTACATTTTCTTTATATGTCCCCTGGCAAACTGTGATTTCAGCAGGCTGATCCTGCTCTAAAGCATCATCAATCGCTGTCTGGATAGTCTCAAAATTTCTGTCTTCCTGAGCTGCATCATCGCCCTCGCAGCCAACTGTTGTTTGTCGTGCTTCCGCATTTTCAAGATCAGAAATATCTCTAAGATAGTTTGGGTGGTGATTCTGTAGCATGCACTCGGCTACGTCTATCTGCTCTGGTAATGGAATATATGTAGCACAGGCTGTATAATAACTCATCACGTTGCCATCCGGGGTTGATCCATCCGAACACATTATTTCACAGCTATCCATACTTACAACTTCAGAACAAACATTTGGGCCGGGATCATATGGTGTTGATTCTATGCCGTCTCCTCCTTCCGCAAAAGTGTGTTTTAAACCTAATGCGTGCAGTACTTCATGAGAAATTGTTTTCCAGGATACAGTACTACTATATGAACTATCAGCTGATGTATGATAATAAAGCGCTACTGCTCCTTCGGTATTAAATTCATAAAAGAATTCTCCGGCTGCTAATCGTCCAGATTCAAGAGGGGCTGGATTGCTTGGGATTAAATATATATCTAAAGTGTCTGGTACGTCTGTACTCCTAAAGTGGGCTCTAAATGTTTCTTCTATTTGTAGAAGTTCTGCATCGCTATACTCCGTGCCATCTTCTTTAAATGTATGTACTAAAGAATCATCAGATAGATCTATGACTTTTTCAATGTGGAACCTTGTGCCTGAGTCCTGGAATCCTTCATTAAGGCCTTTTGTTAAGCTTCGCAATGAAATGTCATCAGGATTTATTGAGTCATCGCTACTGGAGATTCTGTGATATGTAAGTGCTACAGATTTACCTGTCAATTCCGGCAATTGGGCGCGGAATTCTTCGTCTAGACAATTTTCTTGGTCTTCGTAAAAGTCTCTGCCTATAAAATCGTTGGAGCAACCAGCCAGTAAGGCTAGTAATGCGAGTGGAGCTAGTGCTCTTGTCAGCCTAGGATTTGATCGGAAAAGGCTAGCGAAGGAAGAGGCCGTATTGAGATGGAAGGCTTTTGTTGGATCCGCTTCTTCGCTGTGGCTTTTATTTAAAAGTGCGCTGAAATATTCGCGAATTTTTTGGATAGCCGATGAAGTATGGCTTTCTGGCGAGGGCTCGTTGAGAGCTGCTTCGGGGGCATCTAATTTTCGTTCAATAGATTTCATGAATATTGTTTCAGAAGGTGATAGTATAATGAAAATTTGTGATTATGCAATGAGTGTAACTTATCGGTCTCGCCGTCCCGGGATGGGATTTATTTGGAGTTTTGGAGTCTGTGTTAATATTGCCACATGAAACGTAAATTCTTTTATTGGATCTTTTTTATTGGTCTGCTTGTAGCAATATTGCTGTCGCTGTTTTCGATTATTTTTGAGAAGCTTTTTGTTCTTGCACATCTTTTAGTGCATTTTCAGCTTCAATATTTTGTGGTGGCACTAGTTTGTACACTTGGATTGTTAGCAATGAAAAAATGGTACCTTGCATCATCTGGAGGTATTTTTATGCTTTTACTTTATATTCTTCTACTACACCCGATTCAGTTATTTGCTGGGGAAGTTGAAAGAGTTGATATCTTTTATATGAATTCTCACTACAGCAATGAAGACATGCAGCCAATTATTGAAGCAATTGAAGAATATTCTCCAAAAACAATTGCGCTTGTTGAATCGAATCCTCTTATAGTTGAAAGCCTGGCGGATATTGGTCTTGAACCGAGCGTAAATCATAGATCTTATGCCAGTTCTTGTACTGTTTATACTAGCAACGAATTGTCATCTATGGTTGAAGGGCAGACGCATTTGCCACTTTGCATTGTAAGCTATGATGATTATGATCTGATAACCGTGCATGCACATCGTCCTTTGGGGAAAGCGAATATTAAGGAAAATGTGGAATTTTTTGACCAATTAGTTGCTATCATTGAAGATTATGAAGAGGCGGGAAGGAAATTTATAATTGTTGGGGACTTTAATGCCACTCGCTATTCCTCATATTTCCGAAGTCGCTTTGGGAAATATGTAGTCACTAATCTTTATAGCTGGATGGTAAATACGCCATTTGCTTTACCGATTGATCATGTCATCACAAATATGGACGTGGATTTTGTACGAAGCGGAAATTTAGGATCGGACCATAGGGCATTGCTGGTACAAATTAATGAGTAAGTCCGGTTTTTTTGAAAACTTGACACCCCCCCCAAAACAAGCCAAAATCTAATTCAATAATTTCACAAACTTTAAAATGAAAAAAATCTCAATAATTATCACTGTTTTAGGTGTAATTCTTTTATCAACTCCCGTTCATGCTGAAGTTTTTTCTGACGTGTATCACAGCACGGACTACAAAGATTCTATAATGTGGATGCATCACAATGGTGTTATTCAGGGAGATGCATCACCAAAAACGACTTTCAGGCCGGATGACTGTGTGAATCGTGCCGAAATGCTGAAGATGCTGTTTGAGGTGACCGGTGAAGACTTATCTGACATGGCAATGGGGGGAGATTATCCGGACGTGCCTATTGATGCCTGGTATCAGCCGTATGTAAAAAAAGCTACTTTAAAAGGCACCGTGGTGGGGTATGCGGATGGAAAGTTTAGACCTGAGCAATGCGTAAATAGGGCAGAGGCAATAAAAATGACTATCAACGAATTTGGCATTGAAATCCGTAGTAGTGATTTTAAAGGGGACTGGATAGATCTTATCCCTGAGGAATGGTATTTCAATTTTACTTATACAGCGATCACTCGGAACATAGTTGGGCTTGAACATACAGTTTCAGCAAATGATGAAACTGATTTTCGTTTTCATCCTGAAGGGTATATGAGCAGAAAGGAAGCATCTGAAATGCTTTATAGAATGAAGACCATCGTAGATAATTCTATCGAGCGCTATGGTTCACAATATGGTCCTGGAACAATCCTTAGAGACGCAATAGACCGTGACATGCAGAGAGTCACAGATATAATAAGAATTCAAAAGGAGATTGTAGTTGCCAGCCTGCTAGCCCCTGAAGATGGTGGCCTTCCCTCCCTAACAAACTCCGGCTGTATAAACGACAATTCCTTTGCAGCGTATATGGACGACTACTTTGAAGGGAGTAGCTACTATGTTAAGGGTATACCTAGCGACCCTATATCTTCCCAAATTAGTTATGGAGATGAAGTAACTTGTTTGGGTGAATATTATTATAAATACCAACCTGCTCCCGGAATAGAGTTTGGACTATATGCAGTAGTCGAAACTGAGGAAGCGGCTACTTCAAATTGTGAAAGTGCTCTGGATGGTGAGCTCGAAATATCTGACTCTGGTCCTTTTTGTTACGCTGTTTTAGTTTTTCCTGGAGATGACCTCTCTGAACTCTGGGAAGCAGCAGCAAAAAAAGTGTCAGATGATTTTATGAATGCGCTAGCAAATAATCAAACTGAGGAAGCATATGGCATGACATCAGATGAGTTCAAAGGAGTGGCAGACTTAGAAAGGCTAATACTATTTCTAGAAGAGTTCCCAATATTAACAGATTATACTAGTTACTCTTTTGACTATCGATCAGCATTAACTTCATATGACCCTATCTGGGGAGTGGTATCTGGGACAATTACAGATTCTGCAGGATTTGAAGAACCATTAACAATCAAATTTGTATATAGAGATGAAATGTGGCAAGTGGTAAATTTCAGTCTTGAGCTGGAAGATGTGCCAGATGATTTCCTGAAATAAAACGGCCATTTCTTTGAGTAGAATTTGTTTTACTCATGGTGCTGCTCTATAATTCTCTCCTGATAAATAACAACTATATTATGAAAAAATTATTTTTATCTTTGCTTTCCGCTTTGCTGATTCTGGGGTTGATGCAAACAGCACTGGCTCTTTATTCTCCAAGCTACAGCGACATTGGGGAGGAGCATCCTTATTGGACTTCTATAAGGGCGCTGTCCAATGAGGAGATAATAATCGGTTATGAAGATGGTAGTTTTAGGCCTGATAAGCCGGTTAGCAGGGCTGAGTTTATGAAAATGGCGATGCTGTATCTGGAGAGTGACTATGAGGACGGACATATTGACTGTTTTGAAGATACCAAGGGACATTGGGCTGAGGAGATTATTTGTGCTGCGAAAATTGGAGAGTTTGTTCATGGGGATAGTACTGACGGATTGTTTCATCCTGAGCGTTCGGTGAATTTTGTTGAGGCAGCTAAGATTCTGAATTATATGTACTACTATCCGGCCAAGACTCCTTCTGACCCGTGGTATCTTGATGCGGTTCGAGATCTGGAAATCCAAAAAGCTATTCCTCCAACAGTTCTTGCTCCGGATCATCAAATGACACGGTCTGAGGTTGCTGAAATTTTACATAGAATGAAGGTCAAAGTTCGAAGTACTGATCTTTTTAATGTGCAGATCTTGGATCCTGAAGGGCCTAGTACATGGGAATATATTTCCCCTTACTTTAATAGACGTGATGGCGAAATGTATAGTGGGAATTTTGATAAGCTTCCGCTGGAGTATTTCAATGAAGCATTTGCCAGTGATGGCAAGGTTTTGTATTTCTTTTCTGACCTTGGATTTGCGGGCGTTGTCATCCCTCCACTGGATCCGAATACTTTGACCGTGCCTGAGGATACAAGGATTTATCTCGAGATTATCGACAATGATTATGATTACCCACTTCCGATGATATATGTGGACCATATAATGGATGAGGAAAATAGTTATCTTTTCCTGAGTAGTGATCTTTTTGATGGGAAGGGCAATCAATGGCGTGCAGCACTCGACAATCCTGATGCAGATCTAGCTTCTAGCCGGTTATCAGATGTCTTAGTTCTCTTGACCGTGCCAAATGCGGAGCATGACGAGGTTGAATTTGTTGGTAAGAATCACTTCAAGGTTGGGGAGAAGGTTTATTATATGAATACTGAAATGGAAGGAGTAGATGTTGAAAGTTTTGGAGTGTATATGGAAGAAGATGGAATGAAATGGCTTCAACGATTTTCCTATGACTCAGAAAATGTATATACAAAAGGGGAATTGATTGAAGGTTCTGATCCTGAGACTTTTTCTGAAGCTGCTGGTACAAGCTGGTATTATAAAGATAAAAATTATGTTTATAGCTCTGAAGGTGAGAGACTGGGGAATCTTGAAACCTTTAGTTTTTACGTAGATAACACCAATTATTATGCGACCAGTGATACGGGCGTATATCTATACGGAAAACTGGTAGAAGGTGCTGATCCTGAGACCTTTGTATATACCAGAGATGATTGCAATTACATTGACTCTGGTTATGATGCCAATGGCTATTTCTTGGAAGATCCTGATACGGGATATTATTCTGATCTAGTCGAAGTGACTGAGGAGGAATGGCTGGAGGTCTGTGGTGAGGATTAGGCCTTAAACCTTTTCAGTCTTAACGCATTAAGGACTACGCTTATTGATGAAAAGGCCATTGCTCCGGCAGAAAATATAGGATTGAGAAGGCCAAGGGCCGCTACCGGTATTCCCACGGAATTGTAGATAAAAGCCCAAAATAGGTTTTGTTTAATATTGCGTAGAGTTGCTCGTGATAGTTCAATTGCTTCTACCGCTTTCATGAGGTCACCTTTCACTAGAACGATGTCTCCTGACTCTATAGCCACGTCTGTGCCTGTTCCCATTGCAATTCCTATATCGGCTGTTGCCAAGGCAGGTGCATCGTTGATGCCGTCTCCCACCATAGCTACAAATTCGCCTTTCTCTTTCAGTTCTTTTATTTTCTCCGTTTTATCTTGTGGCGTAGCTTTTGCCAAAACCTCATCAATTCCAACCTCTCTCGCAATAGCTTTTGCCACCTTTTCGTTGTCACCGGTCATCATTAGCGTTTTTATTCCCTTTTTTTGTAGTAATTCAATTGCGCGTCTGGAACTTTCCTTCTCTTTGTCCTGCAATGCCAAAAGACCTTTCTGCTTTCCTCCAATTGCGAAGAACAATACGGTCTTTCCGTCCTCTGAAAGCTTTTCGGATTTTTCATCAAGTTCCGCAGATCTCGTGACCTTTTTGGATTCTAAGAATTCTCTGTTTCCCACAATTACTTCCTCGCCATCAATTTCTCCCAATATCCCTTTTCCTGTGACAGCTTCAACACCCTTAACATTCAGATACTCCAGCCCTTTCTCGTCTGCATAGTCAAGCACGGCCTTTGCCAATGGATGCTCGGATTTGTGCTCTATGGATGCAATATATTGAAGATGCTTGGACTGCTCTGACTTCTCTGAAGGAAGTACAAGAAAATCAGTCACACGCGGGTGACCTTCTGTAATGGTTCCCGTCTTGTCGAAACATATTGTTGTAATCTTCTTAATTTTTTCCAAACTATCAGCCTTTTTTACCAGAATCCCCATACTGGCACCTTTTCCGGATCCCACAACTATAGAGATAGGTGTGGCGAGACCAAGCGCACATGGACAAGCTATAATAAGAACTGCAACCGTATAAATCAGTGCCTTAGAGGCCTCCAGCTCCATTCCATAGTGCCAAGCGAGGAATGTGGCGATAGCTATCAATATGACAACCCATACAAAGTAATTTGCCACCTTGTCTACTAGCTTCTGAATCGGAGCCTTGCTCATTTGAGCCTGCTCTACAAGTTTTATAATTTGCGCCAACATCGTTTCTTTGCCAACCTTCTCAGCTTTCATCGTGAATGAAGTATTTCCGTTCACAGTCGCAGCAATAACTTTGTCTTTTTCTTTCTTATCAACAGGAATACTTTCTCCCGTCACCATGGACTCGTCCAGTACAGCATTGCCCTCTATAATAACTCCATCAACAGGGATTTTTTCTCCAGGCTTTACCATCAATTCATCGCCCTTTACTACTTGATCGATCGGTATGTCTTTCGTTTTATTTTTAGCAATTACCTTGTGAGCAACTTTTGCCGATAGTTCCAATAGTTTCTTTATAGCTTCACTAGCGCTTCCCTTTGCCTTTGCCTCCAGATATCTTCCGAACATAATAAAGGTTGCGATAATCGCAGCATCCATAAAATATTCCTCATGAGGAGGAGTTGTGAAAAGAACGATATAACTCGAATAAAGAAATGCAGCTGTAACACCCAGAGATACCAGGGTATCCATATTTGGTCGTCCCTTCAAAATGAATGCCGGAATACCGCGAACAAAAAACTCTCGCCCCGTATAGAGGAGAATTGCAGCGGTAACAAGTAGCATTATCATTCCTTCACTTGGAATATCTATCCCGAACGAAAGAACGAGTAGAAACACACTCAATACAGCACCAAAGATCACTTTGTATAACTTGCTCTGAATCTCTTTCTTGCTTTCCATCTGTGCGTGGTCCATGCCTTCATGGTCCATTTTCATTGCCCCATTTTCTCCAATTAAATAAGCTGTATAGCCAGTTTTCTTTATCTGCTCGATAATATCCTCTGCTGACAAGATTTCCGTATCGTAGGAAATCTGTGCTTTTTCTGCTGCAAAGTTCACTAAAATCTCATGCACGCCTTCCAGCTTTCCAATATCTTTTTCTATGTTAACAACACAAGAACCACAGTTCATGTCCGGAACGCTAAATGTTTTTGATGTATGCATAATGCTATTTATTAGTGATAATAAAATGAAGCCTTCTTATTCGGCAAGCGGTTTCTCCTCCACTTCTTTCAACTCTATCTCTGCTTCTTTTCTTGCAGCTAGAGCATATGCATATCTCCATGTAACTAATCCAAACATCAGAATTATTATCAGATCAAGAATAATCATTCTTTCCCTAAAGACTGTTGATTTTTCTTTTAACGTCTCAGCTGAAATATAGGAGAGAATAGTCCAATTATATTCATTCAGAAGAACCTCTTTGTCGCTTGGAGAAGCAGGCTCTATTGAACCACTGCTGGAAACCTGATCAAGAGACAACGGGAATATTTTAATAAATGTATAAACGCCCATATCAGTTACACGTTGACCTGAAAGAGCTTCTTGGCTTGCAATCCAAGCTTCCGGATCGATAGAGTACAATGTCTCCTCTGCCTTGTCATCGTACATAAAATTCCATTCAGCGTTAGAGTTCTCAGCCTTCAACCAATTCCCATTTTGGTTAAGCATGAGCAATGTTCCATCACTATTTCTATAAATTTCATCCATTCCCTGTAAAAGAACATCTCCGAGATAGTTTAAGATAATCACACCTTGCTTATTCCCGCTGCTAGTAATTATCGATTTTCCAAATCTTATGATAGGAGTTTCAGGCTGTTGTATTTCTCCGTTCTCAATGTTTAGATCAAATGGAGAAACAAATGTTTCGCCTCTCTCAAGTGCAAGAGCATCCTGAAAATAATAACGACCGCTTTTATCTTGCAATTCTGCTTCAGCGACAATATCTGGAATTCCTGAATTATATTTTACTCTTACAATTTCCATTCCTTCCTCATCCAAAAAACGAATCTGGTCATAAATGCCTTTTGCCTTACTCAAGTCAAGAAAATCTTCAGCTGCCCCCTCTATAAATTTTTTATCTCCGTATCTCAAATAGTCATTCAATTCCTCATTATTTGCCGTCACCTCTAGGTCATTTTCAACTACCTGCAAGGCCTTGTACATAAATGCCTCAACAGATTCAACTCTGGCTTGCTCCTCTTCTAAAGCGGCGTTCCAGTCAGAGTTAGTTTTATTTATATAAACATAAAAAGAAACAGCAGAAACCAAAATTGTTGCTAAAATCATAAAAATTAAAGGTGCCTTTAAAGATTTCAGGTCTATTTTCACTATTTTGTTCATATTTTTTTGTTAAATCAACTCGTGTGATTGTAGCATGAGTTGTCCATGCGACGAAATGACCGTGGCAGGGCGCTTGACAAACACTCTGTAATAGGGTAGAGTCAGCTGCTTATACAATCCACGAAAATATGAAAAATTTAGTAAAAAATTTGGCGATAACCTTAGTGATCACACTGGCGATTCCAGTTCAGCTGTCCCATGCTGCTTTTTCAGACTTATCATATTCTCAGCAAAACTATATCGCTATCAACTTTCTTCAAGAGGAAAATATAATTAATGGATACCCGGATGGAACTTTTAGGCCTGATAATTATGTAAATAGGGCGGAATTTCTTGCTATTGCTTTGACTGGAGCAAATATTGAGTTCGATGTTATGGAAAAGACACCATTCCCTGATGTTGATCATGATGCTTGGTATGCTCCTGCACTGAAGAAAGCATATAAAGAGGGGTGGATCGATGGCTACTCAGACGGGAAGTTCAAGCCTGAAAAGGGTATCAACAAGGCAGAAGCACTAAAAATCCTAGGCGAAATTCAGGAATGGGAGGCAAAATCTTCGGAGACTAGACTGTATTCAGATGTTCCGATGGATTCTTGGTATGCTTCTTATGTTCTTTATGCAAAATCAAATAACTTTCTGGAGGAAGTGGGGGATTTTTACTACCCGGCCAGCCCAATGACACGAGCGAATGTAAGTGAAGTTGTTTACCGTACGATTGCTAAGGAGAGAGGAATTGTTGTTGAAAATATTTCCAGAGAGATGGATGTTTTGTTGGATATTCCATTTGCTGCGCAAGCACCATTTGGAGAGTGGAATGATATCAGGCAGTCAGAAGGTTGCGAAGAGGCTGCAATTCTTATGGCAGTTAGATGGGCTAAAGGTCAGTCGCTGACTTTGGAAGAGGCAAAGGAGGAAATAATCAGAATTTATGAATACCAGATTGCAAATTTTTGGACAGCACACGATACCTCTGCTCAAGACACCTTGGATTGGATTGTCAGTGGATATTTCAATTATCCAAATGTGAAACTGGTAGAAAACATTACAATTCAAGACATCAAAAATGAACTCTATAGTGGGAATGCGGTTGTGGTTCCTGTAAATGGCAAGCTTTTGCCCAACCCGTATTTTAGCGGTATAGGGCCGCTTCAACACACAATTCTTATCAAGGGATATGACAGCAAAACCAAGGAATTTATCACTAATGATCCAGGAACGCGTTTTGGTGAAAACTTCCGTTATCATTCAAGCGTTCTAGATATGGCCCTTCATGATTATGAAAGTGGTGATAAAACATACCTTCCGGAACAGCAAAAAACCATGCTTGTTGTGAAGCCGTGGAATGTTGTGGCTTATGGTTATACTGGATTGTAGTTTGCGTGCTTGTCTACAAAGACCTCTGAGCCATCTGCCTTTACAAGAAGGAATGGCTGCTTGACCTAGCAGGTCAACTTAATGTATAAGAAAACCTTAGTTTTTGTATTTTTTACATATGCCAAGTCAGATTGAAAAGCTTAGAGAGCTTGTTGGGAAAAAGAAAGTAGAAGCGGACGGTCCTCCGGAAGGGGAAGCTGCTATGCTTGATACTGTTGACCTGCCCGCGTCTTCTGATGATTCCGGGGATTGGGAAGAACTCCCCGGTGCTATTAGCCCATTTTCTGCATCTGGTTCTGATGTCCCGACTCAAACAGGGATTCCTGCGCTTTCTGAAAAACGACATGATTCTAGCCCCGCTCCCACTAAAATTCCTGAGGCGGCAAATCAGACCCTACATGGTAGTCCAAGTCTAATTGTCCAGGGCCAATTAGCTGCTGCAATGCAAAAGACAAAAATTGCGGCCTTAAAGGCTGGCTCTGCTAAGGTTCCTGCTGCTGCAAACAGAACCGTGCATGGATCTCCAAGCATGGTCGCTCCACCTCTATTGGCATCGGACACTCATCTTTTAACCGAAAGTAGAAAACCCGTAGCAAGGCGTCCTGCTGCGACTGCTAGACCTGCTGGCAGCCTTAGCCGAGGTATTAGAGAAGGTCGTGCTGAGCGAGAGCGCGAAAAAGCAGAGGAGGAGGATAAAAACAAAGCATGGAGAGATATTAATAACGCTGAGGCTGAACTAAATAAAACCATCGAAGCATTTGAGAAGCAGAAGGAGCAGGAGCAGAAGGACGTAGATGAATTGAAAAGAATGCTTGAACAATTTGAACAGGAACTTCTAGAAAAACAGCAGGGAATTAGAGAAATGGAAGCAGGAGTTGAAGTAGAGCGTGAAAAAGTTTTTGAATTAGAAAAAAGGCTTAAAAAAGCATCTGCTGCTGAGTTTGCAAGGCTAAAAGAGAAGCTTGAGGCTGAAATCGCTGAGATAGAAAAGGCCGAAGTTGATAAATTAAAGGCGGTGATTGAAGCTAAAAGGCATATAATGGACGACTTGAAAAGAAAAATTGATGCACTTGCTGCTGAGCGCGCAAAACTTGAATCTGCACCTGACAAGCTTAAAGCTTTGCTGGATCAGCTTCTGAAGAGACAAAAAGCCATTTTAAATAGAGAAAAAACTGTTAAGAATGCCGAAGAAAGAGTGGGGATTAGAAGAGATGTGGTAGAGGGTAGAGAGGAGAGGATTGGTACTCAGGAATCTAAGCTACTTGAGGAAATTCGAAAGCAGTTTGCAGAGGCCGCAGCCGCTAAGACAAAGGCAGAGACAATAATTGAGGAAGGCCAGGAAGAGCTCAAAGATAGAAAGCATAGTCTTTTTCTTGAAAGAGGAAGACTCTCAGAATGGATTACTGGGGAAAATAATGAGCTTGCTCGAAATAGGCGCTTGGTCTGGATTTCTGTTGCAGCTGTAGCAGCTTTAACACTTGGGTCTGGAGCTATATTTGCCGGGGTCAGCTATTGGCTTAAGCAGAAAGCGGAGGAAATTGGAGCATTGGAGGCTGAAGTTGAAGCTCTGGAGGGGGAAATTGCAAAATTTAAACAACTAAAGAACAAGGATAAGGCAATTGTTGCTGTGGCTGATAAGGAATCTCCATCTACGCCACCGGTTGAGCCCGAGTCTAAAATTGACCTTGAGCCTATCACCGGTTTTAAGTTTTCAGAATTTAGGGGGAGCGTTGATGGCATGGAGGTAGAAAAAACCTGTCCATTGGTTACTCCGGAAGCCTTTGAAAAACTTCAAGGAATCCTTGCTGATAAGGGGGTGGGGCAAGCCCTTGGGAGGCTTGGAAATCTATGCAATGTTATGGATTTTAAAGAGGTTCGTGGTCTGAAAGGAAGCTATGTAGGACATACTTTCCCTAAAAACTTTTCTATTGATGATAAATTAATTGCTGGTTTGGCAGGAATTATTGATAGCTTATCTGAAAAGGAAATAAAGCGAATAACACTTATTTTCCACATGGAGAATGGTGCTGACAACTTTAAACGAATGAAAGTAAAAAAAGAGAAAGATGGTGATCCCCTGATGCAAATGAATTTAAATGGGGTAAAAGATGCTACAACTTATGGAACGGTAGGACTTACAGGAGATTTGAGTATAGATTTTCAGACTACTGTAGGTGTTATGGCTCAACGTTTAGACAGTTCCAAGGCGATTGAGCGAGCTGCTCGTATTGCTTTAGAGGGAGGAATCTCTTACAAGAAATGTCTTGCGATTGTAAAGGGCAGTGAATCTAAAGATGAGGTGATTGGCACTATTCCGGAGTCTGCATATAAAGAGCTTTCTAGGATTTTAGAAGGTCCTCCGGATCTTTTGATAGAAGAAGTGTTTGAAGAAGAAGTAGAAACAGTTGAAGCAAAAGTAGAATAGATTTACTTATAAGATTTTCTTAATATAACTTTAAAAAATGGCTACTAGAAAAAGACTTGAAGGAAAAGCGCAAAGTGATTTTGATGATTTTGATAATGATGTTGCTGATCCTACTGAAGACATGGTGAGGCCTCCTGTTCCTCCGGCAACTCCTGTCACCAGGGCTGGTGGATGGATTAATCGTGATGAGCCGGAGCTGAAGCCAGGTCAAACTAGAGAACCAGGACCAGCAACTATTGAAAGAGAATGGGAGATGCCAGTTAATATTGCAGCTTTGGCACAAGCTGCTGTGGATGGCGTTCCTATCGAGGCTGACTCTTCCATAGGTTTTGCGGATACAAAAAAGGTCCCAAAGCCCAAAGGAAAAGCTTTGTCGGCAGGAGCTAAAACCCCAAAGGTTCCGCAAACTACTGCCTCCAAAGATATCCCTGCGAGAGTACGTTCTTTGCCAGGCCCTCTTACCGTAGATGATAAAATGTTTGATAAAGCAGATGAGATATCTGACCCTCTAGAGCTATTGTTTAAAAAGTGTAATGATTTTCTTGAAATGTTTTTGACTCTTCCTGAAGGATCTAGTGTTGAGCTTGATGAATTAGGATCTTTTGTTGAACTTATTAAGCAACTTGTGCCTGCGCTGAAAAGAAAGGAGTACGAGCTTGCTGATAAAGAAGTTGTTAGCAACGCTCGGATAAAGGTTGCTGATCTTTTGAGGGATAGTAAGGGCTCTAACGAAGAAATTGAAAACCTTAAAGTATTGAGGGATGAAATCATGGAAAAAATGCGAAGTCTTGCCCATGAAAAGCAAGATTTTACTCAAATGCAACGTGCATTTGAAGCCGCAAAAACTGACAATACCGGTCTTTGGGAGAAGATGAAGGAGGCGGAAGTAAAAATGAAAAATGCCGATACAAGAATAGAACGTGCCAAAGCTTCTGAAGTCAATCTTCGAGATTTACAGAAAGCCACATATCTCAAGGTGGCATCTGTACTTATTCTTTTCTTTGGTGCATCTGCGGCGGGATACGTTTATCGTGGACTGCAAATTGAAGGCGCGAAGAAAGATCCTATTGCTGTTGCGATGGCAGCTGTGGATGATCCAGATAAGAAACCTGCTGAGGTTGAGGTCGAAGTTGATAAGACTACTCCGACTGCGGGGGCGGATAGCGATGATGAAGAAGAAAAGGACGAAGCCCCAGTAGATTTCCCTGAATCTAATGCTATACTTGAAGGCTTGACGGCTAAAAATATCTGTAACTTTCCTCCTGCAAAAGTGGATAAAATGGCAGGGCTCGTGGAGAAAGCGAAAAACCAGCCCCCTATTGCACATAAAATTCAAACGATACTTGCCCAAAAAAATAATTGTAAAAAAGCCTTTAAAAGGACACTTGAAATGGAAGGCGGCGATGTTACTATCCTTAGTACGATTGCTGGCCAAACTGTGAATCCAGAAATATTGGAGGCGATTTTGGAATCATATAAAGGGGACAGGAAAATTGCACAATTGACTATCTTTAGAGCCGATGACAAGGATGGACTTCCGATTGAGCTTTTTGATGGAAAAGGGGACGATGAAGAATCGGATGAGGGAAAGGTGGTTGAGGGGAAATTGAGTCATGGAAATAAAGACTATCTCTTTTTTCCTGTTGAAGAAGAGGACGATAATAATGAAGTTATTGGAAAGCTTGGTCGTTTGATTGACGGCGAGGGATATGAACTTGCTCTGCGCTCTGCACATGCAGGTTTTTCCTATGAGCAATACCTGAAGAAAGCTGATTCTCTTGAGGGGCAGGCTGTGGATAGTAAAACATATGCAGGCTTGCTTGAAGGGCTGGAAGGCCAGGATATCCTGACTCCAGTCAAAAAGTAACGTTGAGCGTGAAAGCTGGTGGATCTTTGAGTTTTTTTGTATGATGCCCCTATGACAAATAACGAAGCGATAAATCCAGGTATAGCTAATGTGCAGAAGAGGGGTAGTCGGATTGTGGCTGAAGGGATGCATATGTTGCCGGCGGCTTCTTTGATGAAGGCGGCTGGAGTAATTGACGAAATTTCTGATAGGAGCAAGCCTTTTGTGACGGTTGTGAATTCTTTTACGACTCAGATTCCTGGGCATGCTCATTTGGATAAATTGGGAAAGAGGGTTGTGAGCGTGCTGAAGAAAAAGGGATATAATGTCTGGTATGCGAATATTGGTGGGGCTGTGGATGATGGGATTGCGATGGGGCATTTTGGGATGAAATATTCTCTGCCGTCGCGTGAGCTGATTACTGATCAGATTGAAACTATGATTGGAGCGCATCCTTGCGATGCGTGGATTGGGATTGGGAATTGTGACAAGATTGTGCCGGGCATGCTAAATGCGATGGTTCGGCTGAATATCCCTTCTCTTTATTTGAGTGGCGGGCCGATGCTTGCTGGGAAGGGAGGCACAGATTTGGTGACGGTTTTTGAGGGGGTTGGGAAAAATGCGGCGGGTGGCATGAGTGATGGCGATTTGGAGGATTTGGCTGGTACTGCTTGTGGGACTTGTGGAAGCTGTGCGGGTATGTTTACCGCGAACTCTATGAACTGTCTGGCGGAAGCTGTGGGATTGGCGATGCCGGGGAATGGAACTATTCCGGCGGCGGTTTGGACTGATGAGGAAAATATGGAATGGGAAATAAATCCGGATCGTGTGAAGTTTGTGGAAAAGGCTGCGGATGTGATTGAACGAATGATGGATAAAAAGATTTTGCCGCGGGATATCGTGACAAAAGAATCGATTGATAATGCTTTTATTTTGGATTTGGCGATGGGAGGATCGACGAATACTGTTTTGCACACTTTAGCTTTGGCGCAGGAGGCAGGGATAAAGTATCCGCTAGAGAGAGTGAATGAATTATCTGACGTAACTCCGAATATTTGCAAAGTTTCTCCTTCGAGGCCTGATGTTCATATAGAGGATGTGCATCGAGTGGGTGGAATTGGTGCGATTTTGAAGGCTGTGTATGAGCACAGTGAGGCACCGTTAAATATCGATTTGCCGACTTGTGTTGGGAGTTTGAAGGAATATGTTGAGGCGTCGCCCGATGCTGATGGTGACGTGGTGAGAGTTGGAGATGATGCGTTTTCTGAGGTTGGGGGGTTGGCGATTTTGTATGGGAATATTGCGCCGATGGGTAGTGTGGTAAAGACTGCTGGTGTGGAGGAAGATATGATGCAATTTGAAGGAGTGGCGAAGGTTTTTGGATCGCAGGAAGAGGCGCTCAGTGGAATTTTGGAAGGGAAGGTTGTGGATGGCGACGTGGTTGTTTTGAAATATGAAGGACCAAAGGGGGGACCGGGAATGCAGGAGATGTTGGCTCCCACGGCCGCTATAAAAGGGCGGGGTGTGAAGGCCGCATTGATTACTGATGGTAGATTTTCTGGAGGAACCAGAGGGCTTTGTATAGGCCATATTTCGCCGGAAGCTGCGGCTGGAGGGCCGTTTGCTATTCTGCAGGATGGAGACAAGATCAAGATTGATGCAATTGGGCGAACTATCAATGTAGACTTGACTGATGAAGAAATTGCTCGGCGCCTGGAAGAGCTACCTGAGCATGAACTCAAGGTGAAGAGAGGTTGGCTAGGTCGTTATGCACAACATGTTACCAGTGCGAATACTGGGGCTGTTATGGATAACGTTTAGCGGAATTTTACGAAGAGGTGGCTGGTGTTTTGACTGGGGTCTTTTATGCCTGTGATTGAAGCAGATGATGTTCGTTGTACGATCGTTAGGTCTTTTGCGTTCTGTGCTTCCATGATCCTGGTGAGCATGTAAAAACTTTCCGGAGAATCCATTGCGACTGCGTCCGGGCTGCTTTCGCCTACGTTGATTGCCAGATTTTTTATTTCATTGAAGGAATCTTCCGATTCGTGTTGACTCCAGTCTCTAAGCCATTGCATTGTGCGTTCATCGTTTTCCACTGCTATTTCTTCCAATTCGTAATGAGTGAAGTCTATGCTAGCTATCACTACTGTTTTGTCCAGATTTTGCGCGGTGAGTTCTTCTAAAAGATCATCTATGCGATTTTGTGGAGTGTCATTTTTTATAATTATTGGGACTATTTTTGCATTTGGAAAATGGCGAGAGATGAAATCCTCATGAACGCTGATTCCGTGTTCTTCTTCAAAATACTTTGGCTCAACTTCCGCATTCTCTAAATCTTCATCCGTTGTCTGGATATAGTTGAAGCCATAATTGAAATGATTTGGACTTATCAAAATCACTTTCTCGATGTCCTCGCTGGCAATTTCTGTGTATAACTCCTCCATCTGCTCTTCCACTAAAAGGTGATGTGGAATTATTGCCCCCTTCGCCGGAAGTTCTGAAGTGCAAGAAGTCAGCGCAACCACTACGAGTGCACTGACTAAAGCTGTTTTTAATAAATTTAGTTTTTCCACGGTATGGATGACGTTCCTCCCCATTCTACAACTGAGAATCCATATCTAGGACCAGCTCTTAGCTCTTGCTCTTGAACTGAATAATGTGCGTTTGTTGGTTCGTAATACATGAATACCCTTAGTAGAGAATCCGGTTCAGGTGTGATTGTAAGTGGCGCAACTTTGTTGAACTCATGTGTTCCAAGGAAGCTGATAAAGAAGTGTGATTCACTGTTGTCCAGCATTCTAGGCTCCCAGAACTCCATAAAGTCTACGATTTCTTGATCGTTCAATCCCATTTTCTCTAAACTTTCAGGAAGGAAGCTTGGCAATTCTTCACGAGAAACCATGAATCCTTTGCTTACTTCCACTTTGTCTTTGTCATGTCCTTCCCAGAAAAGGTAAGGATAATCTTCTCCGTCTGCGTAGTTGTATATGCTTCCATCCGGATAAGCTCGTACTGACCATCCATCAGTTCCATAATCCGGAATTGTCACAGTGAACTCGTCTACGTCTACTTCCACATGTACGTCAGTTACAGTTGGTGGGTAAAGGTAGATCACAGGTTTTCCACATTCAGCTGGTGGAATTACTTCTACGTGATGCACTGACCCCCACCTTCCAAGTGGGTCCTGCCAATACAGAACAAAGTTCATGTCTGCAAAATCGTCCATTGGCACATCAAAGTCGTCATAGTAGGCGGCATAAGCCCTCTCGAAGGTTGCCTGTAGATCCTCTGCCCCCGCATCTACGCTTATGGGGATGTATAGAGCTACGCCTGATTCTGTTGTTCCAACCAATTCCATATTTTCTTCATTCACGTCTTCGATATAAGTGCAGCTTCCCATTATTCCGCATCCTACTGTTGTGTAGGTGTAGTCTGTGGCAATATTTGTATCCGGACTTCCGTCTTCCCAATTTATCATTTTTTCACCTTCCACGGAAATTTTGAATCCAGGATCATAATCGTATCGTGTTATAGAGCCGTCTTTTGCTTTCACGAAGAAACAACTTTTGTCTCCAGGTGCAGCATAAACATTTCCTACTTCAGAACTAACGAATGCAAGGGTTTCAGTGTAACCATCTGCAAATTCGTTTGAATACTCTGCGTCTTTTTTCGCTCTTGTAATAACGCTTACTCCGTCCGGCATTGTGATTGTTTCCGGAAGTTCCAGTCCATCAAGGAATATGGAATCATCTGTATTTCCTGTGAATGGCTCTACAAATTCTGGAATGTATTCTTCAGAATGTTGAGTAAGGAGAACTAATTCACCTGTGTCTTCATTCCATGCAAAACGGTAAATGAAAGGATAAAAGCACATTCCGTCGCATGAAGAATCCAACAGGATCAAACTCCATCCGTCATATGGCGCGACTGTGATTTCCCCTACGTGATACCATTCAAACAACTCTGACAGTGTTTCCCAAGAGCTTGTTCCGTCATAGTGTGCGGCAACTATTTCGTCTTTGTAGTCACCAATCACGTCGTCTGTTGGGATGTCTGAAACTACTGAATAGATAATGTCATCTTCTGCCAGTTCCGGCGCAAAAGTTCTTTCTGTAGTGATATCTGTCCAATAAATTGTTTCCGCTGTTTCTGCACGAGTTAGATTCTCATCAACTCCAACTGAATGTGCGAATGAGAGATCATAGGAGTTTGCATAATCGGTATATCCTGTATACCAGAATCCATTCCCCTCTATAGATCTTGCTTCAATCCATCCATTTGCTACATACGCTTCCAAGACAATTTTCAATGACTCTACATAGTTTATGCTGTCAGTCGGCTTGAAACTTCCGTCCGGATGCCCGTCTACTATTCCTTTTTCTTTAGCGAAGCATACGTACTGTGTGTACCAAGCATCTCTTGGAACGTCTGAAAAACAATACTTGCTTCCATAGCTTTCGAAATCTGAAGTTTCGTAGAGTGACTCGATTATAATTTTTGTGAATTCAGCTCGGTTTATAAGATTGTCCGGCTTGTACGTCCCATCGTCGTATCCGTTTACTATCCCCTGCGTTTTTACGTAATCGATCGCAGAGTCATAACTGTGTCCTGACGTATCAGGGAATGCGCTTGCTGTCACGCTACCTATGCCAACGGCAATAAGCGCTGTGATCGTAGCCAGCACGAATAATAATTTTGTCTTCATGTGTTTATATAATTAAACAATAAATTTATAGGTGTAATAGTACTCTTATGGGGAGGTTTAAGTCAATTTAGCTATCTGATCAAATAATCATTATAGATTATTGCAGCTCCGTCCAGTTTGTTTCCGCCGCCGACCTCTTCTAGTCTCGCATTAATTTTGACTATTAGTTCCTCTGCTTTGACAGGTAAATGTGCGTAGATTCGCTCGTGTAGTGTCATTTGTGGGCCTTCTCCGGTTCTTCTGTTTTCTTCAATTACCGCCTCTTCCATTTCACGCTTTATCGGGTTGTACCTAAGAAGCCCGTACCAAGCTGCAAAATCATCGGAAGGAAAAGGCATTGCCGCTTCTGCTCTCAAATAATGACTTTCCTCCAAATATTCAAGATCCTCTCCATTTTCCTCGGAATCAAGATCGATATTCGCAGGAATCCTCGGCAGCATTTTGCTAGATGGCAGGTTTCTGCCACTTGTAGAGAATTTTTTGTCATATATATGATCGGCGTGGATTGTAAATTCCCCGACTGTTGGGAAACTTATACCCGAATGACCTCGCATTGCCCTTGTTCTTTTTGCAGGAATTCCCAGCGCCCCGAGCAACTGCCAATAAAGGCTCGCCGTTCCATGACAGCCGTCAATTATAAGCCGTCCTCCATCATTTACCTGCTCAAGCATTTCCATGAGTTCAGGTGTTCCCCATCTATCTGCATGAAGTTTTTTGTTCCCCGGCTGTTCTGGAGTGTCACCAGTTACATGTTGAAATTTTAACCTCGCCCAATCCGTAAGCGCATATACTGTAGCCTCCGGAGTCTCTTTTATTAGATCTTTATCTAACAAAAAATCATAAACTCTGTCTGGTGCAGAAGGGTAATATCGTGATGCCATTGAAATATATTCGCCTTCTACCGACCTCATAAACATTTCGTTGAAATCTAGAATGGCCTCAAGGCCTTCATATGAAAGTGTTTCGATGCTCCATGGCACTAGCTCGCTATCGTCTACGTAAAGGAGATGTGCAACTTTGGCTGCGTAGCGCTCCTGAGCCTCTGCTCCCATTACGTGGCCTGTTTGTGAATCTGCCCCCATAAGCGGCTCGTACTCTGCAAGCTCCACGGGTTCTCCCGCTGTATATTTATCAAAAAATTCTATCGTTTTTTCCATTAGATCAACGACGTTATATAGATCCTCTCGGTAGCTGTCCCTTTTTTGCTGAATTAAGATGTCGAAAACTCTTGGATAAGCTCTTACCAGTTTTTCCTCCATTAGGTAGTCCGGGATTCCATCGCCCTGTGGTGCCTGTTCGCAGGCCGCGAGAACGTTGCTTGTAACTGCTGCAGTTGCGGTTGCTATTGCTGCTGTGAGAAATTCTCGCCTGCTTAGTTGTGTGGGGGACGCTGGAAGTTTTGTTGTTTCTGGGGGGGTGCGCATAATTGATGTTTTTACGTAGAGCTTATTTTATGTGACCACAGGGTTTTGTCAAGCGGCTGACTAGGCAGTTTTGCGTAGAAGGAGGGGATAGTGTAAGCTTATACACCAATATGCTGAAAGAATTCAAATCAGATTTACAAAAATTGGGGGACAGAGAGAAGGCGAAATTTTTGGCTGGATTTTTTAAAACCGGGAAGGGGCAATATGCTGAAGGTGATAAAATGTTGGGGATTAGTGTGCCGGACCAAAGGAAAGTTGCTAAGAAATATAAGGACCTGGACCTTGGTTCTTTGCAGATACTTTTAAATGATAAAATTCATGAATATAGATTAACGGCTCTCTTCATTCTGGTGGATCAATACGAGAAAAGTAAGGACATAAAAAAGAAGGAAATTTTTGATTTTTTTATAAAGAATACTAAGAATGTGAACAATTGGGACTTGGTAGATAGTTCGGCGCCTAAAATTGTTGGGGCTTATTTGCTTGATAAGGAAAGGGTGATTTTGTATAAATTGGCTGTGTCTGAAAATTTATGGGAGAGAAGAATTGCGATGCTGGCTTGTTATGCGTTTATACGGAATGAGGACTTTGATGATGGTCTGGCAATTGCTGATGTCCTTGTAGATGATAATCATGATTTGATCCATAAGGCTGTTGGGTGGATGCTCAGGGAAATAGGCAATAAAAATCAGAAAGTGGAAGAATCATTTCTGAAAAAGCACTACAAAACAATGCCTCGGACCATGCTTCGCTATGCGATTGAAAAATTTGATAAGAAGAAAAAGGACTTTTACATGGGGAGATAGATTGGCCTATGCAAGTCTAAACCCGGCGACCATCTGGTACCGGTACCAGATTTTTTTGTGAGCTCCTGAGCGCACTTTTATTTGCGCTTCTTTTGTAATTTATGAATTTTTCGTTAGAATGGGTTGGTAGCTTAACTTTGGGCATATATGAGAATCGCGATTATTGGCTTTGGTGAGATGGGGAAGTTAGTCTATGAGGCTGCATTGCATAGGGGGCATTTGGTGGAAATAATTGTGGATAAGCACAATAGGAAGGCTAGTTTTACGAAGCTTACTGTTGCGGCTTTGTCGAGGATTGATATTGCGATAGATTTTTCGAGTGGGGGAAGTGCTTTGGAGCACTTGGATATTTGTGCAGGTGCAGGAGTTGATCTTGTGATGGGAACGACCGGTTGGGATGGGCAATTGTCTGAAGCGAAACGTATTGTGAAGGAAAATGATATTGGTTTTTTGTGGTCAGATGATTTTTCTCGTGCTGGGAGTTCTGCAGAAGAAGGGGCTGTAAAGGTTGCCGAGTGGCTTAATCAAAAAAAAGGTTTCTTTGAAATGTCCGATTTTCTTAAATAAATTTCTATGATTTTCACGAATAATATTGATCCGATTTTCTTAACTCTTGGCCCACTTTCAATCCGCTGGTATGGGTTGTTTTTTGCTCTTGGAATTGTTGTTAGCTTCTTTGTTGTTAACTGGGCTTTTAAGAGGGAGAAATATCCTTTGCAAGACCTTGAGAGCGTTGCGCTCTACCTATTTGTCGGACTTGTGGTTGGGGCTAGACTGGGGCATGTCTTTTTCTATAATGCGGAATATTTTTTGAGTAATCCTGCGGAAATTTTGATGATCTGGAAGGGTGGACTTGCCAGTCATGGTGCAGCTATTGGTCTACTAGTTTCTTATTGGGTGTGGACTCTTGTTCACAAGGTAAAATTCAGCAAATATACTGATGTTTTGATTCTTTCGATTCCTATTGTTGCTGCCTTTGTGAGGCTTGGGAATTATTTCAATTCTGAGATCGTGGGGAGGCCTACTATGAAAGAGTCAGGGGTGATTTTTGAGCGTCTGGGAGAAGCTTTTCCACGCTACCCTTCGCAACTTTATGAGTCAGGTATTGCCCTTGTTTTGGTCTTTGTGATGCTTTGGGTTTACAAAAAATTCTACAAAAAGACTCCACCTATGTTCATGATGTTCCTTTTGATGCTGCTTTATTTCCTCACAAGATTCATTGTGGAATTCTGGAAAGACAGACATATCATGCCTATAGACTTTCCACTATCTATGGGACAGATGCTTAGCATTGTACCGGTATTGATCGCTATGGTTTACTTTATTTTCTTCTATCCGAGACAAAAGAAGAGAGGCTAGCTTGCCGCCTCTATCTCATCCCTCACCAAAGTCCTGAATTGCTCGTAGCTTCCAGGTTGGATTTTCTTTCCGTTTAGAACGAATGTAGGTGTTGAATTTAGGCCTGCTGACCTCACTAGCTCCATATCTGCTGCAAGCTCTTCCTTTGCATCCTCTGAAACCATGTCTCCCTTGAATCTATCTAGGTTAAGGCCGATTTCTTCTGCATACCCCACAAATGTTTCTGTTGGATCTCCCAGTGAAGACCATTCCTTCTGACTGTCAAAAAGTTTGTCATGCATTTCCCAGAATTTCCCCTGGAATCCTGCTGCCTCCGCTGCCAAAGCTGAAGCCTCCGCATTTGCGTGAATGCTCTTTAAAGGAAAATGTCTGTATGCAACAACTATCTTATCTCCAAATTCATTTACGATATCTCTAATTATCGGAGAATAAACGCTGCATGCCGGACATTGAAAATCACTATATTCTATCAATACAACCGATGCGGACTCGTCTCCCTTAGTCCAGTCGTCAGTTCCCAGTTCTACCGCTGCCCCTGTGATTGCATCCCCAGGTCCGACTACCGGCTCATCGCTGAACTTAACCACCACAAAAACTGCGGCAACTATTACTAAAAGTGATATTCCCCAAAATAAAATTGTTCCTGTTGATTTTTTCATTGTATGAAAATTAATTAAATTATTTTACTGATCCTATCTGAGTTATTACGTCGTTCACAAAATCTCCCACGATTGGCACTAGGCTTATTTGTGCGAGGAGATAGATAAATATAGCTACCAATACGGTAGCTCCAAGAACTGAACCAAAACCTACCATCAGTCCCTTTAGGAAAGTGAACCACATATATTTGAAGGGGTGTTTGAAAACTTTGATGAATTCCATTTTTTGGAGATTTCGTACTTCCTTTGTCAGTACTTTTAGCTCTTTTACCAGCTCTCTCTCGAAATCTATTTTTGTTTTCTTTCTTGGCATTTGATGTTTTGTTATTCTGTCTCCAGCGCATTATATATTTCTAAGATGAAAATTTCTACTAAAACTGGGGACAAGGGTGATTCTGGACTGTTTGATGGGAAGCGCCTCCGCAAGTCTGCCCCTATTTTTGCGGCCTTGGGAGACTTGGATGAACTGAATTCGTTTTTGGGATGGGCTAGGAATGGGGAGAATCCCTTGATTGAAAAAATCCAGAGAGATATTTATAGAATAATGTCGATAGTTGGTTTTGAAATGAAGGTTCCAAAAAACATTGATGCGCTAAGCGAAAAAGATGTTCAATTCTTGGAAGAGGAAATTGAAAAGATTGAGGGAGATTTGAGAGAATTTGTTCTGCCCGGGTCTAAATTTGATATTGCGAGATGTGTTTGTAGAAGAGCGGAAAGATCCTTTGTGGGGGCTGGGCTTGAAGGTGATTGCTTGAAATATCTAAACAGACTTTCGGACTTGCTCTTTCTTCTTGCCCGCAAGTCCGAGTAGGACTTTTGCGTTTCTTTGTAGTCCTGTTTTCTTTGCTCGCATTAGTGGAGAGCCGGCGAAAGTTTCCAGAAACTCTTGGCCTGATTTTATGCTGAGTACCTGCTTGAGATCCAATTCATCTCCGGCGATTTTTGAAATTTCTCCCATGTCTTTGCTCCTTGAATTGTGTGGGCAAACTTCCTGACAGATGTCACAGCCGTAGAGTCGCTTTGTTTTACTGATTATTTCTTGGAATTGTTCAGGAATTTGTTGGTAGTTATTTTGAATTGTGAGATGGGAAATGAACCCGAAGGCGTCGAAAAAACCGGCGGCAACG
>JAUUZY010000034.1 GCA_030592015.1 Candidatus Peregrinibacteria bacterium | reverse complement strand
TGCACTATTTTTAGGAATCGTAGATTACCTTTTTAGTGAGGGGCATAGTTATTTACTTAACTTAAACGTGTAAAATGGCAAGACAAGCTACAGGAACAGGAAGACACTGGTATGTTATTCACACCTATTCAGGATATGAAGACGCCGTAAAAGAAGCGCTTATGCAGCGTGTTGAATCTCTTGGAATGCAAGATAATATTTTTGATGTTGTGGTTCCGAAGGAACAACAAATTTTGATTAAAAAGGGTGAGCCTGTGACTGTTGAAAAAACTATTTTCCCTGGATATGTGCTTGTAGACATGATTGTTACTGACGATAGCTGGTATGTTGTACGAAATACTCCTAATGTAACTGGTTTTGTGGGATCCGGAACTGTACCCGTTCCCGTGTCGCCTGATGAGTGGAAAGTTATTAAAAGACAGATGGGACAATCGGAACCTAAGTTCAAAATCAACTTTACAGAAAACGACCATGTGCTCGTTCTAGGCGGTCCTTTTGCGAACTACGATGGCGTTATTAGTAATGTTGATGAGGAAAAAGGTAAGGTCAAGGTCCTCATTACCATATTCGGAAGAGAGACTCCTGTTGAACTTGACTTTACACAGGTCAAAAAGAAATAATTCAAGCATGCAAAAGTTTACCATTTTTTCTGCAATACTTACGATTATTATAGTTGTAGTTGTCGCAGAGATAGTAGTCAGCGATTATTCACCCGGTTTTGGCGAAGACTTGCCAGGGCATGCTGTTTTGAATCTTGTTCTTCCGGACTCCTTAGACACTATTGTTGGAGGGAGTGCGATTATTGCCGATAATGCTGCAGGACTGAATAATTATCTTGGTTCTGATCTTGACTATGGGAATGAACTCATCTCTGAGGACTTACTTGTTGATACTGTTGCTGTGGAGACTATTCCGGGCTCATACTATAGTGCGAATGTACTTTATGATTTTCCTGAATCGGAACCCGAGGCTGCTGGTGACAGTGATTTTGAGGATTTGAACTATACTGTGTCCTCGCCTGACATTTATATTCGTGATGAGCAGTTGAAAAGTGCCGGATTTAACACAGCCTATACTAAGGAAGAACCTCACAATGGATATTTTTTCAAAACTATATACATAGATGACATTCCTAGCACTACGCTAAAAAAGACTGTTGTTCGTGATGACAGTAGGCTTTTTGCTAAGGTTTATGTTTTTACCTTTGACCTTTCCGGTTCCAGTACTGAAATCTATGATCTTTTGAAGCTTCGTGCTTCCAAGGGGCTTGGTATTGAAATTAATGAAACAAATACTTCTGGTGATGCTTCTTTTTATATGAATGACTTAAGTAGGCAGAATGTTGCCTTTCTTACGGTCAGAATCAATGATTTGATTTATGGTTTCTCCTATCCAAAAGAATATCATTCTCAAATAACAAACCTGGTTCGCCTAATCGAACTGGAATTCTAGTAATAAAGTTGACTTTTCCCGTAGAATAAATAGAATGCTACTACTATTTTAACTATGAAAACCAATGGCTAAAGCGATATTGACACAAATAAAATTACAAATTCCAGCAGGAAAAGCTAATCCAGCACCTCCTGTAGGTACTGCTCTAGGGCCACACGGTCTAAACATTCAGGATTTCTGTACTCAATTCAATAACAAGACAAAGGAATTGGGAGACACAATCGTACCGGTTGTTATAACTGTTTACGATGATAGAAGTTTTGACTTTATAATGAAGAGTACACCTGCTGCGGTTCTGATAAAGAAGGCTATAAATATCAAGAAGGGATCAGGAACTCCACACAAGGATAAGGTTGGAGTTATCACAAGAGCTCAGTGCGAAGATATTGCAAAACAGAAATGGGAAGATCTAAATGCGAATGATATGGACCAGGCTGTGAAGATTATTGCGGGAACTGCTAGGAGTATGGGAGTTAAATTTGAAGGATAAATTATTTCGTGGGAGATTGATCTCGTTTGAGACAGTCGCTTGCACCACTAACCACTAAAAATATGGCTGGAAAAAAGTACAAAGAAGCTGCGGCTCTTGTTGAGAAGGAAACATATGGTCTTGATGAGGCTATTGAACTACTCAAAAAAACTTCAACTACAAAATTTGATGCAACTTGCGAGATTCATTTCAAACTTGGACTTGATCCTAAGCAGGCTGAGGAGAATATTCGTACCACTGTTACTCTTCCGCATGGAACGGGTAAAGATGTAAAGGTTGTTGCTTTTGTAGGTGAGGAAAATGTAAAGGAGGCAAAATCTGCAGGTGCAGAGGAAGCTGGAACTGAGGAGTTGATCGCGAAGATTGAAAAAGGATGGGTGGATATTGACATTGCAGTTGCAACACCTGACCAGATGAAATCTATTGGTAAAATTGCTAAAATTCTTGGACAGAAAAGACTTATGCCAAGTCCAAAGGCTGGAACGCTTACTCCTGATTTTGCGAAGGCTATTACTGACCTTAAAAAAGGTAAAATCGAGCTTAGACTTGATAAGGATGCAAACCTGCACAATATTTTCGGAAAGATTTCTTTTGATGATGCAAATTTGAAAGAAAACCTTTTAACAATTGTGAAAACTGTTATGGAAATAAAACCATCCAGTTCAAAAGGTGTTTATGTCAAGAATCTAGCAATTGCAGGTTCAATGGGACCTGGAATTAGACTGGACGTAAGTTCTGTTGTGGAAGCGTCTAAGTAGACTGTTTATTGATAGCTTCGCCCTGGAACTACGCTTCGCTTCGTGACTTTTCCATAGCCAGTGCTTCGGATAGTGATTTTATCCCTATTTCGAGCTGCTTGTCGTCCGGATCTTTGGTTGTCAGTCTTTGAAACCATAGTCCCGGAGCTACCAGCATCTTTACGAATGCTTTGTCGACGTGTTTTGCGCTAAGTTTTAGATATTCATATGCGAGCCCCGCTATTAGTGGAAGCAATGCAATTCGTAGTAATAGGTTGTTTAGGAATATTTCCTGTCGTGGAACGAATGTGTAAACCAGGATACTCACCATAAATACGATTAGTACAAAACTTGTTCCGCATCTTGGGTGAAATCGAGACTGTTTTTTTGCATTTTCTACCGTGAGTTCTATCTTTTTCTCGTAATTGAAAATTGATTTGTGTTCGGCACCATGATATTCAAAAACCCTTCTGAAGCTCGGAATAAGTGAAAGGATAAAAATATATGATAAGAAAATCAGCATTTTTAGTATTCCGTCTATTAGATTAAAAACAATGTAGTTGTTCTGAATGTACTCTGAACTTTTTTCGATATATCCTGTAACCCACAATGGTAAAAATTTGAAAAGAAAAATGCTGAGCGCCAGTGCGATCACCATTGAAATTGCAAACATCAGATATTCAGCCGCTTTTCCAAGCTTCCCCGGTTCTTTTATCTCAGTCCCCTCTTCCGGGTCGTCTTCCAATGACTCATTCGCAGAAAAATTTATAGCCTTCGTTCCGACTACCATCATTTCAAAAAGATTTATTACTCCTCTAAGAATTGGCATATTCAACCACTTATATCTCTGAGTAAGCGTTCGATACTTTTCTTTCTTAACTTTAACCGTACCGTTTGGTTTGCGAACTGCAATTGTAAGACTGTTCGGAGATCGCATCATCACGCCTTCTATCACCGCCTGCCCCCCTACTGCAAAATCTATTGGCCCCTCATCCGTTTCTGCTAGTGAAATTGCCCAAGAAAGAATGATGAAGTTTATATATTTAAGTTTGTTCATATAAAGTGTTGTGAGTTAGTGTGATCTATTCTATCTTATTGTCGTTGATATATAAAGTGTCGAATTACTATGAAGGTAAAAATAAAGCGCATCGATAAAGATTTGCCTCTGCCGAAATATGAGACAGGTGGGTCTGTTGGTTTTGATATTCTTGCAAGGGAAGATTTTGAGATTCCGCCGAAGGATATTTCTATGATTCCTTCAAATTTGATAGTTGAGGTACCTGACAAATACATGCTCGTGGTTGCGTCCAGAAGCAGTACCCCTATGAAAAAAGGGCTTACTCCTCCGCATGGTTTTGGTATCATTGATCATGATTATTGTGGGCCGGAGGATGAGATAAAGGTTCTTGTTTACAATTTTACCTCTGAGCCGGTTACTATAAAACGAGGAGAAAAAATTGCTCAAGGTGTTTTTGTCAGGATCGATAAATTTGAATGGGAAGAAACCGATGAACTTCAGGGGGAAAGTCGTGGAGGTTTTGGTAGTACTGGTGGATATTAATTTTAAATATTATGGAAAAAGGAATTTTTATCGCAATTTACGGGATAAATAATATTGGAAAGACTACACACTCCAAGCTTTTGGTTGAGAAATTGAATGCTTCCGGGAAAAAAACGAAGTATGTGAAGTTTCCTATATATGACTTGGAACCTACCGGGCCTTTTTTGGACAAGACTCTGAGAAGTGCCGATGGGCAGAAAATTTCTGAAGATGAATTGCAGATGTGGTTTGTGTTGAATCGTTATCAATTTGAGCCTCAATTAAAGAAGTGGCTTGAAGAAGGATATATCGTTGTGGCTGAGGATTATGTTGGGACCGGTATGGCGTGGGGAATGGCGAAGGGCTTGGATGAGGAATGGATGGAATCTATTAATGAGAAATTATTGAAAGAGGATTTTTCTGTTTTGATGGAGGGGAATCGAGCCATGGATGCTCGAGAGAATGTTCATCTACATGAACAAAACGATGAATTGGTTAAAAAATGTGCGAAGACGCATTCTGCACTTGGGGACAAACATGAATGGAGTCGGGTGCAGGTACAGCCGAAAATCGACGATACTGCTACGCTGATTTGGGATTTGGTTGACGATTTTCTGTAGCGTCGATATTATTGAGATGCTTTTCAGGAAATATGGGGTGGGGATTTAAATATTTACTCTTCTATAGATGGCAATATTAGATGGTCGCAAGGTCTCAAAGGAAATCCTGTTAAATCTCGCGAAGGATGTTAACAGAATGCACTTGGACCATATCTCCCCGAAGCTTGCTGTTATTTTAGTTGGAAAAGATCCTGCTTCTCTTTCCTATATAAGGCAGAAGCAAAAAGCCTGTGATACTACGGGAATTGAGTGGGAGCAGTTTGATTATGAGACTGATGTTAGTACAGAGGATTTGATTGAGAAAATTGAGGAATTGAATGAAGATAATACTATTCATGGTATTTTGGTGCAGTTGCCTTTGCCAAAACAGGTTTTTGAACCTGATGTGATTAGGGCGATTGATCCTAAAAAAGATGTTGATGGATTTACCGCTTACAATATTGGAAAGATGTTTTTGAGTACTGACTTTGAGGATTTGGCTCCTTGTACACCTCGTGGTGCTATTAAAATGTTGGAATATTATGATATCGACATCAAAGGTAAGGAGGCTGTTGTGGTTGGACATAGTAATATTGTGGGAAAGCCGCTTTCGACTATGCTTTTGAATCGTGATGCTACTGTAACTACCTGTCATATTCATACAAAGGATTTGGCTTCTCATACTCTGCGTGCTGATATTCTTTGTGTTGCGGTTGGTAAGCCGAATTTGATTACTGCTGATATGGTAAAAGATGGTGCTGTGGTTGTTGATATTGGAGTGAATAGGTTGGAGAGTGGAAAATTGTGTGGGGATGTGGATTTTGAAAATGTTGAGAAGAAAGCTTCTTATGTAAGTCCCGTTCCGGGTGGTGCCGGTCCTATGACTGTCGCATGCCTGATGGAAAACGTAGTAATTGCTGCTAAAAGAATTCATAAATATAAATCTTAAATAATATCTTATGTGCGGAATAATTGGAATTTTAGGTCACGATTATGTAGCTCAGGATGTCTATGATGGAATGGTTACATTGCAGCATAGGGGGCAGGATGCAGCGGGTATTGTTACGTACAATGGAAAGTTTCACCTGAGGAAGGGATTGGGGCTTGTGAAGGATGTTTTTCATACAAGGCACATGAAGAGACTTATGGGTTATGCAGGAATTGGTCATACCCGTTATGGTACGACCGGAGTTGGTAGTATTGATGAGGCTCAACCTTTTATTGGCCCATCTCCGTTTGGGGTGGCTTTGGTTCATAACGGGAATCTTTTCAACGCTACTGAACTTAGGGAGGAAATCTTTGAGAAGGATCAGAGGCTTGTAAATTCCAGCAGTGATGGTGAAGTTCTTTTGAATATGTTTACCAAATCTTTGGCGAGGCAAGGTGTGACATCAATTAGTCCCGAGAATATTTGGAAGGCTGTTGAAAGTGTTTATGCCAGGTCTAAGGGCGCTTATAGTGTTGTGGGGTATATTGCCAAGTTTGGAATGTTTGCTTTTAGAGATCCGCACGGTATTCGTCCTCTTTTATTTGGAAAGAGAACTGTAGGTCTTACTACTGATTATATTTTTTCTTCTGAATCGGTTACTCTTGATATTTTAGGCTTTGAGTTGATAAAGGATATCGGACCCGGTGAGGCTGTGTATATTGATGAAAAAACTAGAGAGGTTCATATGAAAAAAGTTATGCCAAAGAGACATATTCCATGTATTTTTGAGTACATTTATTTTGCGAGACCTGATTCACTTTTGAATGGAATTTCTGTTTATAAGTCACGCATGAGGATGGGGGAAAGGCTAGCAAAACAGATCAAAAGGGCCAAGTTGGACATTGATGTTGTTATGCCTGTTCCCGACTCTTCGAGGTCTGCAGCTATGGCTGTAGCTGATGCTTTGGACTTGAGATATAGGGAGGGGCTTGTGAAAAATCGTTATATTGGTCGAACTTTTATAATGCCGGGTCAGGAGATTCGTAAAAAATCTATTCGCTATAAATTGAATCCGATGAAACTTGAAATAGAAGGAAAGAATATCCTTCTTGTTGACGACAGTATTGTTCGTGGAAATACATCCAGGCAGATTGTAGAAATGGTAAGGGCTGCTGGGGCAAAGAAAGTTTATTTCTCTTCTTATTCTCCACCTGTTGTCAGTCCGTGCCTTTATGGGGTAGATATTCCTACACATGCTGAATTGATTGCGGCTAATGCCAGTATAGAAGATGTTCGAAAATTTATGGGGGCTGATGCCTTGTTCTATGGGAGTACCGATGATGCAGTTGAATCTTGCATGAAGGGCAATCCTGAAGTCAAAGATATGTGTATGGCATGTTTTGATGGAAAATATAAAACCGGAGATATTGATGAGGAAGTTTTGAAGAAAAACTCTGATATGAGAATTTCCGATAAGGCTTGTGATGTTTTCGGTGATGAGATTGAATTGGATGGAGAAGCCGATGGTCAGCTCAATTTAATTTAGATTATGAAAAAAATACTTTTAATCGGGAATGGTGCTCGTGAGCATGTTATTGCAGAAGCTTTCAAAAAGAGTGTCCATGGAGTTGAGCTTTTTGTTGTGGGGAAGACTGTGAATCCCGGTATTCGCGATATGAGTCAAGAATATATGATTGCGGACGTTTGTGATTTGGAGGCTATTCGTGAATTTGCTGTAAGAATTAAGCCGGATTTTGCTGTTGTAGGTCCGGAGAATCCTATTGAGGCTGGAGTTGTTGATATGCTGCTCGAACTTGAAATACATAGTGCGTCACCATTGGCGACTGTTGGGAGGCTGGAGTCTTCCAAGGCTTTTGCTCGAGATCTTTTGGAAAAATATGGAATTGAGGGGAATCCGAAATTTAAAGTGTTTTTTGACGAGGATGGGCTTGAGGAATTTTTTGATGAATTGGGAGGTGATTTTGTTGTGAAGGCTGATGGTTTGATGGGCGGAAAGGGTGTAAAAGTTTCCGGTGATCATTTGGATGGTAAGGATGAAGGAGTGGCGTTTGCCCGTGAATGTTTAGAGAAGGCTGGACGAGTTGTTGTGGAGGAAAAACTAATTGGTCAGGAATTTAGCCTGATGAGTTTTTGTGATGGTTTGCACATCGCATCTATGCCACCTGCACAGGATCACAAGAGGGCGTATGATGGGGGTAAGGGGCCGAATACGGGTGGAATGGGATCGTACTCGAGTGCTGATCATTTGTTGCCATTTTTGACTGCTGACGATGTTGCGGCGGCTGAGGAAATGACTAGGAAAGTTGCGTCGGCATTGTTTGAAGATACCGGTATTTATTTTAAGGGGGTGATGTTTGGTGGATTTATTGTGACTAAGACTGGTGTAAAATTGATTGAATATAATGCGCGATTTGGTGACCCGGAGGCTATGAATGCTTTGCCTTTGATGAAGACGGATTTTGTGGAAGTCTGTGAAGCTATTATTGCGGGGACTTTGGATGAATTGGATGTTGAGTTTGAAAAAAAGGCGACTGTTTGTAAGTATGTTGTGCCGGATGGATATCCGGACAATCCTGTTAGAGGTGAAAAAATTAAACTGGCTGAAGTGCCGGACGATGTGAGAGTTTACTTCGCTTCTGTGGAACAGAAAGAGGATGGACTATACCTGGGTGGCTCAAGGGCGGTTGCCTTTGTGG
>JAUUZY010000062.1 GCA_030592015.1 Candidatus Peregrinibacteria bacterium | reverse complement strand
TAGTAAAGTTGATGGTGTAGCTAGTGATCGCATTTTCATAAATGTGCATCAATTCTGAGCCTTGCACATAATAGAAAAGTCTCTCCTCCGCAAACAGATCAACCATAATCTTTTCTATTGTGGGGATGTAGAACTTGATTTTTTTCTGAGTCCTTTTTGATAGAGGAGCTCTTGTAAGCAGCTTCTTTATGATGATGGGTTGTTCGCTTTCGGTTATGTAGAAATCGACGGCTTTTTCATCAGGATCCAAGAATATTTCTCTATGCATGCGATCCTTCAGTTCAAAAAACAAAGATTCCTCAAAACCTTTCTCTATTTCGATGATAAGCATAGATCTGCTTGTCTGGTGTTGGGCAAATTCATTGAGCCATGAAGTTTCCCAGATGCAGTGTTTGATTTCATCAAATCGTTCAGTAAGTTGTTTGGCTATTTTTAGTAGACTGGGAGAGATGTCCGGTTTATATCTGGGTTTGTAGGAAATGACATAAAGCCCCCTTTTGAGAGGTTTGATTATGTTCCTGTTTTTGAGGTCATAGATTCTCCACCCGAAAGTTCCTTCTTTCAGCTCTGGCTCGAAGTAACGGAAGAAGTCAAAGAGCTCTTCTCTGGAGAAGTACTCCCTGTCCTTAAACTCTTCAATCAATCTGTTCTCATTAACCTTTGGCATTCTGTACCCAATTTTTGCCAAAGATAAGCGTTTTTGGCATATTTTGGAAATCTAATAATCGCCAGTAAATTATATTACTGGTATATTTTTGAAATCAAACAGGGTTGGAATATTCGGCACTTTTGCAAGCTGAAGCTTCAGCTTGTGGGGCAGGGCTTGCAAAAGTGCCAAGTGCGGATTGGCCTTTTTTTTCATGGCAGACAATGCGGCGTTAAACGTAGTTCCGTCACTGAGGGCGTAGTCTGATGAGCTTGCTCAATCAGACTCTAGAGCCCGCAAGTGCGGATCCAAAATTACGTTTTAGGTCATGTTTTGGAACGTTCTCATAATTGTTTGAATAAATTACAACTTTATACCGGGAAAATCAGGCTGATCAAAATGCAATTTGGTTTAGCGCCGCATTCAGGCACATTCGTTTTGGATGCAAGAGTACGAAGCACGGGCAGACAAAAGTTCAGCGATGCTGAATATGCTTGCACTTCTAAATATACGTACCTATATGCTAATTGAATCAATTACGTTTGGTGCATAGAACAGTGGAACTCACTGGTTTTTGTGGAGCGCTGCGGAGCAATAACCCAGTATAGTGATTTGTTGGACTGTTTTTTCCTAATGCCATTTATACCCACAAGTAAGACATGCTGGCCTATGAACACAAACTATTTGACCACATTCGGGACAAATCCATTTCTCTTTTTCATTCCGAATGAAATGTCTGATCCCAAATTCATTTATCATTTTGAGATTATCGATCATACTCATTCCATATTTTATTCTGTATCGCTTATCTAATTGTTTTAACCTGGCACAGGGAAAATTATCACAACTATCAGAACAATACTTGGTTTTGTTTTTGGTGATTTGATCGCAGTTTTTGATTTTGCAGGTGGTGCGGTATTTTGATTTTTGACTTTCTTGACTATCTATCCTAAGGCAACCTGGACATGTATTCTTTTCTCGAATGTATCCCCAACAGAGGCGGCAGTTCATTCCACATGGAGCAATTAAATCTGTAGGAATGGTTTTCGTGCTTTTTATATGAGTATTAGCCTTGATCTGCATATCCATTTCATATCAGCCTAACGGTGGAATTAACCGGCGCCCGCTACCCCGCTGCCTTTTCCAGAAGGCGATCCCGGCGTCGGCTTTAGTGATTCGGCTTCCACGTTTGCTAATCCTCCAATGTCGGTGGTTTCAATGGGTGCTTAATTTATTGCCCTACCATATTCACAACAGCATTAGGTTGTAACTGATTGTGCATTTTCAGGAGTCTTTCCACGATGTCGATCTTTTTCTCGAGATTCTCTAGTACTTTACGCTCCCGATCAAGGGCAGCACTGGCAAGTTCAGATTGACGTCTCTCGTACATATCTCGAGCTTTTTCAAGGAGAAGGTATGTCTCTGCCTCAATCTTCTCATTTCCAACCTTCTTACTCCGCAGCCATTCCTTAATGTAATCTACAGCTTCTTGCGCTAAATTCCCTAGCTCATCCTTTACCGTCGTATTCTGATCTGTATTGACCACAGTGTTCAATAAGTCCTCTATTGCTGTGGCAATCTTTGATCGAAGTTTCCGTGCATGGTTTAGTTGTTCTTCATCGGGAGCGATGCGAGACGGATTTGAGACCTGAATCATTTTCTTTCCTTGAAAAACTTGATCCAGAACTTCGTCGAAGACATCCACAAAAACATCTGTCGCGTCCATTGCATTTGGCGCCTTCATGATCGTTGCTAAATGTATTGCTCCCTTTCTGGTCACAACCCACGGCAGCGCCCTAGTCCCACCACACCCAGGCTTTGACATCACTCCTAGTGATCTCATATGAGCCAATTCATGTTTGTTGATTTGAAAAGTGTAACGTCAGGAAAAAGTGGGCGAATTCCTTCATTGTTTTGCTTGATGTTTTGAACGATTTCCCTTGTCTCTACATTGAAGATCTTGGCGACATCGGCAGCAAGCATAACTAAATAACCACGTAATTCGAAAACGCGAGGACCACCTTCCTGGTCAACTGGTTGGAGGTCTACAGTATCATTCTTTGACATTATCATACTACAATTAGTTTGAGATCACTATTAATGATCTCAAAGAATGAATTATCGTAGATCTTTCCCCTCTTTTTCCATTTCATCTTGCTATCCGGAAGCCAAACGGTGGAACTAAGCTGCGCCCGCTTCACAGCTGCTATTGACTGTAGTCCAACCCGGCGTCCGCTTTAGTGTTCTGCGATCTAGCTTTTTTCTTTGCCTCAACGGTTTGAATAAACGCACGTTTTAATGGCGTTTATTTTTTGTTGGCGTGCGTAATAATCATTTCCAAGATATTTACAGGCCCCAACAATCCAGAAGAAAGTGGTTCTGAAAACCTAAATGAGCGCATAGCCGATTTTGTGGTAAAGGTATATCTACCTGTTTTATACTCTTTTCCTCCCATTAAACCATTATCAAATTTCACAGTTCTTATATACTCTTCAGGTTCAGATTTGTCTCCTAGTAATCGATTTATCCAACGATTGGCAACTTCAATTTCAAGTTTATTTTCACCTTCTATTAATGCATCTGAAATATCGATTCTCCAAGGTGCACACCATACTACCCCAATTTCATTATCATTCAATTTTACCCCGGCAATGTCATTTACTATTCCCAGGTCGATGTAATATTTTTTGTCTTCTATGTCATCAATAACGAAAGTTTTTTTATATGTGGCTATTCCTGAATAGTACTTTATTCCGCGCATTTCGTGATTTGTCCAATCCTGTAGTTTGTCGAATTCTATATTTTCAGGCCCTCCAAATTTCGAATCGAATGAGACATTCCACGAACCTTCAATTGTTTTGATTTTATTGAAAGCCGGGAAGTTCCCTTTTCCCGCTTTTGCTCTTGCTTCCTGTGTTTTATCACCAGAGAAAACAATAAAGAAACTTTCGTAGGGGAAGAATTCCATAGGAATGCTTGTTAAGCCATTTTCAACAGAATAGTCAGTAATTTTTCTTGATTTTCCAGTTACACTATTCCACAGCTCCGGTTCTCCTTCAGCACGAAAAGTGCATTCGGTTGTTTGAAAAGCGTGTGTTCTGTTGGCGATAAAATAAATCTCCTTATCTGCTGTTTTTCGATGACCAAAACGAATGGTGTTATTACCAGAATTAAAGTCGGCAGAAATGTTCATCTGCGAAAGAATCTCAACCGTATTTGTATAAGTAGGATAAAGAATTTCAGAAGCAAGATTGGTAAGATTGCCGCCCCAATAAATTGTTCCTTCACCGTATTGGCGTTCACTCAAATTTTTAGGAGTTTGTAGGGAGCCCCAAAGTTTTTCAGTCAAAGTTTGTACCTTCTCATCACAATCTGGATAATCGCTTA
>JAUUZY010000018.1 GCA_030592015.1 Candidatus Peregrinibacteria bacterium | reverse complement strand
TACTTGGTTTTGCGGGGAATGTAAGACTGCAAACTATGTTACATACTATGATAGGCGTAGAAACGACGAAATAGTAAAGGGTTTAAGTAAGTTTTGCTCTAAGTGTAGAGCTCACGTGGCTCATAAACGAAAGGACACTAAAAAAGGTAATTAACCCTTAGAAAATATGAAATCTATTTCTACTAATATAAGTAAAGTAGTGGCTGTTCTTGCTTCTGTTTTGCTTCTTTCGGCGTGTGGCGCTGTGAAAGATTTGGAGCCGGAGGTTGTTCTTGGTGACGATACCGCTTTTGTTATGTCTTTTGACCATAGTGATTTGGGGCAAATTGAGAGTTTGAAGTCTCTTCTTGAGAATTTTCCCGATAGTGGTTTGTCCGAGATGCTTATACAACAGTATGATGCCGGTGTTATGTCTTCGAGTCTTCGTTATGAGAATGCCTTGAAGCCTATTGTTGAAGGGAAATGGAGAATTCTTCTTGGAATTTCATTTGATGAAAGGGTTAAGTCTTTTGAGGATATATCTGCTCTTACTGCTAATTTTTATTTAGTTGTTAAGCTTGAAAAAGCTGATGAATTGGAGGTTTTGCTTGATAAGTTGATTGAGGAAGGTGAGCAGGGGGTTGATAAGACTGTTGATGGTGATTTTACTTCTTGGCATGGTACGAATGGAGGATTGTACATTACAAGGTACGGGGATCTGTTTTTTACGGCTATGGATGAAGAAAAGATGCTTGCTGCAGTTGATAGAGTGAAAGATGGGAAGGGGTTTGAGATTGGAGGGAAGCTGGGACAAAGTGATCTAGTTGATGAGCCGAAGCTTGGATATATCTATGTGAGTTCTGAAGAGTTCTTCGGACTGGTGAGAGAGTTTTATAATGAAATGGGTGTGAGTTTTATTTCTGAATATATTGATGCTATCGGTGATGTCTATGTTGCTGGAATGGTTGATAAAGAAGGTCTTAGTCTTGTGTCTATGGCGGAGGTTAAAGATGATGATAGTGAATTGATTGAAATTTATGAAGATTATGAGCTTCAGTTGATAAATAAGGTTCCGGCGCAGGGAATGATTTTATATGTTGAGGATCCGGATTTGTCTGTGGCTTTGAAATCTATGTCACTTGGAGCTTCTATGGAGTTGGGCGAGGAGTCGCCTGATTTTTATTCTGAACTTGTGAAGGAGATTGCTGCTATGGGTGAGGCTTCTGTGGATGAAGTAAGGGATGTATTTGCTTCTCCGTATGCTGTTGCGGTTTCTGATGTGGGAGCTTTATATCCGGCAGTTGCGATTTATTTGCAATTGGATGAGGACAAAGTGCAGTCTGCGAAAGCTTTGGACAAAGGGGTGGATGCATTTGTGGATGAGGTTTTAGTGGAGCTTGATAAGAGGCTTGATGAAGTTGGAGCTGCTAAGGGAATGCTAAAGAAGGAATTGGTTTTGGTTAGAGGACAGGCTTTGAATAAACTGTATTTTGATTTGAATTTGTTGCCTGAACAGTCCATGAAAGAGCTTGAGGATTTGCTTGGAGAGAAATTGGATGATGTGAAGGTGGAACTTTATTATGGAATTACAGGTGACAATGTTTATACTATTGCGCTTTATCCTGATTTTGCTGATGCTTATGGCAAAGAAGTTTTGGCGCAGGATGCACTTTATTTAACAGCGACTGAAAAGGTGAAGGATTATTTTGGTTCAAGTTTGGAGTATATAAATTTGGCTCCTTTGTTTGATATTGCAGATATGTATATGGAAATAGTGAACAATGCCGGAGAGGTTTCTGATGAAGACTATGCCACTTATGCAATAGTGAAAACTGTTGCGAAGGAATTTAAGTATTTGATTGGTTCCTCTATTTTGGATGGTGATTTTTTGAAATCGGTGCTGTATTTGAGGATTGGGAAATAAAGGGGGTAGCGTCTGCCAGTTCCTTTTGATATATTGTTTTCACAAATTTAGGCCCATGGTGTTAATGGTAGCACGTCGGTCTCCAAAACCGTAGGTAGGGGTTCAAATCCTCTTGGGCCTGCCACTTCTTCCAGAAAGGTGTCATCTTGCACCTCCACTGCGAATAAATTTGAAAACACCTACCTAGATGTAGGTTTATTTCAAATTTTTCTTGTGTCGACGCAATCTAACACCTTTCTGAAAGAACTGGTTTTGGGGGTTAAGTCAGTTGCGTGTTGACAAAGCAATCCTTTCGTGTTATTGTTGCTCGCAATCAATTATGATTAAAATAGTATGGAAAAATATCGAGAAGCTGAGGTAGATTATTCGGGCGAAACAGCAAAAATATTAGGCTTAAAACCTAGCGAATTGGCTGAGTTTATTAAAGAGATTTATAGCCAAGGTGAACTTGAAGGTTTATTAGATGAGGTAGTAAAAGATGATCAGCTTATAGCGCAATTAAGTTATTGGGAAAAATGGTTTCCTGAGAAAATACGTAAGAAAATAGATGAAAGGATTGCTATAGAACGAAAGGATTTATTGAGTAGAGAGGACTGTTTGCCATTAGATCTTGAAAGTAAGTTTACAGAAGAAGAGTTGAATTATATTTTTTCCCATCTTGGTGCAATACAACCAACCTTTGGTTGTTCTAAGGCATGTTCCTTTTGTGGATTTGATGCTGTTCGAGGTGTTAGAGAAGAAATCCCTTTTGCTCAGCTAAAAAATCTTTTTGAAAAGTATGGAAGGCAAATGGGGGTGTCTAAATTTTTGTTATATTATGCGTCAGAGCCTTCAGATTATGATCGTTATCCCGAATTGCATGATTTGGCTGTAAAATATGCTTATCAATCTCCTGACATTACAACTAATGAAGGAAATGATGAGTGGGTTAGTTTTTTGGAAAAGATTAGATCGAGCATAAGGTTTAGTCTTGGTGTAGTCCGTAAAGAAGATGCCTTCAAAGATTATAGAACTGTTGTAATAGATGGAGAGGAGCATGATATTAGGGTGGTTTCTAGTATTTTGCGTGGTTCAGAAGGTAAGCATAAAAAAGGTATTGGTGTTTCTTATGAAAGTTCTGAAAAGGAGACTGATAATGGAATTGGATGTTTGCATGGAAGTATTTTGCTTACTCCAAGAGGTCTATACCGTGTTTCTCAGACAAAAATTTCAGAAGAATACCCTCAGGGGCAAATGGTAGTTCCACTTGGTCCCCTTTCAGATATTCCGATAAAAGTTGGTCGGCCTTCTTCCGACAATGTAGCTAAAGATGAAAAAGATCTTGAGAACATTAAAAAAAGACTTTTTGAAAATGCAGTTCTTCTTGCTTATAATAATAGTCAGAACGAGGAGTTAAAAGCTATTTTTGCTAAGCATTTGCCTAAATTTAAGCCGAAATCTAAATATGAGGATCCTTTTAGCGCTTCTGAGTGGGAGTGTATATTGACACCTTCGGAGGTACCGGAATTGTCAGAACCTTTTATTCTTCAACTATCTTTAGATGGATCATCAAGCTTCCTAAAATATACTCCGATGAATAATAAGGGATGGTCGGAGAAAGAGTTCTCAGAATATCGTCCGAAGGTGGTAGAGTTGGTAAAGCAGTCAATTCGAGAAGGAGAATTTACTATATATAATTATGAAAAACTTGATGTTGATATTCAGATGCTTGTGGATGAAGTCTACAAGTCAGATCCAATAGACTTAGTTCTTACATCGGGGTCTGTGGATAACGATTTTGGATTGAGTTATAGGTTTTTTATTGAAGATCTAGATGGTGAGAGGGTTAAAGTAGAGCTCAAAACTAGATTTAGTGTTAAGGAAGATAGACTGGGTGAAGTAGCTCTACATATAGGAGAGGGGCCTGGTATAGCTCTGTCTTTATAACCTTTCTGAAAGAACTGACTTTAGGTAGTCTTATCTACCGTTGCCATCACTGGCTCTACAACAGCCTCTTCTTTTTCCATGATTTCAGGGCTCTGTGAGAGCTTTTCTACTTCTAGGAAGCTTCTAATCATAAAAACTATCTCCATTGGATCGTTGAAATTTTCGATATTTTCTCCCTGCGCCCAAGACTCGAAGAATGCCAATCTTTTTGGATCTGATTCTAGCTGAGTGATAAAGGTCTGCATTGGTTTACTAGCCAGAGAAGAGCTTACAAGAGTGTTTGCACTAGCGACAATTTCTTTGAAGAAAGCTACCTTGATTTTTCCTAGATTTGTTGATGACAACTTCTCTACATTGCCTTGAAGCTCATCGAAGAGCTTTTTATATTTTGAGATGCTTGAACTCATCTTTACTTTAGGTCTTCTTGTTCCAGATGGATAAAGGGTTATTAAAGCAGCACCGCTTGTTGCAACGAAGAAGGCTTGATTAAGGTCCTCTGCGCTAAAGGAATACGGAAAAAGGAATACTGCGCCCATCCCCATCAATCCTCCCAAAAACATCAAATATCTTGCTGTGTTTATTACGTCAATTATTTTGTCATTTCCAATGTTATTTAAGAGACTAAGTTCGTAGAGTTCGTCTTTGTCCATCCCTTGTTGATAAAGCGCTCTTTCAAGAACGGCTATTGGTATTTCGGGTAGGTTTATGTCTAATTCTTGCTCCATCATTGATCTTTGCTCCTCAATAAGAGCGTGAATGGGGGCTGCAGTTACAGGGGTAACAGGTCTAGCTAGTTTGTTGGACTTTCCATCTGTTAAATCGTTTACTTCATTGATTGATGCAACAATAATTTCTACTTCGTCCTCTGTAAGTTCTGTCTCTTTGGTATCGGTAGCAAGTTCATATCCTATTTCGTCCCTATTTACAGGGTGATTTTGAAGTTTTGCCAGTGCTCTGTTTAGACTTTCATTTCGTTCAAGAGAGCTGGCTTGAAACGCTTCTATTGCATTCTTTATTTTTTTATACTTTCCCTTTTTTTTCATATAGACCATTGCTGGGTTTACTAATTCTGACACAATTGGAGGCAACCCAGTGTCACCAAGTGTTATGTCTGATAGCATGTTTTGGTTTGTAGCCCAAATAGCTCGGTCTGATTTGAATTCGTCCTCTGTGAGTTGTGGCAGAAATTCTTCACCGTTCCATATTCTTTTTAATTCGGATAGAAGTATCGGAGTGCCGCTTATTGTGACAAAATGATCTAGTTGTGCTCTGTTTTCAAAGCTTCTCATGTCTTATACGGATAAATTATACAGCCGATAAAAGTACCATGTTTAGTCATGGTTGTCAAGGACGTATAAAGAAAGAGCTTACTTTAAGTCATGTTAGCCTTTTTTTGGCATGATATTGTCTAATGGATCAACAAATACCTTATCTACAAGGTTAGGTATTTTGTCTGCGCTTTCTGTAATTCTTTTTATGTCTTCTTCAGGAATACCTTTTTCTTTCGCTTCTTCTACGAGTTTATCTATGTTCTTTTGAAATGATGATTCACTCCAATTTGTTGCTTGAAAAAGAAAATCTGCGGCGTCACCAACAACTGGAATAGCCCCTACGAAAAAGTCTGCAGTTTGAAGTCCAATAATTTTTAAGTATGAAACTGTACTGAGTCCTGCTTCTTTTGCTTCGTATACTAGGTATAAGCCTGCAATGGCAGATGATGTGCCATCTCCAAGTCCGGGGATAAGGCTAAGAAGCGCTTCAAGACCATAGGAATCAACAAGTTTTCCAAATATATGTACGCGTGCCTTGGAGTCTGCTGCATTATTGAGTCTGTCTATAATATCCTTTCGTTCTTCAGCTCTTTTCGCTTCTGCTTCTGTTTCTGCTTTAAGGCTGTTTAGTTCTTGCTTAGTTTGTTTTTTAGGATCTGGGGTTGTTTCGATGTTTTTTTTAGACATAGGTGGTTTTTCTAAATTATTATCCATGTGGATATTGGTTAAATTGGTCTTATTATAAAAACTAATGAAATGTTTGTCTATCTTTAAGAAGTTTTTAATAAATATTTAATGTTTGGGGGTTATGCTTTCTCTTGTTATTTTACTTATTTAAGTGTAAACTTAACTTATACTTTAAGTTATACCCTATGGTGACAAAATTAATTGGATTAAAAGAATTTAGGTTAAATCTTTCTTCTTATACTAAAGAAGTTGAGTCTAAAAAAGTGAGGCTAATTGTTCTTAAAAAGAATAAACCAGTTTTGGAAATTAATCCTATTACAGCGAAAGAATTTACTCTCGAAAGCTTGAGGAGGGATATAGCTGAAGCACGAGAGCAAGTTAAAAAGGGAGAAGTTTACACTTTGGATGAGGTTAAGAAAGAGTTTAATCTATGAAGTGTAAGTTTAGGGTTGTATTAACAAAAGAGGCTCGTTTTGATCTGAGAAAGTTGGATACAGGAATTGTTAAACGTATTCTTTTAAAACTTGAATATTTTAGAAGCTCTGAGAATCCTCTCTATTTTGCTAAAAAATTAAGGGATTGTTCCTTGGGAAATTATAGATTTAGAATTGGAAACTATAGAGTGATTTTTGATGTGTTGCCTGATGGAACCATTACGATATTGAATATTCTTTCTATAAGACACAGGAGACATGTTTATTAGATCACCTTTTTATGCTAGAATCCTTCCACTAAATCAATTCTTTAATCAAAATTGTATGAAAAAAGTATTTATTTCTTTGTTGATAGGGCTTTTTGCTTTTTCAGCTACTGCGTTTGCGGATTTTTCCGACGTGGATGATTTTACAGATTATCGTGATTCTATTATTTGGATGAATGATAATGGAGTGATCGATGGTTATCCGGATGGAAGTTTTCAGCCTGACACTTGCGTGAATAGGGTGGAATTTTTGAAGCTGCTTTTTGAAGTTTTGGAGATTGAAGTTGGTGGTGGTAGTGCTGATTTGTTTTCAGATACTCCTAATGGATCATGGTATGAAGATTATGTGAGAATGGCTAGAGAGAGAGGTACTGTTGTGGGATATAGTGATGGAACTTTCCGTCCCGGACAATGTGTGAATAGAGTTGAGGCTATGAAGATGGCGGTTTTGGAATTCAATGATGGAGCTATTCCTGAAACTGACTTGTATATGTGGGAAATCCCTGCGGATGTGAATGAGGGGGAATGGTATTTTGACTATCTGGAATATGTGCGTGCTGCTGATCTTGTAGGGGAAATGCATACAGAATCTACAGTTGATGGATTCAATTTTTTCCCTGGGGATAGTATGAGCAGAAAGGAGGTTGCGGAGATGTTATATAGAATGAAGTCTGTTATGGATACTAATGGATCTCAGTATCGTTCTTGGGTTAGTCCGGATATTATTGATGAATCTTTATTATTTTTCCGTGAATGTTCTGTGCCGGATGTAGATACTTCAAATGTAGATATGGAAACTATTTTCCCTAAAGATAGTGGGCTTGTGATGGTTCTTGATGCTTCCAATTCAGCTCAGGTGAGCAATTGGAACAAGGTGATGGATGTATTTCCAAGTACTGGTGAAAACAATTGGATTGTTGATTCTTATGATGACAGTGTGAGCAATAAGCTTTCTTATGCGAACATGGTTCGTCCTGTGACTTCTAAGGATTGGAAGTTTGGTATGTCTTTGAATGCTGATTTTGTAGATAACTTTAATGATGGAGATGTTTTTGTGGGAGGTAAATTTGAAGCTATGGATGAATTTGAATATTTAGCTGGTTATTATTTCTCTAGAGAATTCGGTAGTGATATGAGTTGTGAAGAAATGGATGACTTTGTTTATTGGACTAGCGAATATGAGGGTTTCTATGCTGCTTTGTATGGAGATTTATTTCTTTTGAGTAATAGTGCTGAAGGAAGAGATGCGGCAATTGCTCGTGTGGCTAGCAATGATGGTTTTACTTCAAAAAGCGATGATGATCTAGCTTATATGTATATAAATGATGATCTTTTGACAGTTATTGGTGACCTTTATACTGAAGTTGGCATGGAACCTATGTCTTTATATTTTAGTTCTTTGATGAATGCGAGCTTTTCTTTGAGTTCTGATGGTGAAGGGGTTTCCTTTGATTCTTCTTATAAACTTGAAACAGGAAGTAATATTATTCGAGATCTTTATGAAGGCTATGAGTTAGAGCTAATAGAAAAAGTTCCTGCTGAGGGAACAATCTTCTATATTGAGATGCCGAGTTTTTCTGGATATTTTGCCCCTGTGTTGTCTGGTTTGACCTTTGGTGATCCTGTTAATTCTTATGCTGAACTTTTGAATATGGCTTCTGATGAAACTGGAATTGATGAAGCGGATCTGGAAGTTATTTTGGATTCTCCATTTGCTGTTCAGATTTCTGATCTTGGCAACGTGAACCCTGGGTTTGCTTTCTATCTGCAATTGGATTCATCTGATCTTGATGCTGCAGATAATATCGTAGAAGCTTTTGATGTCTTTATTGAAGCAAATACGGAGGGTCTTGAGTTTGATAATTTGGGGTCAGGACTTCGAAGAATCTCTGTAGCAGCTACTGAGATTGATTCATCTTTTGCAGATGATGAAGTTTTTGAATTCTATTATGGAGTGATGGATGATGACGTTATGGTCTTTGCGCTTTATTCTGATTTTGATTCTGCCTATGGTGATTCTGCCTTAGCTAGGGATGGAGATTATCAGGAAGCTAAGTCACACTTGGGTTCTGCTTATGGAGCTGGTGTTCTCTATCTAGATATTGAAGATATTGTTGATTATTTTGAGAGAAATTTGGAGATGGATAATTCTGATGAGCTTATTTTAGAAGAGATTGCTGAGGAGCTTGAAATGATCATGGAATATGTTGATGCAGTAAAATATGTTATCAGTTCATCTGTAATTGATAGAAATGAATTGAATTCCAGCATGTATGTAAAGATTGAAAACTAGAATCCCATTAGGAATTCTTTAATCTCGGGATCCATAAGGCCTTGATGCCACATTGGGTCCCAGACGATTTTAATGTTGGTGGTTTTTACTCCCTCCGTTTTGGTCATGGCCTCTCCTACTTGATCGATGATCATTGGCCCGTATGGGCAGGATGGAGTTGTGAGGGTCATTTTGATTTCTGCTACTCCGTCTGGGTCTATGTCTACAGTGTATATGAGTCCAATGTCCACAACACCGATGTTCATTTCAGGATCCAGTACTTTGTTTAACTCTTTCCAGAAAGGTTCTGTTCGCTTTGCTTTTGGTGTTGGGATTGTTGTTTTTTCTTCCATTATTTTTTGATTTGGCTAAGTATTGCAGCTTTTTTTGCTGTGACTAATCCGAGTAGGGCACATTTTACTCGTCCCGGACTTATTTGAACGCCCAGCATTTTGTAGATTTCTTCATTTGGGAAATTTTTGATTTCATCCAAAGTCATGCCTATAAGTTTGTCTGAGAGCATTGATGTACTTGCTTGACTTATTGCACAGCCTTCTCCGCTAAACCCGACTTCTGTCACTTTATCATTCTCTACTTTTAGATCGATTTGTATATCGTCTCCGCAAAGAGGGTTGTCCTCAGTGGCGGAAATTGTGGGATTGTCCAACTTTCCATAGTTGTGTGGATTTTTGTAGTGGTCGAGGATTATTTCGCTATATAGATCCATGATTAGTTTTCTATTTTAAATATTTCCAGTGTCTTTTCTAAGGCCTCCATGGCTCGGTCTATGTCTTCTTTGTCATTGTATAGGTAAAAGCTCATTCGTGCTGTTGCGCTCACTCCCAGCACCTTTGAGAGAGGCTCTGCGCAGTGTTGTCCGGAACGAATGGCCACGTTCTCTTCGTTGAAGATTGATGCGATGTCGTGTGGATGCACTCCTTTTATTGTGAATGAAAGTGCTGCCGATGCTATTTCCGGATTTTCTGGGCTGTAGGTTTTTACGGCTTTGTATTTTGAAAACTTTTCTTTTGCATATGCCAGTAATTCTTTGTCGTGTTCCCTTATGTTGTCGAGTCCTATTTTTTGTAGGTAGTCCAATGCTTTGTGAAAAGCTATTACTCCGGCGATGTTTGGTGTTCCCGCTTCAAATTTCCATGGAAGATCGTTCCATACTGCGTTTTGTTCTCCCACTGTTACGACCATGCTTCCTCCAAATTGGAATGGAGACATTTCTTCCAGTAGTTCTTCTTTTCCGTAAAGCACTCCCAGGCCTGTCGGTCCGAGCATTTTATGTGCTGAGAAGGCCATGAAGTCACAATCTATGTCTGCTACATTTGTTGGCATGTGCCCCGTCATTTGGGCTGCGTCTAGCAATACTTTTGCCCCCAGTTCATGAGCAAGTTTTGTCATTTCTTTTATTGGCAATATTGTGCCTGTGAGATTTGATATTGCTGTAAAGCTTACAAGTTTTGTTTTCTCTGAAAGCATGAATTTATATGCTTCCATGTCTAGAGACAGGTCGGATTTGAGTGGAACTGTTTTTAGTTTTGCGCCTTTTCGTTTGCAAAGTTGCTGCCATGGTACGAGATTTGAGTGGTGTTCCAAGATTGTGACTATTATTTCATCACCTTCTTGGATATTTGCTTCTCCCCAGCTGTATGCAACTGTATTTATCGCTTCGGTTGTTCCTTTTGTGAATATTATTTCTCGATCGCTTTTTGCGTTTATTAATTTTTGTACCGCTTTTCTTGAGTCTTCGTACATTTTTGTCGCTTTTTCTGAAAGTGAATGAATTCCTCTGTGAACATTGGAGTTTGTAGTCTCATAATATTCTGTGATTGCTTCGATTACTGCTTTTGGCTTCTGGGTAGTTGCGCCATTGTCCAAATATATCAATGTTTTTCCATTGATCTGTTGATCAAGGATTGGGAAGTCTTTTTTGATTGTTTCTGTATCTAAGATCATATGAGTTTTTCTAATGAATTTTCTATTTCTTTTGCCAGTAGATCACGGATTTCTGTGTTTGGTATTTTTGATAAATCTGTTTCCATGAATCCTTTGATTAGTATATCTGTGGCTGCACGTTTGCCTAAGCCTCTGCTCTGTAGGTAATATAAAGTGTTATCGTCCACTTTTCCAACTGTTGCTGCGTGTCCGGCCTTTACATCGTCTGCTTCTATTTCGAGTGAAGGAATTGTGTTTGTGCTGGCTTTGTCCGAGAGCATGAGTGTGTGATGTGCGAGATATGAGTCTGTTTGCTCTGCTTGTTTCTCAATTTTCAAATTTCCTTTGTAGTTTACTCCGGAGCTGTCGAACATTGCTCCACGTATTAGATACTTTGCTCGTGTGTTCTTACTAGTATGTGTCGATATTGTTTCGAATGGGAACTGTTCTTCATCGCTGCCCAATATTAGGCCTATGAATGTGACGGAAGAATTTTTTCCTTCAAGCTTGAAGTTCAGTGTTTGTTTTTCTTCCCATCCTTTTTCCAAAAATGCTATGAAATGTAGATTTGCCCCCTGCGAAACTGTGATCTCTGAATTTTTGATTGTATCGCTGATGATAATTTTGTCTCCATCAATTGTCATCGTTTTAGGGATGTTTTTTAGGAACTCTTCTGTATTTTGAATCGCTGTGTTCATATTGTTTTTTTATCCGACTGATCCTTCCATTTCCAATTCGAGTAGTCGTTTTAATTCCAATGCGTATTCCATTGGAAGTTCTTTGATGATTGGTTTTGCGAATCCGTTTACTATCATTGATGCTGCTTCTTCTTCTGATAGGCCTCGTGACATTAGGTAGAATAACTGTTTTTCTCCAATTTTTGAGACGGTTGCTTCGTGTGCGACCGATACATTGTCTTCGTTTATATCCATTGTTGGGTATGTGTCTGAACGTGACTCTTTATCTAGCAGTAGTGCGTCGCAGACCACTCTACTTTTTATATTTTTTGCTCCTTTGTTTACCTTCACAAGCCCTCTGTAGCTTCCTCTTCCTCCTGATTTACTTATGGATTTGGAAATTATTGTTGAACTGGTGTTTGGAGCGGCGTGTATTATTTTTGCACCTGCGTCCTGATGCTGATTTGCTCCGGAAAATGCCAGTGATTGGATTTCCCCTTTTGCTCCTTCTTCCATGAGATAGACTGCCGGGTATTTCATTGTTACTTTTGATCCAATGTTGCAGTCGAGCCAGAACATTTCAGCGTTTTGGTATGCGTATGCTCTTTTTGTGACTAGGTTATATATGTTTTGTGACCAGTTTTGTATTGTTGTGTATTGAACTCTCGCATTTTTCTTTACGATGATTTCCACTACTGCGGAATGCAATGAGTCGCTGGAATATGTTGGGGCTGTGCAGCCCTCCACATAGTGTACTGAGCTTCCTTCATCTGCGATTATCAGGGTTCTTTCAAATTGCCCCATGTTTTCTGCGTTGATGCGGAAATATGCTTGTAGGGGGAGGTCTATCTGTACTCCTTTTGGTATGTAGATGAATGATCCTCCTGACCAGACCGCTGAATTTAGTGCGGCGAATTTATTGTCGGAGGCTGGAATGATTTTTCCGAAATATTCTTTGAAGTATTCCGGATATTTTTGTAGTGCGACGTCTGTTGATTCGAATATTACGCCTTTTTTCTTCAGTTCTTCGTGTAGCGAATGGTATATAACTTCTGATTCGAATTGTGCACCTGATCCTGCGAGAAATTTTCTTTCCGCTTCCGGAATTCCCAGTTTTTCGAATGTTTCTTTGATTTCTTTCGGAACTTCTTCCCACTTTGTTTTTGCTTTGTCTTGCGGTTGTATATAGAAATGGATATTGTCGAAGTCTAGTTGGCTCAAGTCCGCTCCCCAGTTCGGCATCGGTTTTTTCAGATAAATCTCATATGCTCTCAATCGAAACCTAAGCATCCATTCGGGCTCATTTTTTCTTTTGGAAATTTCACGAATAACATCTTCGCTCAAACCTTTTGGACTTTTGTAGACACTTTTTGATTCTGTCTTAAATCCAAATTTATAATTCCCTAAATTTTCTTCTATTTCCTTTTTTGTCTCTTTTGGCACGGCCATTAGTCTTTGTGTTAGCTATTAACATAAGATTCATATCCTTTTTCTTCTAATTCCAATGCCAAATTCTTGTCTCCGGATTTTATTATTCGTCCGTCGGAAATGACATGAACAAAATCGGGACTTATATGATTTAGGATTCTTTGGTAGTGGGTGATTAGAAGAATTCCGGTGTTGGAAGTCTCATGAATTTTTCTTATTCCTTCTGCAACTATTCTTAGTGCGTCGATGTCTAAGCCTGAGTCGATTTCATCCAGTAGGGCAATCTTTGGTTCGAGTGCTGCCATTTGTACTATCTCTGTTCGTTTCTTTTCTCCTCCTGAAAGGCCTTCATTTACTGACCTTCCTATAAATTTTGGGCTCATCTTTAATAGTTCTGTTTTTTCTTTCATTACTTGGAGAAATTCAGCCGGTCCTATTTGTGCTGCGTCTTTGTCCATTGCCTTTGCGTTCGCATTCTTTGCTATTCTCAAGAAGTTTCCAAGTGGCACGCCCGGGATTTCTACCGGATGCTGGAATCCCAGGAATAGTCCCAGATTGGCTCTTTCATTAGTTTTAAGTTCAGAGATTTCTGTATCGTTAAACTTGATGGAGCCTTTTGTGATTCTATATTTTGGATGGCCCATTATGATATTGCAGAGTGTGCTTTTCCCTGAACCGTTAGGACCCATCACGGCGTGAAGTTCTCCGGATTTTATTTCCAGATCTATGCCTTTTAGGATTTTAGTATTTCCTATTTCGGCATGTAGGTCTTCTATAATTAAACTGTTTGTATCACTCATATATTAAAGTTGCAGTATTTATATTTATTCATCGTTGTTATAGATGAATTGCAGGGGGCATTTTGATTAAAAAATGGCATGATGTCAATGAATAATGGACTTTTGTGTGTTTTGAAGGATATAGTATATACTGACTGGTGAATTAAAATTTTACATATATAAATCTAATATTTAACAAAAAAAACATGAGATTTAAAAAATTCTTTAGTAAAATGGCTCTGATAGCCTTTGCTTTTGCTGCTTTGGGAGCTTTCCCTGTTGCAAATGCGGCTGTGGATATTGCATTTTCAGATGTTCCAATTGAAACTGTGAATTTTGATGCAGTTCAGTATTTGAATGACGAGGGAGTGATTGATGGTTATGCTGATGGGACTTACAAGCCTGATAGTAGTATCAATAGGGCTGAGTTTCTGAAAATTGTAATGGAGGCGTCCGGTAATGAAATAGCAGGTGGCAATTGTTATCCTGATGTGGGGGAAGAATGGTTTGCTCCTTATGTTTGTACTGCGACAGAGCTTGGGCTTGTTCAAGGATATCCGGATGGATATTACAGACCTGGTCAGAGCATTAACTTTGCTGAGGCAAGTAAGATTATTGTGAATACTTTGGATATTGATACAGAGGATATTGATTCAACTCTTTGGTTCAAACATTTTGTATATGCTTTGGAGGATAGAATGGCGATTCCGGAGACTGTTTCCGGTTTTGATGCGATGATTGATAGAGGAGAAATGGCTGAAATGATTTATCGTTTGGATGCGGAAGTGACTAACAAATTGTCTACTACTTTCGATGAAGTTTCTGCGGGAGTTCCTGCTGATGAGGTTGGTGAAGAATTGAGAAGTTTTAGATCTTGTGAAGCTTTGGAGATTTATTTGGAAACTGATCGATATGATTATGGATATGGAATTGAAACGGAAGAATCAGTTAGCTTTGATACTTCTGATGCCATTCTAGCTCCATCTGGCACTGCAAAATCAGCTGCTCCAGTAACTACAGGAGGTGGTGGTGGATCAGATGATTTCTCTACTACCAATGTTCAGGTTGAAGGAGTTGACGAGGCGGATATTGTAAAAACTGATGGAGAATATATTTATATAGTTGGTTCCGGAACTGTTCGTGTAGTGAAGGCGTACAAACCTAGCGTGATGAGGGAAGTTGATAGCATTGCTTTTACTGATGAGGATTTCTATCCGGAAGATATGTATGTAGATGGAGAGAGGGATAGACTGGTTGTGATGGGGTATACTTACGGGGATATAGTTCCTTATGGAGTTTATGCTTACCCAAGCTATGGGTCTGCGAGTAGAGTTTACATATATGATATTAGTGATCCTGAGAATGTTGAACTTATTCGAGAGACTTCTTTTGAAGGGAACTACGTGTCTTCTAGGAAGGTAGACGATATGGTTTATATTGTTCTAAATAGATACAACAACTATTATTATGGTGATATTCGTCCATTGGCAGAGGATCTTGCTCCAAGATTTGTAGACGGTGATGGAGATTTAGAGCCACTTGTTGGTTGTGGAGATATTCAATATGTACCTGGAGGTGGAGTTTCAAATTATCTGATCGTTGCTTCAGTTTCAGTTGATGATATGGATGAAGAAGTTGATAGTGAAGTGGTTCTTGGTTCAAGTGGAGACGTTTATGCTTCACGAGACAATCTATATGTGGCTGAGCCAAAATATAATTGGTATTACTGGGATACTGATAACGAGAGTGAGACTGTTATTCATAAATTTGAGTTGAATGATGGTGATGTTGAATATGGTGGACAAGGAAAAGTTCCTGGAGATATCTTGAATCAATTTTCAATGGATGAAAGTGATGGGTATTTTAGAATAGCGACTACCAAGGGAAATACTTGGGATGAGGAAAATCCTGCGACTAATAATATGTATGTTTTGGATGGAGATATGAATACTGTTGGAACTTTGGAAGGGCTTGCTCCTGGGGAAAGCATTTACTCAGTTAGATTTATGGGAAAGAGAGCTTACATGGTTACATTCAAGAAAGTTGATCCACTTTTTGTGATTGACTTGAGTGATCCAAAGAATCCTAATGTGCTTGGAAAGTTGAAAATTCCTGGATTTAGTGATTACCTACATCCTTATGATGAGAATCACATAATCGGATTTGGAAAAGATACTGTTGAGGCCGAGGATGAAAACCGAGATTTTGCTTGGTATCAGGGAATGAAGATTGCGATGTTTGATGTGACTGACGTGGCAAATCCTAAGGAATTGCACAAGGTGATAATTGGGGATAGAGGAACTGATAGTGAACTACTTTGGAATCACAAGGCTTTGCTGTTTGATAAGGAGAAGGGAATCATGTCTTTCCCTGTGACCCTTGCCGAGATTCCTCAGTCAGTGAAAGATGATCCTGATACAGCCGATTATGCTTATGGAGATTATACTTTCCAGGGTGCTTATGTTTACGATGTGAGCGTTGCGAATGGATTTGATCTACGTGGAACCATTACTCATTACGATGACAATGAGGTGGCTGAAAAATCCGGTTACTACTGGTCCGGAATAAATGACATTTATAGAGTTCTCTATATTGGAAATTATTTCTACACTGTTTCTGATGGAATGGTGAAGGCGAGTGACATGGGTGATCTGGAGGATGTTAATAGTGTAGTGCTGGAAGAGGAAGAGTCCTATGATAATAAATATTACTGGGACGATGTAGTATTCTAAAGCTAAGTTGAAAAGGCCTGGCTCTTAACGGAGCTGGGCTTTTTTATTTCCTGAATCCAGGGATTTTGCTTAGAACGGAAGAGACTTTTCCGTGTGCCCATTTAAAGATTCGAGATGGGGTATCCATGGCTTCACTTACTGCATGTATAGCTGTGAGTCCTATACTTGCGGTTATTAGCATTGGGGCTGAAATAAATGCTCCTTTTACTCTGTTGTAAGCTACTGCTGGTGGAAGTAGAGTCACATTGTTGGCTATTTCTGCGGCTGCCTTTGTTATCTTGATTGGTGCGAGTAGTATATTTTTTATATCTGCTCTGATTGAATCTATTTTTTCTTTTATGTCTATTGTTAGATTTCTTGCAACTTCTCGTCTTTCATTGTTGTAACCGGTTGCTATTGTGTCATTGGCAAATAGGGACATTCGATCTTCTGGATTCGTCAACGGGTTCATTGTATTGGCGATCTTTGCTAGCAGACCTGGTTGACTAAGAGTGCCCTTTGAAGGCATCCTTTTCTCTTTGAACTGACTAGTTGTCTTTGGCTTAAGTCTTAACATTTTGTGGGTCTACGAAATAGACCGTATTGTAGCATTTTTGCCTGAGTTGTCAAGTTAATCGAGGGTGATTTTTGATTTGTCCGGGGGGATGTTGTAGTAGTCGAAGAGGTAATCTGCGATACGAGAAAAAGTTGGAGCGGCTGTGTCTGATCCCCATTCGCTTGAACGTGGATGATCTATTTTTACCAAGATTACAAAGCGAGGGTCTTCGATTGGTCCGTATCCTGCGAAACTTGTGATTGTTGTTCCGGTTCCGGAGAGGGCTTTTCCGTGTTTGTATGTTTGAGATGTCCCTGTTTTTCCTGCTACAAAATGACTGTCCACACCTCCTTTATTTGCTACTCCGTCTTCTACAGAATTTACAAGCATTGCTGTCATCTTGGCTGCTGTCTCTTCAGAAATTACTCGTCGTATTTCGTATGCCTCGGTTACTGTTGTACTTCCGTTGTCGTGTCTTACTTCTTCTATTATATGTGCTTGCATGAGTACTCCACCGTTGGCTATTACGGCGTAGGCATTTGCTATTTGTAGCATTGTGACTGTGATTCCCTGTCCAAATGCATGTGTTGCCAGTTCTGACTCTGTCCAATCTTCAAAATAATCTATTTTTCCTGTTCTTTCTTCTTCAAATTCTATGTCGGTGCGATCAAGCAATCCGTATTTTTCCATGTAGTTATAGAAAAGTGCTGGGCCTATGGTTTTTGCTACGAAGGTCATTCCAGTATTTAAAGATTCTCCAATTACAGTGTTCATGTCTATGAGTCCATAATATCCATGTGAATTTTTGATGAAGAAGTCATAGTCTTCCGTGTATTGGTTCCAATCCACACCTACCGGACCTTCGTCCAGATAGGTTGTGTTTGGCGTAATTTCACCGTCATCGAGGGCTATAGACATGGCTATGGTTTTGAATACCGATCCCGGTTCGTATGGCCATGAAACTATTTTATTATGATAAACTTCCGGGCCATCGAAATTTTCGTATCGTGAGTAGTGGGCTTTTCCGTCTTCGCCTTTTTCTTCAAAAACTAGGTAGTTATCTAAAGTGATTTCATTTACATAAAAATAGAAAACTCCGGGATCTTTTGTTGGATATAAATTTTCTATCTCTTCAGGGCTTAATTTAATTTCAATTTTTCTGAATACTTCTCCGTAGTTATTTGGATCGAAACTTGGATAATGTGCCATTGCTATTACTGCTCCTGTTTTTGGGTTGAGGACTATTACTTGTCCGCTGTCTGCCCTATAGTCTTCGACATCTTTTGATAGAATTTGTTCAACTTTTAACTGTACCGATCTGTCTATCGTAAGCACTATGTCGTCTCCGTCTACTGCTGGTTCGAGTATGCTTTCGCCTACTGTTATTTGCCTTCCAATTGAGTCTCGTTTTGTTTGAAATTTCCCCGCTTTTCCTTGTAATTGACTATTGAAGCTGCTTTCTATTCCATACTGCCCCATGTTGTCTGTATTTACGTATCCAATGACGTTTGAGCCCATTGTTCCTTCAGGATAATATCGGAAATATTCTTCCTGCATTCCTATTCCTATAAATCTTTCTTCTGTGTCTTCTTTTGCGAGTTGTTGTATTGCTTCAGCAATGTCCGGATCTAGTTTTCTTCCCAAAACAACATATCTATTTTCTCCTTTTAGAAGTTTTTCCAATTTTGATTCAGGAATTTCTACATACTGTGCCAGCTTTTCTGCTGTAAATTTTTGATTTTGTATATCTGGTGGGTAGGCATAGACTTTGTCGTCTTTTATTTCGATTCCGTTTAATGACAAGACGGAAATGTTTGCCAATACTTCTTCTTCC
>JAUUZY010000067.1 GCA_030592015.1 Candidatus Peregrinibacteria bacterium | reverse complement strand
GGTAATTTGTCGATTTGAGGTTCAATATGGAATACATGCTGGTTATGACGATGTTAATTATGAAATTCGGAAAAAAAATGTTCCTCTCAGTCAAATTGATTTTTTAAGAGACAAGATCAGTGGTTGGCTGCTGAAAATTATCCAGGAGAAAATAGCCAAGAAAGAAACAGCTTGTATTCCATGGGAAGATTTCGATCATCAATTTTCTGTGGTGTTTGACCGAGTTCGCCAGCGGGAACTCGTTGACTTTACGTTGGAGTCTCCTCCAAAGCTTGAAGACATTCACAGTCAGGTCAAAATTCGCCCATGTTACCTAAGGCAGCTAGATTTGATTGGGTGTACAGACAGTGAAATTGTAGAGGCGGTCTCAGACTATCTCCGAGCTGATGTTAATCGGCACAGATGGATAGAAAACGAGTTTATTGATGTCGAGACAGCAACCGATTTCATGAATAAACTAAAGAGATTCTGGTCCACCCAGAAAAAAATAATAAAAATAACTGAAAAGCAGTTAGGTGAAGAGGAAAAAGGCCAGCTTCTTCTTGAAAAGTGTAAATCCAGACAAGAAACAATTAGGGGTATATCGCCACCTGAACCAACAGTAGTCGGAACTTATCATGCCCTTGCAGAGGAACCTGTTCTTGGGTGGCATCCTTCCTGGGAAAAACTATTGTCAGATCAAGAGGGGGTTTGATTTTGAGTAATCTCGTTGAAGATGTGCAAATCTGGAACACTCCAATTATTGGGGCCTATTTACTTTGGAGGTTTACTCAGGGATATTCTTCTGGACATAAAGTCGGAGATGCCCCAATAGGTCTATTACATTTTGTAGCAAGTGCTATTCTCACCAATGATAGACTTATGTTACCTGTAAATAATCAGCGAAAAAATCTTCAATCATATGTTCGCTCTTTTGAAGATAAAAAAGACTCAGATATTTTGTTAAATCTTCAATCCAGGATCAAAGAAAAGAGAAGTTATACACTTGCGGCAATAGATATTGCTATTAGTGAAGGGTTATTGGTCTGGGATGTTGAAAGTGGAAAACTATATCCACGAAAATTGACTAAAAAAGCGGGAAAAGGGAAGGCTTTGAGGCCAAAAATCAAAACTGATGGAAACAAGGCTGAATTGCTGGGGAAATGGTTTTCTGAGCATGATCTTTCTACTATTGGAGCATATCTAAGGGTGGTGTTTTAATGAACTTTCAAATTATTAAATTGATTGTCTGGCCAAAGGCAGAATCCTTCCCTCCCAGAGAGGTTGAATTTAAGCCTGGAAAGGTAAACGTTATAACAGGAGGATCGCGTACTGGTAAATCAGCGATTATTCCTATTTTTGATTACTGTTTAGCCTCAAGCGATTGCAACATACCAATAGATACAATCCGTGATCATGCATCTTGGTATGGTATTGTTTTCCAGACTGAAACAGAGCAAATGCTTGTTTGTCGAAAAGTGCCACAAGGTGATAAAGCATCTAATGATTTTTATTTATCCCGTGGGGAAATAATTACTGTCCCAAATTCCATAAAAAAACCAAACGAAAACAAAGATGGCATAAAAAATATTTTAAATACCATTTCTTCTGTCCCATATTTTTCATTAGCAGGTGTTGACGGAGATATTGCATATGGCGCCCGATTGGGCTTTCGAGATTTAATGGCATTGATTTTTCAGACTCAAGGAATTGTAGCAAATCAAAACATCCTTTTTTACAAAACCCATGCACATGCCCATCGAGAAAAGTTAAGAAACTGGTTTCCATTCATTCTTGGTGCAGAAACCATTGAAATATTACAAGCAAGGCAACGCCTTCAGGTAGTTGAAAAGCGGCTTAAACAATTAAGACGTGAGATGGAGAAGGCCAAAACAGTATCCGGGTCATGGATGGCCAATATGTTTGGTCACATTAAAGTAGCAAAAGAATATGGAATACTTCAAAGTGATGTTTCCGGAATGGACAATCATGAAGAACTATTGGAAGTCGCAAAACAAATTATTGAAGATGCTCCAGAGTACTCACAGACAAAGTTGGAAGATGTTGAAGCAGCCAACGATACAATTGCAGAACTTGACAGGGAGGAGGAGCGGCTAAGCATCGAGATTGGTGTGATAAAAAAACAGCTCAAGGATATTGCAAACCTTCGCTCAGGTTTTATTGATTATGGAAATTCTGTACAAAAAAGAACTGATAGGCTTCAAATTTCAGAATGGATGGAAGATATGGCACTCCAGTCTGAGGGTTGTCCTGTTTGTGGTAGTTCTTCTCATAAGAATACCGCCTCTGAAGTCAAAAAAATATCTTCGGCGTTCAAAATATACGAAAATAAAACGAAACGTATTGCTGAAGTTCCAACTTCCTTTTCAAGGGAAGAGGAGCGACTTAAGTCGACCTTGGAAGACCTCTTAGAGAATCGGAAAAAACACCAAAAACGATTTGACCTTATAATGTCAAAAGATAAAGAAGCCCAAGCTGAATTTCAACGCAAGAAAAATATGTTTCTTTTTCTTGGCCACCTAAAAGCATCGATTGAAATGTTCGAAAGCCTAGCTGATGGAGGTGAATTTCAAGAAGAAATTCAAAGTCTGGAAAAGGAACAAGGTAAGTTACAGGGGGTCGTTGACTCTCAGGGAGTAGCGCGAAGAACAACCAGGGCAACCACTATTATTTCCCAAGGTATTCTACATCATCTTCAAGGCCTGGATGTGGAGGATAAGTATAGGAAGATAGCACCTCGTTTCAGTGTTAAAGACTTGAATATCTCGGTGTTAAGCAATGATGGGAATTGGCATTTTCTCGCTGAAGTTGGCAGTGCTTCAAACTGGGTTTCCTTTCATTTGGCTTTAATGTGTTCTTTGCAAGAGTACTTGATTAATCAACCTATGTCTTCTGTGCCTAGTTTTGTAATTTTTGATCAACCGAGTCAGGTTTATTTTCCAAAAGTTAAACGGGGAGAGGATGCTGACAATAAAAACAAATATGAAAATGAGGATATGGAGGCAGTGAGGAATATTTTTAAGACTATTTCCAGTTCAATATCATCTAAAAAAGGAGCGTGGCAAAGTATCATTTTAGACCATGCAGACAGCGATATCTATGGTGATATCGAAGGGGTTCATGAGGTTGATGAATGGAGAAATGGGAGAAAATTGATTCCTCAAGAATGGTATGCCCCTGTCAGAGATTAAGCCAAAGATATCGAGAAAGCACATTCAGCAGAACTATTTTGAGAAACAGGGCTAACAAATGTATGCACCGGAATTTCATAGTCGCTCCGCTCCTTAAAATTCCGGTGATACTGGCGTTAGGGCAACAAAACAAAAAGGAGCGAAACCATGACCAATCAGACAGAATCAGTAGAAGAACACGGGACGTCCGCAGATCCGAAACTCGTTGGCATCGGAGGATGGCTTGTCCTCCCAGCCATTGGTTTTGTGTTGGGTCCGATCATCGGCGTCGTGAGCCTCATCGTAGCGTTGGGCCTATTCTCCGACGTTGCTGACGCAGGATACGGTGGAATATACGC
>JAUUZY010000015.1 GCA_030592015.1 Candidatus Peregrinibacteria bacterium | reverse complement strand
TTTATTTTTATTTTTAAAGTTGAAAATGTTCTACATATATAGTGTCAGTACAAACATGGGTATTATAATCTATAAGTGTAATATCACCCTCAAAACTATAAGGACAAGCATAAGTTTTCAAAAAGGTTCTTATTTTATTCTCAAGACAGCTAAAGTCAACATAATCCCTTGCACCATCACCAACCTCTACAAAACAAGCCGCAACGCTAAGAGAAGAAGATGCAGCTGCAAACGGAATTATAAGACAGTCAGGATCTACCTGCCCAATTAAGTCTGTAGAATCCCAAGAATGAAGGTCTCCAGCCTCAAACACACATTGATAAACAATATCCTCATAGACCTGATGCGGATATTTATTAGAATCCATCAAGGCATCATCCATACATTTAAGTTGAGAAGGTGCATCCGCACAACTATCCCAAACGTCGGATAGAGGAATTGCAAACTCACTAGGGTAGTAACTAAAATAATATTCTCCAAATTTTCGGAATACATAACGCCTACACGTGAAATCGTCGCACTTAGCAAGCTCCTCAACAAGCTGCGTCTCATAGCTCTCAGCAGTAATTCCATCGAAAAAATCATAATCAGAACTAACCGTAGTTCCTAAGAAATCATTAGTAGCAGGAAGCCCAAAATTATTAAACCCATCCTCTACAGGAGGCTCAAATTCAGCAGTAGGGAGATCACCGTCTCCGCCAGTGTCAGTACTTGTATCAGTAGTATCAACCACATCAACAGTAGTGTTATCCACAGGTGCAAGAGGAACAGCTGAGTAAGATGAGATAGGCCCTTCCTGACCAGCAGTATCAATTGCAGATACAGCAAATATATAAGGAACAGGACTTAAGCCTTTAAGAGTATGAGAAACAGCAGAAGGTGAAACCATCACCTCAATTACTTTAGAAGTACCAGTAATCGCATATTTTATTTTATACCCCTTAATACCATGGTCATCTTTAGCTTCTTTCCAATTCAGTTTAACACTAGCTACAGCAGGGCTTACAGTAAATGGTTCAACCCCACTAGGCCTTTCATCAACGGCAGTATCAGTAGTTGTTATTGAATCTTTAATAATATCCTCCAAAAACCCTGTATCCCCACGAACATCAAAGAGGTCCTTTGTACGTTCTGGAACAAGAATTTCACCAAAATTATCATCAATATATTTTGCGTCACCTTCAGGCTCAGAACTCACATCATTAAAGATAGAGTCACCACTGTCAGCAACAGGCTCTTTTGTTGTAACAACCACAGAGTCACTGTCGGCAACAGGCTCCTTCGTTGTTACAAAAGCAGAGTCACCGTCCTTAACAGGCTCCTTAGTTGTAATGAATGTATTTTCTTTCACAGTAGTAGGTTCATCAGCTACAGGTTCTTTCGTAGTAACGAATGTATTCTCCTTTATAGTAGTAGGTTCCTTTGGAGAAACAAGCACAGAGTCTTTATCTGCAACAGTCTCCTTTGGTGCAACAAGCACAGGATCCTTCTCAGTAGTGGTAGTCTCCTTTGGAGAAGTCAGAACAGGATCTTTTGCTATAACAACAGCAGGATCCTTAAGCAGAGTATCCAAGGTAACAAGTTTAAGCTCCTTCCCCTCATCCTTTGACTCATCATCAGCAAAAGCGGGAAGAGCAGCTTCCTCACAAGTTCCGGCATCACCGGTCAACTTGAACCAAGCCAAATGATATCCAGATTGAAGAATAGGATTCGCACGGTCAACTTGTACAAAATCATTCATATATAGTCCATTTTGAGTCCAAACAGAAACAACTCTATTTCCACAACTCTTCACCTCGGTTGCAAGAGCTTCACTAGAATCAAATATAGTCAAATTCCAAGTAGAATCCATTTCATTTAGAGGAACATAGTCAATAGTAGGCTGAATATCACCTGAATTAATCTTCCATGTATCATATCCATCACGACAAACCAACGAGAAAGGTGTTCCAGCAGGAACCTCATAGGCAGGAGTAACAGTTTTTGTTCCCACATACGGTCCGTCAGGATAAATCTTAAATTCATTTTCAAGATAAGTGACAACAAGACACTTGTTACCAACTTCAGCTTGAACTAGGTCCAAAGTATCTTCAAAAGATTGAGACCCCTCCTCATCTAAGTAGTAGTAAATTGCACGTTTATCAGGCTGACTAAGTCTCTCAGAAGAAGCCCCATAGATCCCGATAAGCCCAGCTTCTCGCAATTCCATATCAGCCACATCACTTTCATCAAATTCATAAAACCCACGATCATCAGTCAAGAACCCTTGATAACCTGCCCCTTCCAAGCTAAGGCTTGGTGGCGCTTCATTGTCACCGCTAGAGTTTAGGAAACTAAAATAAAGTCCAACTCCGATCACAGCAATGATCAAAGCAACCAATACCCAATAAAAAGTAGGGATTGACTTAGGTGTTTGCGCTTTTTCAGCAGCAGGGAATAGGTCTTTCATTTTGTTTTGAGGTTATTTTTGTTTTTTTACACTTATTACTATAGCACAAAAATAAGCAAAAGGCAAGGGGGAGAGGAAAAGAAAGCGGCAAATCAGCACCTTGCGAGAAGCAAGGAAATATTGTATAATAATAAAAAACAAAAACAAATGGCAGAAGGAGATTTTCCAAAACCAGACACAAAAAAAGGCCTGAAGGACAGATTGATAGAAAATAAAAATGCCTTCATTGTATTCAGCATAATCGCAATTGGTTTCACATCATTTGTCATTTTTAGCGGAGGAGCAAGTACATATATGGGCTTCATTGGCGAACAGCCAGCTACAGAGGAGGCAGAACCGGCATTTGTAGCTGTTGAAACACCTATAGAGACCGAAGCCGCAACCACAAAAGAACCGGCATTTATAGCTCCAGAATCTACAGTCGTAGAGGAACCGGCATTTGTTGAGCCAACTCCAACCCCTGAACCAGAACCTGAGATTGAGGAGGCACCACCATCTCTATCAATAGCACCGGCACCTACGATAAATTCCACAAACCCGACAGATGGAGCAGATAATATTGAAGCACTACCGGGAACAATCTCAGTCAGGCTTAATGAATCAGACCTAAGCTTTTTTCCAGATCGAGACGCAATTATCACAGAAAACGGAGGAAGCGAAGATTTATCCACAGCAGCAATGCAATTTGACCAAACTCTGAGCACGCTAACAATTCCATATTCAAAGCTGGAGGAAGGAAAATTATATACGGCAACAATACCTGCAGCTACAGTAAAAAATGGCAAAACACCACTAAATCAAGACATAAGAATAAGCTTCGCAACAAAAGCAGAAAAAGAAAAAATAAGGATATTTGATGCAATTGCAGACCCAGAGGAATTCAATCCAGCCTTTAAGGAAAGCCGAATAAGCTTTGAAATATCGGACAAAGCGAGAGTAGACCTATTCATAGAAGACGAAGACGGAAACATTGTTGTTGAATTAATCGACGATAAAGTGTTAGATAGAGGAGAGCACTTTGAATGGTGGAACGGAACGGAGGAAAGTGATAATTCGGGGGAAATAGTGGACTCTGGAGAATATGAATACAGAATCAACGCCAGAAATCCGGATACAGGAGAACTGGAAGACACAGAAAGAGGAACAATTTCAGCAATATATATAGCTGAAATAGAAGACTTTGAAGGACCTGACATCGTAGAACAAAGACCAGAACAAAGTCTGCCATCACAAGGCGACCCGCTAGAAGATGATGCAAGAATGGCATTACAAAATGCAAGCTCAGGAAGCACAGCAGGAACCGGACCGGGAGTACTAATATATTTACTATTACCTTTAGGAACTTACGTAATATTTAACAAAAAATAGATATGGAAGACGAAATAAAGATAACACCCGAAGCCCAAGCACCGGCAGAACCGACAACAACACCCGCACCAGAAGCCGCACCTGCACCGGAAGCAATAGCAGTGGAAGATACAGAATCTGAGACACAAGAAGAAACGGCACCAAAAGGTAAAATACCCGTCCCTGAAAGTCTTGGTGGCGGTGGTGATGAAGTAGTGGAGGGGAAAGGTTCAATTTTCTTAGAGAATAAAGGATTCTTACTTGCCATAGCTATAGGAGCAGTAATAATTATATTTGGAGCTAGCACAATGTTCGATTTTGGCTCAACTGATGAGTACAAAGGTATGATTCAAGAGGTTGAAAATCAAACACAGCAACTCCAAAGCGAATAAAAACAATCACAGATTTAGCGAGTTTGACAAGCCGAAAGAAAGAAGATAACATGAAGGCTGGTTAATGGGTACACTTTAGGCATTTCCTAATACAGCAATTATGTCACTTTTCTCTGTATTAATGAGCCTCACAATTATCGGGTCGATAATATTTTGTTGGTCCGCGATAAAAATGGTAGCAAGGCACAACAAGCGCTATATGATGCCAGAATCAAAATACACTAAACTGTTTGGAGTAATAACCAAGCAGAATTTGACAGTTATATACGTAGTTTGCATTGCACTACACACGGTTTTCGCAATTTGGTTTACAATCACACTTTAAATGAACAACAAAGACAAACATTTCAAAGGGCAATATAGCAGCGAAAAGCTAGTATGTTTTTTCAGGCGTCATTGGATAACAGTATTCAAAGATTTTGCATACTTTCTAGTGTTTTTGGTGATAATTCGATACACACTGCCAAATATAGGAGAAATAAAGGAGCTACTTAGAGGCAACCGGGAAATGAAACTACTGTTTTTTACCGGTTTTTTACTAGGAACAATATTCCTACACAGATTCTTCGTACACATGTTCAATTTCCTGTTAAACATAGGACTCATAACAAACATAAGAATTATTGAGCACAAAAAAACTCTATTCTTCAAGGACAGTAAAGAGGCCATTAGACTGGGGCAAATCCAGGACATAGAAAGGGTAAGGGAAGGACTTATGGCAAGCGTATTAAAATTTGGAGACATAAAGATTTACCTAAATTCATCAACAATTGTAAAAGTATTCTGCAATATGCCAAATCCACACTTTCACTTTCGATGCATAAATAGACTGATAGAAGAGAGAAAAAAACTTGCCGCCCAGGAAAGAGAGCACAAAAAAATCAACGAAATCAAGGAAATCGGCGAAATAAGTGAAAGAGATATAAACTACAGAAAAATACAACAAATGACTTCAGCCATACATCGCCAGGACAACTTAGAGCGTTAGTAATTGTAAAATTCATGACACACAGGGTTAAGAAATCAGTAAAGATATATTCAGTTAAGAACAATTTCTATATTTGCTATAAGAACCAAAGCTACGAAATAAAAGAGACAAAGCAAAGAAAAGAGATCGAACTTTTCCTGAAAAGGCTAGGAAGCGGAGTCAACGAGGAAGAATTGAAGAATTTTACTAAAAACGAAGAGATTGCCGAAATATACAAATTCCTAAATGAAAACAATCTACTAATAAAATCTGACGAAAAACAGGAGTCATGCAAGGAGCATCAGAAAAACAAATTAGAGAACTTCAAGATAAAGATAATCAGCAAAAACACCGAGCATTTCAACGAAATCCTACGGGAGAATCTAAAACGACACGAAATAACAAAGATATCCATTAATGAAGATGGCGACTGCGATCTGGTAATTTGCATAAAAACAGATGATATAAACGAAAAAGATGTTTTAGAGATCAATAAAAGCAACAAAAACAGAAATCAAAACTGCTTATTTGTAGATCTAGATCTTGGCACACACGTAGCAGTGGGGCCATTCGTAATCCCTCAAGAAACAGCATGCTATGAATGTTACTTTGAAAGACGACTGGCAAATAAAGACTATGCAACAAAACATGACTACACAGGCAAAAGAACAATTGTAAGCAATAAATCCAATCGCGCATATCTGCAAGAAGCAATGATAAGCTCACTAATTGTAAAAGAAGTATTGTCTTTCATGGCCAGTAATACCCCAAAAAGTTTAAATAATGTTATATACTTTGACACAGAAGAAATGGAACTATGGGAAGAAGGCTTGCTTCAGTATCCAAACTGTACAATTTGTAATTAAACTATGAAGAAAAAAATCACCCTTGGAGCTCTCCTTTTCCTTGCTGTTTACAGTTTGTGGGCAATTTTCAAAACCTACAACTCATATACATGGGCAACGGCAGAAACAGAAATTCAAACAATCACATTAGTTTTCTCGCTAATATTACTTGTACTGAACATCATGCTATATAAAAGGAGTTTTTACATATGGATTGGAACATTCATTCCAGGATTAATATTTTATATATATTTACTAATTGGGAACATTTACTTTACAATAGATCTGTTAAAAATACTCTTTTAACCATTCCTCAGATGAAAATCTCTAAACTAGATAACACTCTTTCGAAAACAAAAAGCAAAAGTATCACATTTTATGTGGATTGCTGTTGTTGTTGCTGTTGTTGCATACTCTATCCACTGGGAAATCTTGCGGCAGAAGCTACAATGAAGAAAATTTACAAACATGAGGACAGCATCAAGTCTCATTTCGGATACAATTTCGTATTCTTCACATTAAGTCTAATAGCTGGGATTATGGGGGTTTCAGCGTCCAAAGATTTATTTTCCAAATGTAAAACTGCCATTTGCGATAAAAGCTTTATGCAGGTAATTGCAGACAGTGATTTTATTATTATAGCGGGGCTAGCAACAGCACTATTTTACTACTTGATGTATCTCTATTCAAAAAAATGGCTCACAAATGTTGATACCAAGAAAAGACTGAAAGTAGTATTAGTGGAAGTGATTTTGACGCTATTGGGAGTCGCGCTATTTGCCGCAATTTCACTACCAGTAGTTTTTTTAGGCTCTGAAATGTTCAACTAATAAAGGCATTATTAAAACACTAGATTCCCTATTCGGCAAAAGAAACGGGATTATTAATAATTTGATCAACACATACCTCGACGAGAATGAACCGAGAATATTTTCCTTTGCAGCATCAAGAGGCCTATTGAATTGGGAACAGGAAAACGAAGACCAAGCATTAAATATAGCTGGAGGGGGAGGATTCACTGAAATAGACGCCTTACTGTCATGTTGTGGAGAAATAGCAGAGCGCTACTGCAGCAGCTTTACAGACAAAGAAGACATTGAGGGAAGCTACAACGAGCTAAAAGGAAGATACAACACAATAAACCCGGAGCTTCTTAGTTATTTCAGCGAAAAACAATACATGGAAAAGGAATTCCCATTCCAAAAAATAAAAAAAGATTCTCCTCTAATTTGGGCGAAAACACTAAAGAACAATAGAGAAGAATCCTATTTGCCAGCATTTGCAATCTATCTCCCATTCAATAATTACGAAAGAGGGGGGAAGCACTTCTTCTCAATGTCCACAGGCTTGTCTTGCGCAGAGAATGCAGAAAAGGCATCCATAAAAGGAGTCCTCGAAATACTAGAAAGAGACGCCTTTACAAATTTTTGGATAAATCAATTGTCTCCACCAATAATACAACTGCCAGACAATGGAGAGTACCGCGAACTGAAAGAAAGATTCAAATTTGAAAACATAAAATACATAATCCTAGATATAAGCTCAGACTTTGGGATTCCAACAATAGCCACATTTTCATTTGGCAAATCATCATTCGGATATGTAGCAAGTCTTGGGCTCGCATGCGATTTTACATACTACGATGCAATCAAAAAGTCCCTTATAGAAAACGCCCAGGGAAGAATTTCAGTGGCATTCAACAAAGAAACATTAAAGGATAAAGAATACAGAGAAGATTTTCTGGACGTTATGAGTTTCAAGGACCATTCGTATATATATTCAACAAAGAAGGAATTGAAAAACAAGATCGATTTTATTGAAAAAGGAGAAGAAGTAGAACTAGAGAAGCTTAGCGATAGCTACAAATTCAATCTGCAAGAATTAATCAAGATGATCAACAAGAAAGGATACGACGCATATTTTAAAGACCTAACAACAAAGGACATAGAAAAATCAGTAGGATTTAAAGTTATTAGAGCGGTGGTGCCAGGACTAACCCAATTACACGGAATTCATGCCTACCCCTTTCTAGGCAGTAAAAGATTATACACACCCGGAAAAGTATTTGATTGGTGTAAGAAAAACGAAGTGAGAGAGTCAGAATTAAAAGAATTCCCGCCTCACATGCTAGGATAATTAAAACCAAGAAAAAAATGAGAGATCTGATAAAAATTATCAACAAAAAAAGGAATAGTTCAGACAAATATGAGCTAGCTTCACTGTTCCATAATAATACAGAGTTGAATACAGTAAACATAAAGGAACACGCAAAACAAATCGAAGAATACTACAACGAGGGGGATTACAAGCCGCTCAATTACCCCTATTCAGAAAAAATAGACCTGCCAAAACTCTCCAGCGGATACAAAAATATCCAAAGAGTTGTCACTAACAGAAGAACAAAAAGGGACTTTAGCTCAAGCAAAAAGTTATCCCTCAAAAAAATCTCAAACATATTGAAATTGAGCTATGGTAATAGGGGAGTGGAAGAAAAAACACTTTCTACAGTGCCCTCGGCCGGAGCAATATATCCGTTACATATATATTTGATTTCGCTCAATACAGAATTAAAAGATGGAATATACCATTATTATTTTGAAAACAATTTTCTAGACAGCATTAGCGAAAAAAACTTAAACGAAAAAGAACTGGAGGAGTTAATTATAACAAGGGGTATAAAAGGGAAAATCCCACTCTACATGGTTATAACTGCAGACTTGAGGAACCTATGCAGCAAATACGGGGATCGAGGATATCGATTTGCATTGCTGGAAGCAGGACACCTTGGGCAAAACATACTCCTGACTGCCGAAAGCCTAAACATAGGCGCAGTTCCATTCGGCGGATTTTACGACAAAAATCTGGCAAAATTTCTGTCGCTCAACTACGAATACAACAAAGCCATGTATATAATTGGGATTGGGTGAAAATTTAGAAGCTACTAGTAACTAACCCTTATTTCCTTACTGCTATCATCACGGCTAATGTAAGCCTTGATGCCACCTGGCAATTTTATTGAAATCCCAGAATAACCAAGTTGAATATCGTCATTTTTTAGGACTGGAGGGTAGATATATCCATCAACAATATCACATGGCGCACTTTTTGAACTTGGCAACGGAAAAGAAGACTCCGTATCATCTACAGAAATAATCTTAAGGCCTAAAATGTTGGTCTCTACAACTGTGCTAAGGTCAGTTCTATCAGGATAATCAGAACATTCACCAGAAGTTTCTATCTCAACTTGATAACCGTTAGTATCCGGATATCTAAAAGAGAACTGCTTAACGAATCCCCAAAAATGACCATATCTTGCTTCGACAAACTCCTCTCCATAATTGAAAGAGACAACATTTGTACTACCTCCTTCCGGATAGCCTTGATAATGTTCCAGTACTAAATTATTTATCCCCACACCCTGATCAGATTTCAAAGAAATACTAGGATATAAACTATCAAGTTTGTTTTCATACATTACAGTTTCATTTCCTTCCTTATCAACCTTTACAAGCTCATATATCGGAGGGGAATCTTCAGACTCCAGCACACGTCCAATCCATTCAAGATCGTCTACAATAGTAGTACTATTAAAGGGATACTCCTCTATATCGTCAGATTCAGCAGCATCAGTGAACGCGATGTCTTCTACGTCAAATGAATTACACCCTGCAAAAATAAATAAAATTAGAACTAAAACTAATAAGAATTTTTTCATTACAATTCAGTTTACAATTCTGGCTGGGGCGGAGGGACTCGAACCCCCGAATGCTAGGATCAAAACCTAGTGCCTTACCACTTGGCGACGCCCCATTAAACTACGAACATAAATCTAGCAATGCAGAACTTGATAGTCAATAATTAAACAGGAAAAGAAGGACAGAGGTCTTTTAGCGGACATTCCGGACATGCTGGTTTTCTGGCCTTGCAAATTTGACGACCGTGAAAAATCAACCAATGCGAAAACTTAGACCATTCCTTCTTGGGAAGAATAGCCATTAACTCCCGCTCAATTTTTACAGCATTTTTGGAATCGGCAAGTTTCCTTGAAACAAGACCAAGTCTAGCAGAAATCCTCATCACATGAGTGTCAACAACAATACCTTCAGACTGACCAAAAGCGGCAGTCAAGACAACATTAGCAGTTTTTCGAGCTACACCCGGAAGAGTCAACAACTCCACCATTGTTCTTGGCAACTTTCCTCCAAATTCATCAACAACAGTCCGCGCAGCACCCAAAATATTCTTAGCTTTGTTTCTGTAAAAACCGGTAGAAAATATCAATTTCTCCAGCTCGCTCACATCAGCCTTCGCAAAGTCTTGCACAGTCGGATATCTCTGGAAAAGCGCAGGTGTAACGAGATTAACTCTCACATCAGTACACTGTGCTGAAAGTATAACAGCCACCAACAGCTGAAATTCACTAGAAAAATCCAAGGCAATTTTCGCATCAGCATAATTAATCTTCAGCAAATGCAGAATCGCAGCAACTCTTTCCTTATTTTCCAACTCAAAAAACTCCATATCTAAATACTACTCAAAAGCATGAAGCATTGCCAGAATATTAGAATCTCTGAATCAAACCGTAACTATCTCCATAAAACGCCTTTTCCCAAGGATCCAAATATTTATCCGGTAGAGCCAAGATTTGATCCTCGTTCAAAACTTCAAGAGGAAGATATTCCAAAGGATCAACATAATCCCCATCCATATGAACCTCAAAATGCAGATGTGGCCCGGTAGTCATATATCCGGCACCCTTCGTACCCGGCATACCACCACTAAGGGCAATTATTGACCCCTCAGAGACCGTATCACCCTCTCTCACAAGTATTTTACTTACATGCCCATAAACAGTACTTAGACCGCCACTATGAGCAATTATCACATAACTATATCCATATCCATTATCTTTTGTAGTATACACAACACCATCAGCAGCAGATCGAATAGGAGTTCCCTGATAAGCAGGTATGTCTACCGCATTATGCCGCACACCAAATACTCCCACATAACTAGGATCACGGAAGAATGCACTGATTCCCTTAAACGGGTCAACGGGCCATGCAAATCCATCAGGATTCATCCCTCTGTACCTCAAATGAAAGTCATAAATCGCTCTATTCTTGTCACTCAAGATAGAATCGTAAAAACTGGCATCAAAGTCAGCATCTAATGCAATATCCTTTTCTACAAAGCTTATTGCACTGCTCAAAGCCTTGATATCATCAACCACAGACATTTGTTCTTCAATGGTCTGCTCAAGCAGTTGACTATAAATTTCCTCCTGACCAGTAGTCAGAACAAGAAGATTTTCCTTGGCATCTTTTTGGTCTTCCAATCGCTTCTTTTCAGTGACAGTATCAAGTCTTAGAGAGTCAAGTTTAGCCTTTTTGTACTCAAATTGAGTCTTTTGTACAATCAATTCTTTATGCAAAGTTCCCAATTTATCCAATAATTGCTGACCAGTCACACTTAAAAGATCCAAATACTCTAATTTCTTCAAAGTTTCACTAACAGATCCGTCAGCAAGCAGAAGCTTGAAAGTATTCAATTCACCACTATCATCCATAGAAAAATAAGAATTCTCCTCCTGATACATAACTTTTATATAGTCACGAAGAAGATCTTTTTGATATTCAACAGCAACCTCACGGAGCTCAATCTGCTCATACAAAAGAGATAACTCATTTTCAATTTCAACAACCTGCTGAATAACACCAAGCAACCTTTCGGTCGTAGAAGCAATAAGTGCATCAAGATTGTGAACCTGGATTCTCAGAGTGATCTTTTCTTCAGAAACAAGATCAAGACGATCCTTTGTGTCAGCAATATTGTTTAACAGCTGATGGTAATCAAGTTTTGACAAATCAAGTTCTTGCTTAAGTCGATTTAGGAACATTTCCTGTTCTTTTAAATTTTCGGAATCATCGGGAACAGGCCTTGCAATCGCCTCAACAGCAACTTCTTCAAAGTCCTCAACAAGTTCAAAGTCGTCAGTACTAATGGAAAAAGACTGTAGCTGATTATCGGCAAAGCCCAGAGCAGCATTCGCAAATAAAGCTGCAACAACAGACAAACCAATCAAGTAACTACTTATTTTTATCCTCATATTTATTTTTTAATCCATATATTTTACCATAAACAAGCCGAGAAAACAATCACAGAGGTCAATTTTACCAAAAATGCTTGCAAAAAAAGATTTTTTCCCTAGAATAACCAAGTAATTAACCAAATGATATGTCACATAAGAAAGCGGGAGGATCAACTAATAACGGACGCGACTCGAAAGCAAAACGCCTTGGTGTAAAGGTTTTTGGTGGACAAAAAGTGACTGCTGGTTCAATTATAATTCGTCAAAGAGGAACAAAATTCTTTCCTGGTGAAAATGCAGGTATCGGAAAAGATCATACAATTTTCGCTTTAAAAGATGGAGAAGTTCACTTTACAGAGAAAGCGCTAAAAAAGTTCGACGGTAGAATCTTTAAAGACAAATTTGTAAACATCAAGTAGTGTCCTTAGAATCTTTCATAGGCTTGGGTGATAACGAAGGAATGTCGGAATCGGCATTTGAAGCTTTTCAAGAGAAAATGAAGGCCGCTGCAGCGCAGATTGCAGCCATTAGGAAGGAGGAAAAGAAACAGAAGAAAAAAGAGGACGACCTTCTAAAAATACTTCTGAAATTTATAAAAGACAGTAAGAAAACACGACTGGTTTTACTGATTTCGAGAGTTTTGGAGCAAAATATCCCTGCAAACTTTATTTTGACAATAATTTTATTGGGAAATGAAGACATACAAAGAGAAGTAGGTAAATTTTTGATGCTAGAAAATGGGGGATTGGAAGAAGCGAGAAACGAGAAGTCATTAATTTTCTTTCAGGAAGACCAAACATTACCATTAAAAGTGAAGATAGAATTGGACAATTGGCTTAAAGGACTGTTGTTTCAGGCCGAGGAACGTCCACAAAAACTCCTAAAAACAGCAATTGACGAAGAGGGAACAAAAGTGGCACTAATAAAATTAGTAGCATTTGTCATAAAAGATTATCTAGAGCAAAAAGGTATCGAAGAAAATATAGACAAAACCGACAATTTCGCAAAATTCATTCTAAGGGGAATTCTAAGCAAAACAGCAGAAAACCTCGAGAATAGACAGTTTTTAGGATAGCACTTAGCTGGCAGTAAAGCCTTTAAGCCGAAGCTTCTCCATCAACTCCTCAGACGGAAGTTCCAAAATCTCATTTTCGCAAATGAAATTAGCAACCTTCGCAAATTCGGCAGAACTAATATCATCAAAACCCGCCTGATAAATAACGTCAACCAAATTTGAAGTATCAGAAGTACTCAAACCGTATTTGATACTGAGATCTATGAGAAATTTATTTTCCATAGGCTCATTCTAATCGATTCTATACGAATGGCAAGCTATCAAGAATTCACAACCTTATCAATAAGCTCAAATAGCCCACTCTCCCTCCGTGCAAGCCTGTTGGTCAACTCAGCAAAATCATTGGACCCAGACTTTATCTTTGCCTCCTCAGCCTTAAAGAGATACACAAACGCACCCTTAATCAAGGATAGGATAAAGGCAGCATTTTTCACGGTAATTTTAACATCTCCATTTTCAATAGCTTTTATAGTAGACTCAGCATTATGAATCGTAAGACTATCAATAAACATAACCGGAGATTTTGAGACAAGGTTACTACTGGAACTGATCCCCATTCTTTTCGCAGACCTTACGCGTTCTTCAGCACCAGCCGACGAGCTTTCAACCATTCGATTTCGCTCTATTTGCTCCTTAGCATTGGGAGTGTAGCCGGCAGGTTTTGCAGCAGCCCTACGGCCACTAACTACAGGACGTCTCTTAATAATTTCAGAATCTGTAAGCTTCTTAGGAGATTTAGGAATATCAGTACTAATGGAGTCAAGAAACACGGCTCTAGATTTGCGAATAGCAACAATTCTGTCAATAGCAGCAATCTTGCGATCTGAATATGACAAAGGTGGCACTGAGGTCCTATCCTTATGTAAAGAATCCAGTATTGATATAAGATCATTCTCCCAAATTCTATATGCGTGGGCATGACTTAAACCCGACATGGTAGATATTTTAGGATGAGTCTGAAAAGCCTCTTGGCCGGAATTGTATAAAAGCATCAATTTAAGCCGAAGATCCATCTTTATCTTCTCAAACTTAGATTCAAAATCTCTAAATTGAGCAATCTCACCCATTTCAATAAGAGAGATAAAAGAAAGTGCAGTCGCAGCAACTCCCTTACGCAGCCCAGGCAATAAATTGCTTGCTTCAGATATATTATGAACAGGGATATTATCCTTCGGTAGAGCCCTAGCCTTTGGGTCAGAAACGGGGGATCCATCAATCGTAGGAGCAGGATCAGGCAAAGAAATGCTTACATCGGCTTCCGTCCAAGCCGGCACGTTCCACTCCAAGTCCACATCCACAGGTTCATTCCCCGATTTTGCTCCAGGAAGATCAGCTCTAAGTCTTTCCTGGATTTTCGCCCCATCCAATTCCATTGTGACAGAACCACGGCCTTTCCCAGGCGAGAGCTGAGGTAAATCAGCAGAGTCAAGTAACTTATCGATCTCTACCTGCTGACCTGCAACCCTTTCCCTTGTGAGATTAGACAAATCCGCCACATCTGTTAGAGGCACTGTTGGTGAATAAGCCTTAAGGTCGGGTACTGTATCCCTCCTTGCGTGAGGAGTATCACGCTTCCCTGGAACATCAATCCCACCATCTTCAATAGAGTCCTTGTCAGCAACCCTGTCACCAAAAACATCTTTCCAACCACCCATATTAATATGTAAATAACTAGGAGGCCAAGCTTAAACAGATTTTAGCAAACGGTCAAGAGTCTCAAGCTCACGTTCGAGACTTTCATCGTCAATCTTGTTCATCTCAGACTTAAAATATTTTCTGAAATCCTCAAATAGTTCTCCATAATGCTTGGAAACTTCCAAATCCAAGGATTGCCTTTCCCATTCACCAAGCGGAATTGGCATCGGCGGAAATGGGGGAGGGACAATAATTCCTCTCTCAAAAGTCACAGCTGGTTCATAAACAGTCTCAGGTTCCCTGAAATCAAACGGACGATCTATATTATATGGCGCCCTCTCATCAGTCATCCAGTTCTTGAGCAAATCTGCATACCTAGCAAGTAATATTCCCTTCTGAATTCCATCATTCTCATAAAAATCCGCCCTTTCATCCCCAAAAGTAATCCTCGCCACATCACTATCTTCATTCCCCTCCCTATCTTCATAGCTGGTCATCAATTTCAGACTTCCACTTTCAGAAGTCTTCTTCAATTTCAACAAAACCAAACCACCTCTAGTCTCACCTCCCTCAGTCTTAGAAGGAAAAAGAGTATTCACATTCATCAATTCACCCGTAGCCTCATCAGCCTCAGGCGAACCGTATACTTTCTCGATTTCATAGCCATCTGCTTCAAGCTTCAATTCTAAATTAAAGACAAGCGGAGTCACCATGTATTCAAATTCATCATCCATTCTGCTCAAAAATTCACTGGAAGAATGCACAGAATAATAATTCGCACCACGTACCTTCGTGATCGCTTCAATCAACTCAGTACTGAAATCAACACCTATACCAATGAACGTAGTATAAAGATTGTCATCAGCATTTGCCTCTAGCATTCCAAGCAAAGAATCTTCATCAGTCTCACCAATATTGGGCATCGCATCAGTCAGGAAGATAATCCTGTTCTCATATTCAGCAGGATCACTATCCAGGAATTCTTCAAACATTTCACTTCCCATCTCCATACCTGATTCCATATGAGTCCCTCCCATCGGAACTATTTCTAAAATATGCCCAGCTATCTTGTCCATATCAGTATCCGCAACATCAGAAATAGGCTTCCCGATATACGATTGATTGTCAAAAAGAACCATTCCAAAGCGATCATCGTCATTCAAATGATTCAAAAGTCCAACAACAGCCTCATTCGCAACTTCCATCTTGCTAGTCTCCCAGTCTTCCTCAGCAAATTCAGGATTTTCATCATAATAATATTCATCAAACGGCGAACTCATAGAACCTGAAATATCCAGAACAACCATGAGATTTAGCTTTTTTCTTTCAAAATCACTTTCCTTCAAGTTTGAATTCAGACCAACAGAAAGATAATAATCATCATCACCAGAAAAAGGATCCTCAGAAATTGCATAGCTATATGACGGGCAAAACAGCTTCTTACACTCATCCTGCTGATCGGTATCAAAGTAATAATCATAAAAAAGCCCTTCATATGTCAGATCAGTAGGCAGAGGAAGGTAGTCATTTTCGATATTCTCACGGAAGTTGTCGACATCCTTGGCACCACCGACAGAGAACCCCATACCAGGAGAAGATTCCATCATGGCAACACCACCAGTAGATGGCATAGCGGTAGGAGACATACGATAGCTCGAAGGCCCGGAATAATCTACCTCGTCTGGTTCACCGGAATATTCCCAGTCATCAGTTTTTTCTGTGATAACAATACTCTCACATGCAGTCGTAAAAAGAAGAACAAAAATCAAAAGTAGAGCGCTAAGGTTTAGTTTTTTCATAATATGAAAGTTAATTAATTGGATCGATTATATCGGAAGTCACTGATTCCTCCGCAGTTGCAGAAACTTCAGCGGTCGCGGATTGCTCGAAAGTCGCTGACTCTATAAATTCCTCAATGTAAACATCCTCACTCTCAACAAGGGGAATAGCATCAGTAGAAAAATCATAAGAAAATTCCTCAACTGTCTCCACAGTAGATGGCTCAGCCATAATAGGTGCTGTCGTGGTCGGTGCAGAAAATCCAGAGCTGGGTTCAGAAATAGCATCCATTTCTACAGATTCTCGGCTAAATTTCCAACTGTCATCAGATTCTCCCTGCACTCCGGAATTTTTTGGCGAAACAGGAGAGAAAAAGACAGTGAAAACCAGCAACATCACAACTAGGGGAGTCGCAACCATAGAAAACCGACGCAAATTGCCGAAAAAGCTCACCTCCTTATGCGCGGCCTGCTCTCTATGCTGAGCCAAAATCCGCTGCTCCAAATCGCTCATAAACGACTCCTCCGGCTGTGGCTTCACAGCTTTGAGTATATCTTCTATTTTTCTATCATTCTTGTCTGGCACGATATAAATTAGTTATTTCATTTAATATAACGCTCGGAAAAAAGCTTTACTGCATCACTGTCGAGCAATCCATGCATTTTGCGGACAGCACGGGACAAATTACTTGCAACAGTTCGCTCATCAACTTTCAAAACTGCTGCAATTTCCTTATTTTTCAAATCGGAAAAATACTTCAACTCCACGGCCTCCCGCTGCTTCTTTGGCAATTTCGCCATAACCTCAACTACCAGCACAAACACTTCCTTTTTTTTTAATTCCTCGGTGGGGGACTGAGTCTCAATCGAAACATTCACAATCGTCTCAAGCGACACAGTCTGCAGTTTCTTTTTTCTATAAAAATCAGTGAGTTTATTACGCGCAATGCGAAAAAGCCAGGCTGGAAAACTTCCCTCATGCACAGGCTTAAATTTCGGCAAACTTTTCACTACTTGCTCCCATATCTGCCCACTAAGCTCTTCAGCATCAGACTGGGTGGGAATCCTACTCGCAAGATATGAAAAAATCCGAGGCGCAAAGCGACGAAAAACTTCCGCAAAAAGTTGCGTATCAGTTTTGGCCCGCTCTATTTCGTCCGGCGAAAAATTGTCCCGCATAAGTAAATATCAATTGCAATCAATATAACAACGATTGCGTGGGAAAAATACTGCAATATTTTCTGGAGTGAGCGCTTAGACGATGTTCGAACCCTATTCAATAATTTTTATCATAGCAAGTGCTCGCTCATGAAGCTCACTCTGCATTCTAGAAATGTCAAAATCGTCAATGCCGTCAAAAAAGATAATACGTGAATAGGTAGGAGTCTTCTGGCCACTGCCACCCATCTGAGAAGTCCTTTGAACCCTGGTTGCTATATCTAGTCGCGAGGACTCGATTGCAGATTGGAATAATTCAGACCTGCGAGTTGCAATTTCATCATCCTGAGAAAAAGGCAAAACTCCAGAATACTTTCGACTCTTTGTGTATCGGCACTTTCCAACATAAAAAAATGTAAGAATAAAATCACGAAGAATTCCTCGCGCAATATCTCTTTCCTGATCATCTGATGAGGAATCATTAAGACTATTTATAGCCGCCTCTACCTGTTTAGGATACGCCGATTCGGTTCCCCCTTTAGCCCCAACCTCTGATCCCAATATAGTTAAAAGACGCGAATGAATCGCATCAAGAGAAACCCTTTGATTTGTGTCGGCAGGATTAATCTCTTTGGAAAGTAGGGACTCAATAATTCGAAGCATCAAGTCATCAACATAAGATTTATTAAGATCAAAAGACGACCCGGAACTCTGCTGATGATAGTGACACCCACGCCAAAATCCATATGAACTTAAAAGGCTAACTAAAGGGAATAAATCATTCTTATGGTCAAAAGGCATTATTTCATCATAAATAAGTCGTGAAGTACCATCCTGTTGCTGGGCCACAGGAGAAGAAGGAAAAATATCCAATTCATGCAAAGCTAAAATAGACTTAGAGGAATAGGGGATTCTCCCGCGTTTAACCCAGTTGCGGAATTGACCACTTAGACGATTATATGCACGAACATCACGGGTACGATTAACTCCTAATGCTCTCGCATAATCGCCAAGTCCATTATCAGTAGCCTGACGAGAATGTCTCATCACAGAACTATAGTCGCTATAATTTTGATGAACAGGATGATAGCTCGCATCAATATCAAGAGGGGTCACCTGTAAGTCCTTCAATGATTCTTTATTCATAATCGCTTGTTTATAACAAAACGGCAAATAAAGATAACATAAAAAGCCAAATCTGTGAATTCTGGGGTGAGCGATGGGGCTCGAACCCACGACCCTCTGGACCACAACCAGATGCTCTAACCAACTGAGCTACGCTCACCACGTTTTTTTCTACGAGGACAATCTTAACAGAAAGAATTTTAGAGGCAAGTTTTTAATTAAAAAAGCCCTCCCCCGTTGGGGGAGGGTTCCTGCGAAGATCTAGGAGTACTAACGCCCCAGAAAAGCCTCTTAAGCCTTAATATCCTAATCAGACAAGATCTTTGTCGAATCGGAAAAGACCGTTTCGTGTGTCTAATAGTCCATCTATTGGCCGGACCCAAGCCGTCACTAGTTTTTAAAAGTCAACATGTCTAGTATACTCAGCAGAATCTTTTTTGCAAGGTGAAAATATCTGCTACATACCTAGTCGGTATCCTGCTCGCAAAACGTACTAAGCAAACAAGAACTAAATGATACCAGAAAGTATATAAATGTCAAGCACTTAAAAGGGGGAGTTAAAGGGGAGTCTATTTAGAAGGATTCTCACGGGCCTTATCAAAAATCTTCTTATATTTGCGGATCAATTTATCCTCCTCCTTGTCTATTAAATTCATTTTCTTTCGCTCAGCAAGGAGAGTTTTATAAACCTTGGACTTTTTGCCATCCGAAAAATCGGACAGTGAAGTCTTAATTGTAGCCTTTAACGAATCAGGCACAGTAGAAGTTTCAATCAGAGTCAGTATTTTTTTATCCAAAGATTCAATCATTTTTAGTTTTAGTATTAAGAAAGACGTTTAGCAAAAGATTCCCATTCGGAAGGCTCAATCATATAGGCCAGCTTAGCGATCTGAGCAGGCGAAGGAGCAGCCTTCTTTTTATACAAATCCACAAACATCGCATTTATTTCAGCACCATTGGGAGAATCAAGAGACTTAGGGAAAAACTCCTCAGTTACAATTTCGATGACCCTTACAACTTTAGCATCACCGGACAATATGAACGTTTCTATAAAATAAAGTTCACTCATCCCAAGAAGCTTCGGAATATCGCCCTCAGCCACATTCACCAATTTAGAAAAATTAGCAGACATATAGTCGAAGAACTTATCAACAATTGGCAATTTGGACCTTAGTGCAAACAATTTCTCCAGATAATCTTTAAACTCGGTCTCAGCACTAAATTTACCCCTCAGCCGCACAAACAAGGTTTGTACAGACAGAGCAGAAAGATCCTTGATCTCATCCATAGACAATGCTCCACTAGGTGCATCACCGGAACTTACAAGCCCCTTCAGCTTATCAACAACATCCGGAGATCCCTGATCGCTAACACCATCAACAACAGCAGTAGTAAAAGAACTGTAAGTCTTGATTTCAGATGCCTCAAGTTTTGGAACATCAACTTCAATCTCAGCCTTTGCCTCCGCTCTGGCCTTTGCACTACCACTAGCAATAAGCGCCTCGGCAGTCTTTTTCCCAGCCTCTTTACCAATAGAGTTAGGGGCATTCGCGGATCCTTTGAAGAATTCTACAACCTTTTTCCCTTTCTCCACAGCCGACTTTCCAATAATTCCCTCCAAAGCCTTTGTCGTAGCAAATGTAACTGCCCCCCTTTTCATCGCTAATTCCTTGAGTTTAGACATAAATTCCTTTGCAAATACCTTAAGATTTTCAGGCCATCCGAAAACATTCAGAATTTTCATAAAACTCTGCCCAAAAGATTTATCATAAGCATATTTGAGAGCAGGAGGGACAATAGAAAGAAGCATTTCAGAACTCGTTTCAGATTCCTTGTCCTCTTTTTTGTCATCAGGCGAATCAAACACAGATTTTGCCAATTTACCGGCATAAGCAAGAAGACTATCGCCAGGTCCTTCCTTGTAGACCAATCGACTTTCATTCAGACCAAGATTGTCATCTTTCTTCAAATAAAGCATATTCTATGACTTAAGCAGCCAGATTTTAAATCCCTTCCACCAGTCATTCCTGAAATATTTCGCAACAGTTTCATCCGATGGGTCAGTAAATAAGATCTTATCTATAAGGTGACGAGCATCATCCTTGATAAGCTGCATTTGAACAGACTTAGTCACATGTGCGTCATTTGCAAGTCCACCTTGAATTTTCTCAACTCGCCCTAAAATTGCGGGTTCAATCATCTCTCTATAAGCACCCTTCACATTTAACAATTTCTCATAACTAGCTTTTCGAGAAGCTAAAATAGGATACTGGAACCCTCCACGATTGCCACCAGGCACAGTAATATCAACTTTAGGCTTCAAAATATCAGCCTCTAGATCTTCTAAGGAACCGGGAACGATATCATCGCCTCCCTCTTCCTTGATATGTGCAATATACATACTTACCTCATCAGCATAAGCTTGCATGTACTCAGCTCTAGTTTCAAGAGGCTTACGCGTGTCCACAAGATCAATTGAGGCACTCAAGTTTTTCGAATCAGCAACCCATTCCTCGTAGGGTACAACACCCCAGAAATGACGAGAACCAGGTTGTGGAATAGTAACACCAACAAGGTAATCTTTCTTTGAATGTGCAAGCGACATCAACTGGGTATTAACATATCTAAAGTATTTTT
>JAUUZY010000037.1 GCA_030592015.1 Candidatus Peregrinibacteria bacterium | reverse complement strand
AGGCATTTGCCATAGCAACTGTTAGACGTGACGAAGCCTCAAAAGAGCAAGTCAACAAACAGATTGGAACAAACATTGCTATAGCATTAATCAATGGAAGCACAACAGTCGAAGAAACAAACAACGCTTTAAATGCATATCCAACCTTGGACAAAGCAACACTATGGAGAACAGCAACACTACAAATAGGGAAAAACATAGCCGAATCATTAATCAAGGGCAATACAACAGCCGAAGAAGTAGACAACTTTTTAAAGGCACATCCAGCCTTGAATAAAGCTACAATATGGAGAGAGGCAATGCTTAACTCAGTCAAAAAACACAATCCAGAACCCCAGATAGGAGATAGAGTAAGAAGCGTAGATGATTTAAGAAAAAGGCTAGCTCAAGACGCTGAAGAAGCAAGAAAACCCATTAAAGATCAGTGAATTTGATTTCCCTCCATGGAAAGCATAAGATAGACACATACTCATTCACCTCAATCTTATGAAGAAAACACAATCCCCATATGGAATAATATCATTCATTCTGGCTCTATTGCCTTTCACTTACGGAATATTTGTACTACTTACTGGAAAAAACATTATCAAACTAATTGACCAAATTGCTAACGAAGCTCTTAGAGAATCACTAGGATGGACAGTAGCAATTTTACTTGTACTCTCATTAACTATAGTTCCAATCTTGTCAGCCTTCTTTGGAATAATTGGACTAAATCAAAAAAATCACAAAACATACTTAGCAAAAGCAGGGCTTGTAATAGACCTAATTGCTATATTCATCTTAGGGTTAGTATTTTTCGTATTTTAAATAACTTACCCCTCACCCCATGAAGACAAGATCAATACTCTTTGCAATCGCAGCATTAGCTCTCATAGCATCAGCAGGAATGTTCATAGTAGGAAGTGGATCTAGCCACATGTCAGAACTAAAAGACTTTTTCTGGACACCACTACCACTTGCATTGATATTGTTCATAGCTGGTCTAAAGACAAAATAATAAATGCACATGAGCAAACGCAGAAAACTCCTAATATTCAAATTGATAGTCATGATATTAGTTTTTGCATATATATTTCATCCCGTATACACAGGAAAAACAGACATAAGAAATCTAAATGATCCATTCATGTTTTGGGGAATGGCCACAATGATGGCCATCGTATTAATAGCATGGGGATATCATTGGAAAACCGCAGACGATAGAAATAAAAAAGATTACAAAAAAAAGAGAAAAAAAGCACAATGGATATTCTTTACCATAATACTACTAAGTATAATAATAATTACAGTGGGAAGATGGTTTTACCTTTATTAACATGGCAATAAAGAAAAAATATATACTCAAAAAAAACTGGGACATAATATTACTCTACATTGTGGTAACTAGTAGCTTAATTCTTAGCAAAACATGTTCTTCCGGATGCCAAGAACTTGCTTGTATAGTCTGTCTAATCCCAGCCTACATAGGAGCATTTATAGTATATTTTATAGCAGTAACAATCATAGCTAGAACTTTTATCGAAAAGATGAAGACAACAAGATTACTATGGATTATTCCATCAATAATAATAATTGGTCTTCTACTGCCATAACTCTACTTTCATAGCATTTACACACACTCAACATAAATGGAAACATCTCAAATCATCATACTAATCATCGGCATAAGCCTAGGGTTTTTCGGCCAAACCATTTCCGGTTTTGCAGCAGCTCTTATTGCCCTCCCATTTATCCTAATGGTTCTAAGCATACAAGAAGCAATCGCTTTCCTTTCAGTCTTCTTTTTCATTTTTAGCATCATTCTGATTCCAAAGAACTGGGACTTAATCAACAAAAAAACCATTGTTGAAATCATAATAGGAACCGTTGCCGGTCTAATTCTCGGAATCATAATCCTAAAATTCACAAACCCAATAATTCTAAAAAAATTCCTCGCCATATTCATCTTATTATTCGTAGCACATTCACATTTAAAGAAAAAGAAAGTGAAAGCATTCTCTAAGCTAGGAGTATTATTCGGATTCATCGGTGGATTATTCTCAGGATTGTTTTCATCAGGCGGCGCAGTCTATGTGGTCTATATTTACAACAAGCTAAGTGGTGCAAAAACAATAAGAGCCACAATCATTGGGACTTTAGGAGTAGTGAACATCACACGAGTACCAATGCTAATATATGCCGACATACTTACATTCGACATTTTCCTTTTATCACTCAAAATACTCCCCTTCTTCCTTCTATCACTATATCTGGGCCACAAAGCCTATCACAAAATCAATGAAGAGATCTTCAAAACAATTTTAATGATATTTCTAGTGCTATCTGCTATATCTATGCTTGTTAACTAAATACAAATGCTACGCATCACCAAATTTATCGAAACTCATTTCTGGTTATTCTTTATAATCGGAATCGTACTGGGATTGGCCACACCACAACTCGGTGAGACATTCCGCCCACTGCTACAACCGGCACTCATGCTAATGCTACTTTTGATATTTCTAAAACTGGATCTGGGAGAAATAATAAAGAAAATGAAGGACTTCAGGCTCATGAGCTACCTGACAATCCTATACTTGATCATAATTCCATTATTTACCTATCTCATATTCACATTTATCGACAAAACACTCGCCATGGGCTTCCTACTGTTGGCAGCTATGCCACCGGGAGTCGCATCCCCAGCACTCACAGATATCGTCAAAGGAAACACGGTTTTAGCAATGAGCATAATGATTATCTGCTCACTACTCGCCCCATTCACAGTTCCACTACTCTTCCACTACATAACACCTGCAGAATTTTCACCGAATAGCCAATCAATGTTTTTGACAATGGCAATGCTCATATTCATTCCACTCATTTTGTCCTACCCAGCTAAGAAAATAATACCAAAAACTATTAAAAAAACTGTCCCCTATTTCGCAGCAACAAACGTATTGATCATCTTCTTTTTCGTATACACAGCCATCGCAACTGAGCAATCATTCATACTAGCAAACACAGACCAAGTGCTTTGGCAGCTCATACTTTTATACTTATTCTTCATCGCCCTCCACATCATTGGATACATCGCCGGATATGGAAGACCAAAACAGGACAAAATAGCAATCACAGTAGCAAATACATATAGAAACAACGGAATGGCTATTGTATTAGCCACCTCTTTCTTCAGCCCAACTATTGTAATATTGGCAGTGTTATCCGAAATACCATGGAGCACACTCTTAGCTCCATTCAAACGAAGCTTAAAGTACTTAAAATAAAGCCCACCTTTCTTGACAAAACCCCGATATGTATGACATCCTGCCATACTATCTATTCATAAATCTACAAATATTATGACTTCAATAAAACGCCCTGCAATGGGAACACCAGTTACAGAAGTACTCAGAAGAATCGCATCTAAGCAAGGAAAATCATCACAAGAGATAGTAGCCGCGACCTTGAGGCACATTAAAGAAGAACAGGCCTGCCTAAGTCCTGAAGAAGATGATGCACTTAGATTTAGATTTGACCCTAAAAACATCTATCTTAAAAAAGATAAAGAAGGTCCTTATTCAGAATGGGCACAGAGCATAGTAGATATTGCAAAACCTGATCTTGCACAAAATCCTGATACTCTTGAAGAAAGAGGAGCAAAAATTGCAGAAATCATTGAAAAAGCTGCAATGGGTTGTAAAGACTGTCTAAGAGTAGAAGGAAAATGCAAACGTTCCAAAAATGCCCCACAAGGAAAAGTAATGGAAAGACTTGAAGAAATACTCGAGGAAGAAACGCCAATGGGATCATAAACTACCCCAAGCTGACAGACGCGCATGAAAATTATAAACACGATATCCACAGTCACCTACAAGCTCAACACTTAACCATCCTGTCCTCCCCCTGATTGACAGTTGAAGCGCATGTGTGCTACCTTAACAGACCACTAACCTCAACTACATCATGAAAATACCTGCTAAAAAAGCTCTAGAAGCCATCGTCTACGATCCCTATGGAAGACCCGATCAACAAAGGTCCGGTGTTAAAGATGATGAAGAAAAAGTTCCAAATTGGTACCAAGGCCTACAAGTCCTAAAAGAAGCTATCCCACTCCTCAAAGAAGGACTATGCCTAACTCAGCAACAAGTTGATGAAATCAAAGCACAAATTAGTAGCGTCTATGGCCAAGAAACATCAACACCATCAGAAGTTGCAGCAAGCATCAACGCTATGCAATTAGAATGCCTAAACGAAGAAGAATAAATCACTCCAAATTTCCAAATCCCATAATTTCCTGTAGAATTCAAATTAATGACAACACTTGAATTTCTCAGACAATTTCGCATCCTTGATTACGCTATTTTTGACTTTCTAGTGTCATTTTTAGGAATATATCTACTCTCCCCAACACTATCGAAACTTTTCCTGAAACTCAGACTAAAAATCCCCAAAATAAACTGGTTGTTTCTGACACTACCAATTGCTATTTTGTCGCATCTACTAATCGGTAGCATAACTCCAATGACTGAAGACTTCATAAATCCTAGTGGTAATTATATTTTAAAAATCTTGATCATAGGCCTATTCATTCTCGGAATGAGAGGAATAAAAATAACTAAAAAATAATGATCGAAATACTAAGCGTCATCGCACCGTTATTTCTGATAATTTTTGCCAGTGCAGTACTGCAAAAATTCAAGAACATGGGAAAAGAGTGGAGCATAATTTTAAATAAATATGCCCTCAACATAGGATTCCCTGTACTGATCTTTGCCGCACTTGCAAAAACTTCATTCTCATTCACAGCAGAGGCATCACTAATCATAGCAAATTCGGCCTTTTTGCTTATTAGCTTTGCCTTGGCAATAATAATAGGAAAAGCTTTGCGCCTCAAAAAGAAGATGTTTCTAACATTATTCATTTGTTTTGCCTTCGGTAACGTCGCATATCTTGGAATTCCGGTACTAACACAAGTTTCAGGCGAGGAAATATTGCCAACAGCAAGTCTAATAATCGCAATTTACTTATTCTGGATATTCACAATCGGACTTGGCTATCTGGACTATTCCATAGATAAAAACAAAAAGAATGTTGCCAAAAACATGCTCAAGAATTTTACAAGAAACCCGCTACTGATATCCGTAATCCTAGGACTTATCGTTGGAAGTCTGCAAATCCCTATCCCAGCTATTATAGAAAAATCCTTAAGCATGATTAGCGCTTCTGTAACACCAGTCGTACTAGTTGTGATAGGACTCTTTATCGGAAGCTCTAAAATCGGAAAAATATCAGAATGGATACCAATATTCATATTCTCATTACTTACTCTAATCATACTGCCAGCAGGTTTCTATTTCAGCGTAAAACTTCTCGGATATCCCCCAGCACAATTCTCCAGCTCAATAATAGATGCAGCAATGCCACTCGCAATCACACCATTTGCATTAGCTGACAGATACAAATTGAACAAAAGATTCATAGCCAGATCAATAGTACTGAGCACAATATTGTCAGTAATAAGCCTTCCCTTCTGGATTTCAATATTATAGACCCCTATTGGTTGACAAATTTAACAAAACAGCTACAATACCCCTCCATATTATAATTAAAGATTATGGCTATTGAAGATCTACCAACAACGACTGAAAAAACAGATAAGACAAATAGCAACGTTCACGAAACAATTAAAGGAATAACAATAAAATTATGAATTTAAGAATACCCGAAGCAACTCACAATCAAGTATATATCCCCCTACATAAAACATCCTCAGACTCTAGTTCAACAATATTTCAACGAGATAAAGCTCGTAAACTACGTGAAGACCTAGGCCTAGATAAAGACGCTAGTGACGAAGACGTTCAAGCAGAAATTCAGAAAAACTTAAACAATCGATTACGTGAAATCCTCGAACTGGACAAAGACGCTAGCCCAGCAGAAGTCACAGCAGCAATTCAGAAAAAGAACGCTCACCAATTGCGTGAGGCACTAAATCTTGATGAAAGTTCTAGCGACGAAGACGTTAAGGCAGCAATCGAGGCAAACAATCTTTCAACAGTTGTACTAAGACCACTCTAACCAAACTAAACATGGCACTAGGAGAAGAACCAGAGCCAATAGACACAACACCAGCAAAATGTACCAACAGTTTTAGCACCTTCATTAAACAACCCTAGTAAGATTTTTTAACGTAGCTCCATCAGAAGGAAGGAGAACTTTTCGAACACCATCACCCACCTCATAAGAAATCTCTACATGAGATCCTCCCAGCATTTCTTCACCTTTAGAGTTTTTCCCATCATGCATACCCTCTACTCTAAATACTGTAGATTGTTGAACCTTATGTCCAACAGCACGCATAGCTCGCAAATTACTCAATCTAAGTTTTTCCCCAACTTCGAAAGTTAATACAGGTGAATTAACCTCCTCTACAACCCCCTCCAGAGCTTCACCGCCAGCTCCATCCTCTGATAAAATCATATATTTAGTAAGTTTAAAAAAAAGTATAAACAAATAATAGCAAAAGTCTTCCACTTCCACCAATGTGCTAGAAAAACTTCTTTTCACGCTTCTCAAAAGTAAAATGCAGATGTATCATCCAAATATGCACTGGAAAATACTAAAATCAAAAACGGCACTGGAAAACCCATTCCTCAAAATACAAGAGGATAGATGTGAAAAACAAGACGGCTCAGTTGTAGAAACGTACTACACGGTAAAGAGAGACGATGTTGTTGTAATAGTCGCCCTAACAAAAGATATGGACCTGGTAATGATCAATCAGTACAGACATCCGGTCAAACAAATCGTTCTGGAAATTCCTGCAGGCTATATAGACTCTACAGACACAAATATTGAAGAAGCCGCAATGCGCGAACTACTGGAAGAAACAGGGCACAAGGTAGAAAATCCAAGAAAAATCGGAGAAAGTTTCGCATCATCAGGCCTGATGAACAACAAAGTACATTTTTTCCTTGGCTTTGATGCAATAAAAATACAAGAACCAAATCTAGACGAAAACGAAGAGCTAGAACCGGTACTTCATAGCTGGGAAGAAGCTCTCAAAGCAATCAATGAAGGAAGAATAACAGACCTAGGGTCCCTCACAGGGATTCTTCTGGCAAAAGAATATCTAAAAAAACTAGAATGAATCACATATACATGGACTATGCATCTACAAGCTACGTAGATCCAAAAGTTCTGGAAAGCATGCTCCCCTATTTCACAGAAGAATTTGGAAACGCAGACTCAATGCACGAAATGGGACGAAACGCCAAACAAGCCGTAGATAGAGCACGCAAAAAAATAGCAGAAATCCTCAACTGCCGCACAGAAGAGATAATTTTTTGTGGAAGTGGAACTGAAGCAAACAATCTCGCAATACTCGGCACAGCCAGAGCAAACAAAGACAAAGGCGCGCACATAATAACTTCAGAATCAGAACATTCATCCATACTGAAAGCAATAAAATACCTGGAAAAACACGAAGGATTCGAAGTCTCATATATAAATCCGGAAGATCTGGAAAAGACTATAAGAGAAGATACAATCCTAGTTTCAATCATTTACGCAAACAATGAAATCGGCAGCATCCAAGATATTCAAAAAATGGGTGAAATATGTAGAAAAAAAGGAATATATTTTCACACTGACGCCTGCCAAGCTGGAACTTCACTCAGTCTAGATACTCAAGCACTGAATCTCGACATGATGACCCTGAATGCCAGCAAACTATACGGACCAAAAGGAGTAGGAATCCTATATAAAAAGAAAACTGTAGAAATTCAGCCAATAATCTTTGGTGGAGGGCAGGAAATGGGACTCAGGAGCGGGACAGTGAATACAGCACTCATAGTAGGAATGGCAAAAGCCCTGGAACTCGCCCAGACAAACAAAGAAAGTGAAAACAAAAGACTCTCATTCCTACAAGACAAACTAATCAATGGAATCCTAAACAGCATCCCAGGCTCAGAACTAAACGGGTCAAGAGAAAGCAGGCTTCCAAACAATATCAACGTATACATCCCAAAAATCGACAACAAAGAACTCGTCCTACACCTAGACGAAGCAGGAATTTACGCAAGCACAGGCTCTGCATGCAGTAGTGGAAAAACAACTCCATCCCATATTTTGAAAGCT
>JAUUZY010000005.1 GCA_030592015.1 Candidatus Peregrinibacteria bacterium | reverse complement strand
GCAGCTCAAGACTATCTTCCATTATCTGAAAGTGAGGCAAAAACTCTTGGCTATAGATGGATTGAGAAGGATGAAAAAGATTACATGCCCGCAACAGCATCAGAGATTCCAGATAGTGTGCATGATGTAGACACAGAATTTACTAAGAAAATCCTTGTCTGCAAAAGTTGTAGCAAAAACTATAAAATCCATCCTCGAGAACTCGACTTTTACAAGAAACAGGGTATCCCAATTCCAGAGCTTTGTTACATCTGCCGTCACAAAAAGCGTTTCAAAACTCGCAATCCCCTAAAACTCTTCAGTCGACAATGTGACAAATGCCAAGTCGACATAAAATCCAGTTACAAGGCAGACCGACCTGAGACTGTATATTGCAAAAAATGCTACCTTGAGGAAGTGTAGAGTATATTCCACATAATCACATACTATGAAAATTCGAATTTTTAGCAGATATATACTTATTGGATTTTTATCCATATTTTTGTTATCAACTACTGTTGTGTTTGCTGGCGGACCACCCCCATCTGTAGCATTTATTTTTTGTGATGAAATTGAAGAAAGTGTTGGTGAAATTTTTCGTAGAGATACAGCTAATTTTTTGCTCCAGTTTGATGATGAGTTAGGGCAGCATCACATTATTGAACATTTTCATATGGAAACACATTCTTCTCCACTAGGCAGGGTTCGGTATTTTAGCAGTAGCCTTTATGAAGGGCGGAAATATTTTGAAAAATCTTATGAGGAGACACTTGCTGATATCGACAAGAACTGTGTAGAAGATATTTCCAGTGTAAAAAAGGCGTTGGCCAGAGAAGTTTATAAATGGGTCGATAGAAATGATAACCAATACGCTCAAGGTAGTATTTTTGTTGCAGTTCACAAGGACAAGATTAACATTGAAACATTGGAGGCCCTTCAGTTTCCAGATGGCTACGAAGATACAGTTATAAAAAATGTTGATGACTGGATCATTGCCTATAGTTCAAAGCCCTCTGAAAATACTAAATTATACTTTTGGCTTGTTGTGGGTGTAATAATATTAACAAGTTCCGTGATTATTTATGTGAAAAGGAAGAATAAGAGGAAGTTAGCTAACACTACCCCTCTCTCTCAGACTTCATGTCCTCCAAAATAGCTATGATTCTATCTAGTTTATCCAAAATATTCTCATTCTTCTTCTTGCTTTTTGCAGTCTTGCTAAAACCAGACTTGTATTCTTTTTCATAACAATTTGCACAATAAATGGGCTTATCCGGACTTGGTTCAAATGGCACTTCGCAGTTTTTTCCGCACTCCGAGCAGGTTGCTGCATGCATTTTGGCTTCTTTATTTCTATTAAATGTCTTCATATTACGTTTTGTTAGAGCTACTAGAGGAAAACTCTATCTTTATTCTTTCTCAAAGGCAAGGCTTAAGGTTTCTTTTTTTATTGAGAATGGGGAGATAAACCGCTATTCTCTTTTCATCTAATATCTTGATTGAATATTTATGGCGACTCTGTTGCAAATTACTTGTCTTTCCAAGTCTTATGGGGCACAAACCATTTTGGACAATGCTGAGTTGGTTATTAATGAAAGACAGAAAATTGGTGTAATTGGCCGAAATGGTGCAGGAAAGTCCACTTTGTTCAAGATTATTGTCGGGACTGAGGAATTTGATGATGGGAATGTTAACATTCCAGATAGTACAAAAATCGGTTATTTGACGCAGCATAGCGAATACGGAGAGGACGAAACCGTGATGGAATATTTAATGAGATCCAGTGGGAAGCAGGATTGGGAATGTGGGAAAGTTGCGGGGAGCTTTCAGGTAAAGAATGAGATGCTGGATGCGAAGGTTGTTTCGCTGGCAGGTGGATATCAGATGAGAGTAAAGCTGATTGCGACGCTTTTGAAGGAACCAAACCTATTGCTTCTGGATGAGCCGACCAACTATTTGGATCTTTCGACTCAGATTCTGTTGGAGCACTTTTTGAAAAACTATAAAGGAAGTATTCTTTTGATTTCTCATGATCGTGAATTCATTAAGAGAACTACCAATGAGACTATAGAGATTGAGCATGGAAAGATAACTTTGTACCCTCGCCCTATCGAGGAATATCTTTTGTATAAAGAAGAACAGCTTATGCATGTTGAAAGACATAATGTGAAGGTTGAACAGAAAAAGAAACATTTGCAGAAATTTGTTGATAGATTCGGAGCGAAGGCCAGCAAGGCGTCTCAGGCACAATCAAAACTGAAGCAAATCGCAAAGCTGAAGACTATCGATGTTTTGCATCCTTTGAGTACAACAACAATTAATATTCCAAGGGTAGTGGATAAAATTGGGATTGCCTTGGACCTGGAAGATTTAGAGATTGGATATAGTGACAGATCGGTTGCTAAGGAAATTAATCTGGATATCGAAAGAGCTCAAAAGATTGCCGTGCTTGGTGATAATGGTCAGGGAAAAACGACGCTGCTGAAAACTCTTGCCGGTGAGCTTGAGAAACTTTCAGGAAATTTTAAGTGGGGGCACAATATCAAAGTTGCTTACTATGCTCAGCATATTCCTGCATCCTTAAATTTTGATGAGACTGTGAAGTCCTACCTTATGAGAGTATCTCCAGCTGATAGTTCAGAACAGGATGTTTTCAAGATGGCTGGGAATTTTTTGTTTAAGGATGAAGCATTGAAAAAGAGGATTCCCGTATTGAGTGGAGGTGAAAAGGCTAGGCTTTGTTTGGCAAAAATATTATTGCAGAAAAATCATGTAATTCTATTGGATGAGCCAACGAATCACTTGGATTTTGAAACTGTTGAGGCATTGGCTCAGGCACTGAGGGAATCGAATGTGACTGTTGTTTTTGTAAGTCATAATCGTACATTTGTGGAAATCGTTGCCAACGGTATTATTGAAGTGAAAAATAGTAGGGTTAAGCGTTACATTCATAATTATGAAGAATATGTATATCACCTTCAAAGAGATATTGAAGAAGATCTAGGCATAGCTGATGAGCCGAAGTTGAATCTTGGAAAAGAGGAAAAGAAGGCATTGAGGATGAAGATTAGGGAGGCAAAAAAACGATTGAATTTTTTGGAAAGGAATGTTGTAAAGCTGAAGGAAGAGAAAACTGTTTTGCTTGAATGGTTTGAGAAAAATTTTGATAAATTTTCTGAGGAAAAGACTAAGCGTCTATCGGAAATTGATGAGACCATCGATAGAAATGAAAAAGAGTGGATGGAGTTGGAACTTGAACTGGAGGTCTTGACCTAATAGGGGTACGTTGTGATAAATTATGCTTTTTGTTACTCTTATTCTGTAAATAACCCTAAACACATGAAAAGACTATTCCTCATTCTAATTCTAGCCACATTTGTATTTGCAGCTTGTAATTCTACACCTATAGAGCTAGGTACTTCAGGTTCAATAATAGAGCTTTCGGATGTTCAGAATGTTGAGATAGGTCTGGATACTGTTTTAAATTTAACTCAGGGGGATACTGAAAGTTTAGAAGTTATTGCAGATGATATAATAATGGAAGGGGTCAGTGTTGAAATGGATGGAAATACACTTGTACTGGGTCGTATAGCTGATTTTGACTTCAAGAAAGCAGAGAGATCAGTTGTTTTCAATCTAACGGTTAAGGACTTAAACAAGCTAACTATTTCAGGTGCTTCAAAGGCTAATATCAGTAAATTCAGTACGGAGGAATTTGAAGTCGAGCTAAGTGGGGCGAGCAAGCTTAATCTTGATATTTTTGAGGGAAATAAACTTGTTGCTGATATTTCAGGTGCTTCAAAGGTGGATATAGCAGGTAGAGTTGATGTGCAGGATTTGAGCTTAAGTGGAGCGAGTGCCTTTAGAGCTAAGAATTTTGAAAGTAATGAAACAGTGGCCTATGGAGAAGGTGCCAGTAATTTTACGATTTGGGCGAATGATGATCTTGATGTAACTCTAAGCGGTGCTTCAAAATTGAGCTATATGGGAAGTCCGGAAATACACAAATCTTTGAGTGCTGGGGCAAGTATTAGAGATATTAATTAAATAAGTTGTACTAAAAAACTCCTACCAACCTATGTGCGATATTTACTATCTTCGCACATAAGCTGGATTGTGTAAGTTACTTGCGCTGGTGATATTGGTACCTAACTATCGTCACTACTAGCATTAGTATGGCGACAACAAAGGTCCAATATGACACGTGCTTTCCCTCCCCTGTTATGAACATCACTAGTGGACTTGCCACTAGTAGTCCGTCATACACCAGCGGTGCAACCAGAGACCCCTGATTGCGCCCCCCAAAGTGAATGTATGCTCCACCTAGAGCTGCTACAATCCCCAAAATTGCTATCCCGCCAAGAAACAATCCCAGCAGGTTTTGTGTTGAGGTGACCATTGATGGGGTATCAATGGCGAATGACAGCAGCACGAGACTTGTGCCGGCAATTAGGTTCATGGCTACGTTTGTGGGCCTCCTCTGCCCTTGTTCTAACTGAGCAGCTGTTTTGATACTGATGTTGAACCATGCGTACCCAACGATGGCTAAAAATATTGAAGCAGCTGCCACAAATTCAATCTGAAAGTCGCCATAGGTGTAAAACCTGGCGACTACCAGTACGAACATTGCCATATGACATACTAGGTCGAACCAATTTGGCGTTTCGGGATAGCCCTTAGGCCACCACTTATGTAGTAATAAAAAAAGTGGCCATGTTCCTAGCGCAAAGAGGTTATATACTGCCTCCATGCTAAGAGAAACGGGAAGTACTGAGTGCGACCACCGCAACCCAAATACAATAGCCAGTATTCCTGCAGCCCCCATTGCTGCAACTTTGAGATTTGGTTTGGCTTTTAGCTCCTTGCGGAACTTAATCGCCGTTAATAGTCCGCCCAAAATATTTGCCACCCCAAGAGCCACGATCCCGCCCTGCCCTACAGCAAGCCAGACCGCAACATTGAATGACAAGTACGCAACTACCGCTATAATGATCCACAACATGCTGGTCTCCTTTTTGGTTTATGTATGTAGAGAGAGATTTCAAGTAACTTCTAGCGAAACAAGCTAGCAAACAGTGTACCAGAAGTCTCGATTTTGTCAACCCTCTGAGATAAACCCTCTTTTTCTGTAAAGCCAAAGTACTACCAAAACTTGCAAAAAGGCATATAATTTGTTCTCAATATGCTAATTTACAAAACTATGGAAAATGAAACATTTTCTCATATTATAGAAACAAAAAAATCTTCTCGCCTTATCTTTGCAGGATTTGCATTAGTACTGGCGGTCCTCTCTGAAATCTTCCTATGGGACATCCAACCCGGACTTGGATTTGCACTTTTTGTGCTTATTTATGTGCTCGGCTTTTTGGCAATAAGCGTATCCATAAAGCAGTTAAAAAACAAATTGTCTTTATTGTTACTCATACCAATTTCAATAATGAGTATAGATATTTTGCTTCTAAACAATAGTCTCGTACAGACTGGAGTACCTCTTTTCGTTTTAATCCTTTTGTTTCTCTTTTCTGTATTTTCTACTTTGAAAAATCCTCATAGTCATTTGTTTTCTTTTGCAAAGATCCCTGTAGTACGCAATGTATTCATAGTCCTAAATAAACTTAAACATCTAAAGAATGATGTTTTGAACTTTAAAAAAGTCAGTAATACAGATGTTACAAAAAAAATCATAAAGGGGATTGCCATATCACTACCAATTTTATTCTTGTTTGCCCTTCTATTTGCGAATGCTGATGCTGTATTTTCAGACTTGATGGTACGAATATTCAATTTTGATATAGATGTTGATAAAGGATGGCGTGTGATTAGAACAGTTACCGTGGCCCTACTGCTAAGCGGTTTTTTCTATGTTCTTATTGGCAAGAAGCATAAATTGGGGGAAAAAATAGCAGATGCGATGAAATTAGATAGAATTACAACTATAACGGTACTGGCATTGATAAATGGACTGTTTCTATTATTTGTATTTATCCAGGTTCAGTACTTATTCGGAAATGCAGAATTTATAAGTGAAAATGGAATAACATTTGCGAACTATGCTCGGAGTGGTTTCTTTGAGCTGGCGTGGGTGATCGTATTGGCCTCATTTATATTGGGGGCTATATACAAATCCTTCTCGCACCATGGGGAGTCAAAGGCTGTTACAGTTCTACAAGTCTTGTTGATATTCCAGGTTGCCGTGATTGCCTTCTCAGCACTAAAAAGGATGAACCTATATCAAGATGCATACGGATATACCATTTTGAGATTGTATGTTGAATGGTTTATTTATCTAACCATAGTACTCACATTGATTGGAGCGGCAAGTTTGATTGCTAGCTTAGAGTTTAGAAAATATTTTTATCTAAGTTTAGTGATAGGGCTTACTGCCTTAACTGCTGTCTCTTCTATAAATGTGGACCGAGTGATTGCAGAGCAAAATATTCAAAAATTTATAGAGTCAAAAAGTGTTGTATATAGTGATGCTATAGATTTTAATAGTACAATTTTTGACTTGAATTACCTTGGAACTTTATCTGTAGATGCCACGCTTGCTTTTGATATGCTGAAAGACGTTGACCTAACTTATAAGCAAAAACTAAGGGTTGAAAATATTATTGAGGCAAAACTACGTGAGCTCAGAAAAGAAAGTTCTATATTTGCCTACAATTTCAATAGGGCAAAGGCCATGGACAAACTAAGTTCACTCAAAACATACTTTGAATACAAAGAACCTGAAAAAACTAAAGAAACCTATGAACCTGAGGAATAATAAATGGATTGTATTTGCCCTAATCTATACGTCGGGAATAGCAGTTATCCTTTATCTAGCCTATACAAAGGGCATACCCAACTGGATAGCATTTATCCCCCACTATGATCTTTTAGGGCATTTTTTTCTGTATGGCATTTGGGGTTATCTGGTACATAGAGCGTTCAATAGAAATAAGGCATATGGGCTGCCAGTTGGTCCAGCAATCCTTACTGTTCTTACAATTGTTGAAGAATTGATGCAGAATTTCTCAATGAACCGAACGTTCAGTCTTTTGGACCTATTCGCCAGTTTGATGGGGATATGGTTGGTGATTTTTGTGTATGAATGGTGGAAGAAGAGGTAGAGCTACAATTCCCCATATTTGTTGCCAACAATATCGTCTGTATAGCCAATTAGACGATAATCACCGCTGGCGAATTTTTCGAAATTTAGAGTATATCCTCCAGCCTGAAAAGGTCTTATATTGCTGTTTGCATAGTTATTTTTGTCCGCGGGGTTGTCCAGCATCTTTTTATTGTGATAATAGTTGTGCCTAAAAACCCCAATGAGTTTTAGTTTAATATTCTTTTCACCTTCCTCTACGATCCTGCAACTTGTGTGGTCTATGTTTTCTGCTTTGCATTCTACCTCTATGCCATTGGAAAGAATTTCCTTGTAGATATCCATTTCCTTTTGCATGATCGGAATGAGTCTAGGAGAAATGTTCTCTCTAGAAACAATTGATCCTTTTTCTATTGAGGCCAATAAGTTTTTGAGGACTTCCTTTGCCATTGTTGTCAATTCCTTGTCTGCAATTTTGAGAATTGGTTTTTTCTTTGGTCTGAAAACTACTGATACCGTTATTACTGAAAAGAGGATGGTTATTCCAAAGTAATTGAATAACATGTCCATCCCAGCCCCTGAATCTAACACAGCTATCAGGTTATAGAGCGACCAGAATACGAAGAAGACAAAGATTATAATTCCTGCCTTGATGAATTTATTTATCATTGTTGTTTTATTACCTTGCAAGCTTGTTGTTTTCTTTAGCTGAACTGTCCGGAGTGGTAGCCCCGCGGAAAATCACATAGCAAGGAATTGCGCCAGGCTCAGTAGGATCCCCAAGTATTCCGGCTTTTATATTTGCATTGTCATCCTTACAATCCGCATTTGCACTCTCTACTCCCTCTACAATACCAGATAATGCAAAACCATAACCATCTGCGAAACTTGTGTAAAAATATGTTCCTATTGGCAGCTCCCCTCCGAGTTCACCTGCAAATGCCGTTCCCCATGTATCGTCAGGGGCCTCGAATCCGGTTTCCAACGAAGCGATAATTTGTCCTCCAATACGTGGAAAGTATGAAGTATTTTCTAAATCATAGACTACAAGACCCTTCTGAATTTTTTGTAGATCTGTGATTCTAGTTGCGTCCCTTCCTTTTATGTCTGCCAATTCTATTTCTTCTCCTGTGTTGTCTATAAATTCGAGCAAGTCTTCAATAGACACCGAAACGTTTAAAGTGAATTTACGGTCCTCAAGAGTTGCTTCTGTATTAGTGTTTTTTGGGAAATTAGTATTAATTGTAGATTCTATTTCCGGAAGGGCCTTCTCTAGGTCTCTCATTCCTTGGGCAGATCCTTCCTTATAGTCCTCCAAGTCTTCTTCTGTTGCTTCAACCCCCTCTTCTTCCATCCATTTCAATACATCCTCTACTTCCATAAATCTATCCTCTAGGGTTATTTTTAAATCGTTTTCGCTGACCTTGATAAAAATGCCGATACTCTTACTTGTCGACAAAGCGCTTATCATTATTCTTTCTACCGGTATGCGCTCCTCTTCTGTGGCTGTTCCTAGTACAGTAGACCTATCGCTATCGGTTAAAAACTGTGCGTGTGCGGTAGGAAATATGGAAAATCCCCTATAGTTATTACTTGCCACTGACTGTGCATATGGCATTGCATCTGCTAGTGATGCACCTAACATCGCATTTATCAAAATGCTGCTCATTTTTTCATCTAAATAAACTATTATTTGAGCATCCAGTAATGTTTGATCTACATCTTCTAAAAGTGGGTTGTCATATAGTGAGCCGTTAAAACTGATAGTTTCTTCCGCAAAAGTAAAAATCAGAAAATTCCCTTCAGTGCTCACGTCACTTTCCCCCTCTCTAGATCCAAAAATGCCAGATGTATTGCCAAAATATTCATTATATCCATTTATTGCCTTTTCTGCATCTTCTTCGGTTTCGAATTGCAATATCGCCTTGATCCCTTCTTCCTCCCCTGCCTTGATCAATATTAAACCGTTTTTAAATGCCCCTAGATCTGGTGTCTCTACCCCTGGTTCCGGATCAGCAAGCTTTTCCCATAGATTTGTAAGCTCTTCATCATTTCTTATTATAATAAATCCATTTGCATCCTCACCTACTGCATATTTATCAAATTCCGGAGGTAGGAGATCCAAGCTCTCAGTTTCAATCGCCACAGTGTCTGTTTCTGCTTCGTCAGTCTTAGACAATTTTTGATAAGCAAAATATCCCCCCGCGAGTAGAACTAAAACAATAACAATCGCGATAATTATTTTCCCCCCTGATTTTTTTCCTGCTTGCTCGTGTACTTGAGGTGTGGGCTGTGGTTGCTGTGGTACTTGTGGTGTTGGATTTGTTGTTTGCATTATGTGTTTTTTTATTTATTTTTTAGTTTCCTCTCCTTTACCTTCTTCAGGCTCTTCCTCCACTTTCTTCGGTTCTTTTTTACTAATAAGCTGCATGGCCAGAGCAGTAATTGCTGAACAGATAATTATAACTGCAAAGCCTCCAAATACTCCTACTGTTGAAGTCCAATATGCACCGTAGTTAAATTTATAAAATAGTGGCACTCTAATTATCATGTCTAAAATTATAGCCATTCCCACAAACCATGCTCCTAACATTAGCCCCTCTTTTAGTTCACCCGGATACTTTTTGAAATACCTGCTTGCAGCAAATATTGTGATTGGAATTGCAATAAGTAGCCAGAATACCTGCCTGCTACACTCTTCTAACTGGGCTAAGCCTAGTTCTATTAATGAGATTCCAACTACTAATGCTACCCATAATACTAATCCCCATATTGCTGCGGTTCTCCAATTTTTAATCATGTTGTTTTGTTAATTTTTGTAATTACTACTTGCAAGTATTATACAAAATTCTCTCCCCCTTAGCCAGTAGGGTTGTGTGGGGCGCCACCCCCCTTTACTAAAACTTGAATTGGTTTGTATTTTTTTAAACTTTTCTTTAAACTCTCAATCCTGGCTCGAGATTTTTGCTAGGCACTATTTAAAAAATTTAAAATTATATGGCAACTAAAGAAATTAAGGGACCTGGGGACGGTGACCCTGTTGAAGATGTGGTGGATGAAGTAGAAGGGGCTGTGGACATTGAAGAACTTGATGAACTTGGAGACGAGGAGGATGACGATGACGATGAGAAAACACAGACAATTGATGATAAAATCCTTGATACCCTGAAAGCGATACAGCAAGTTGCGGATCCTGCGAATCCAGGTATATCCTTAGATAATGCTCCTTTGGCCACTTCGAATGAGATGTCTCCAAAAAGCGATTTCAGATATAAGGCACCAGATCCTAGTGAATTGACAGACCCTGATGAACCAGAACCTCTTAATGCGCCAAAACCACGAAGAACTCGCCGTGTGATTATACTCAGAAGTGGAACTCCAGCTACTGCCCCCTCACAATCCCCCGAAGCTTCACAGCCATCTGAAGGAAAGCCACCTCCTCCACCTGAAACTCCTCGAAGAGGTTTCCTCGGTAATCCAGAAGAGGAAATGGCTGTTATTGATCATTTAATAAAAAATATTCCTGATGACGCGAAGAAGCAAGCTGCTGATGTCATCCGTCATGGAGGTGAACTCACAATTGACTTTAAACACCTCTATGCCATTAATTGTAGAGCTGCTAGGGCTATGAATTGGGAACTAAAACTGGATGAGGGTGCTAAAACTCTGTACTTTGTACTCCCTGTTGAACCATACTTGGCCAATTATGAGGAGCAATTCAGCAATATTTATACAAAACTGAAAGCTGACCCCCCTAAGAATCCTGCTCATCTTGCAGCTATACAAAAGCTTGCAGGTCCAGGCTGTACTTTGGATGAGAATGGTCTTCCGGATCTAGAAAGTATTTTCGGTGGTGCTGTAAAGCGACTAGTGGCTGGTGGTCGGCGTGCATTAGACACTGTGTCGAGTCTTAAAGGTGGAGGTGAATTCCACAAGATAAACAATAAGGGTAGCCTTGTTTTTATTAATGCTGGAAGCCGTGAGAGCGATTCTCCAGATTATAGCAAGTACGTTATAGTATCTGATTCTAAACTAATTCAATTCCCTCGTTTAGCTCCTGGTGAAAAGGGTAAGACAAATATTACAGAAGAAGATAGAGAAGAGTTTGCTAACTTTATTGAGGGAAAATCTGAAACTCTTGATTTGCCTCAAAGTGTAGTCCTTGCTCTTATGGGTGAGCTTGGATCAAAGATGGGCAGAACACTAAATATGGATTCTGACTGCAAGACTATTATATCTGTGTATGCAGAATCTTTTCTTACTTCTTTTTGTGGGGATTGGGAAAAAGCTCTTTCAGATGAGGACAAGCAAAAATATCCCTGGGAGGCAATTGAAGCTCAACTTGTTGCGACTAAGGGTGGTACCTTATTATGCGATTTGAAGAAAATAGTTAGAGACTTAGAAAGACGGGGGAAATTTGTAGATGTTAGGGACGGTTATGCTATATTTCAGGACAGGTGTGCTAATCCAAAGAATGAAATTTCTATAAAGGTCTTTCCCGAAATAGATGAAGACACCTTGTTTGGAGCAGACTAGTAGCTAACTCTGAAACATTTTCCTCTTTTGAAAAGCTCATTTAGCATAATTGTTTAAGTTAATTTGCAAAGAGCTGAATTTTCTCATAGACTTTTTTAGCATTTAAGCTAAGTGAAGATGAAAGGTAAGATTAGGAAAATCATTAATGGAAAAACAATTATTGTCGCGGTTATCGTGGTGCTTATTGTTATGCAGTATTTTCAGCTGGCCAAGATAAGCAGCTCTATTGATTTCCTTGAAACTCGAGACAGTTCGCTTATTACTGAGATTGGTCAAGTGAAGGATACTTATCTTGCTTTTGGGCAAGATCTGAATGAAGTTAGAAATTTTTTGCTTATGCCTACAAAGAATTATCTTGGCTTTGATGATCTTGAAACTGCTGAAGATAGTACTGATTCTACTAATGATGTGGATAAGAATAAGAATGATGTTCAGCTCGCCCTTTTTCAGTATGTTGACTACCTATCTGTGAGTAGCACAAATTTGGAAAAACTCGCTTTAAAGAAATCCTTTCTTCAGGATACGGCAGACTCTACTGATTTTCGTAGCTTTGTTGACTCTCATGACCTGACATTGGGACAGATAAATGAAGATGATTATTCCGTGTCTCTGGCTATGAGTGATGTAAATGGTGAGAGCCTTTTTAAATATTACCTTTCAAAGGATGATTCAGTGTTATACGTGAAAACTCCATTGGATAAATCTGAGGTTGATGCTGAAAATACTGATGCTTTTCAAAAATCTGCTATAGATTATATAAATAAGAATAAGGACTCTGTAATAAAGAGTCTTTCCAGTCTAAATGAGGCTACCGCATCTATTGCGACTGCTCTTATTTCCACTGAAGTACAATCTGCTGCTGATAATGCAGGAGTAATTGTTTCGTCAGAATATACTGAGGCGGACCTTAAGGCGGTTTACCCTATAAAGAGTCGATCTGGTGACATCGTTGCTGAGATTGTTTTGAATCTTTCGACTCTGGAGATTAGCCTTGTTAATAAAAGGGATAATGATAGTAAACTTATCGTTACTGACCTTGCTATGTCGCTCCCCCCTTTTATAGCCAAACTTGATACGAATACAGTTATTCAGAAAAAAGTTATGGAGGCGCGAGAAAATATTGAAAATACTATTTCAGATACAGGATTTCAGATGCTTTTGAATGGAAATAATCTAAGTATTTCTAAGGAGCCAAGATTTTATGATGGCAGGATTTTTTATGATATCTCAGATACAGATGGCATTTTGATCTCTTCCATAGTGGTAGAGGAATCTACTGCGGTCATCAATATAGTGAATACAGAGGGAACAAACAGTCAGAATCTTTTATTCTTTGATCCGGAGTTCAAAAAAAAAACTCTAGAGATACCTGATGATATTCCGGAATATGGTGATGAGCTTAGTAGTGATGACCATTCTTTCAATATTCTGATAGCCGGCAAGCATGGAAATTTGGTTGATACCATGATTTTTGCTCATGTGGATGAAGATAAAAAAGAGGTAAGGATGATTAGTATTCCAAGGGATCTCCATTATAATGGCAGGAAGATTAATGCTTATGGTTATTTTTATGGAATGCCGGAGCTGAAAAAAGTTTTGAGCGATATGACTGGATACAAGTTGGATAAATATGTACTGATAGACATGTATGCCTTTATAGACGTGGTGGATTTGATTGGAGGAATAGATGTTACTTTGGAGAAGGCTGTTATTGATCCTACCTATAGAACTGTTGATGATGGAGTTGTTGGAACTTTGCATTATGAGCCGGGGACTTATCATCTTGGTGGAAAGGAATCTTTGAGATTGGCTAGGAGTCGTCATACTTCTTCTGATTTTGCCAGGGCGGAGAGACAACAACTTATTTTGAAATCTTTGCAGGACAAGGCAAAGAATTTTGGTTTTGGTGATGCTGATACTTTCTATGAAATTGCAAAAACAGTTTTGGAAAAAACTGAGACTGATGTCGATATAGAAGAGGCTGTTGCTTATTATTTCCGTTATCAAAACTATGAGATACTTTCGAATGATGTTATGTCATCCGGGAATGTTCTTTATGTTCCTCCTTATATTACTACTGAACAATGTAGTGCTTTAATTGCTTCTGCTGAAGCGGCGGGGCAGCCTAAGCCCGGTTGTGAAGGTGAGAACCACGCTTATACTCTTCTCCCGCGTGATAATAATTGGAATGTTATTAAATGGTTCTTCAAGGAGAAATTTGAAAGTGTTTAGGACCTGGATCTATCTTTCTTTCTACGGATTATAAAATATCCAATGATATAGAGAACTACGGCAAATATTGCGCTAGATATTATATCGTCTTTTCCGTAATCGTATCTTGCGTCTCCGGCTAGGACTATACTACCGATGAAGCTTCCGGTTCCCAGCACTATCAACATGGATGCGAAGAAGATTTTTACAATAGTCCATATACTTACATTTGCAGGAGGTCGTCTATCAACTTTGTCCTCATACCGTGCTTGTTTTATTTTTTGATGAAGATGAACAGCCATTGTTATGAGAAGAGGTATAACAAGGAACATTAATGGACTTTCAGTGAAGAGCAGGAAGTTGAAGAGTCCGTGGTAGAAAACTGCAATTGCGAAACCTTTCCATAAAAGTTTGCTTCCCTGCCATGACATCGGTGCAAATCTTGCCTTTCCTATATAGAAGCCCATTATTCCCGAAAACATTGCGTGGGCCGGCACAGAGATCAAAGCTCTTATTATTCCTACAGCGAGTCCCCCTTCTACTACGTATAAAATGTTCTCTAGCAGGGCAAATCCCATACTCGCGATTACAGTGTATGAAATCCCGTCCATTACCTCGTCGAAATCCTTGTCTTTGTATACTTCTCTTCTTACCACCCACATTTTTAGTCCCTCCTCTACGATTGCGGCTGTCACAAATGCTGTCAGAAAACCATAAATCAACTTATTCTCTGAAATACTCAGCATTATGGAGTCCAGATTTATTTCTATTATTCCTGCAATTATCGTAGCAAGTATCCCCCACTTAAATACCTTCCACTTCAGCCGAAGAGGCTCTTTCTTCCCTCTATCCTGCTTGTCAAAATAACGAAGCAAGACAAGAACCGGAAGGATAGACACCAAGACTAGTAGAGTTGTTCTCACATGAAATATTTATGTTTTCTTAAATTTAACAGGTATTGAGTGGAGAAAATAGTTGTTGAAAGGAGGTGTTTGTGCTATAATAATTTAATTAGTTAATTTTCATTATGCCATACGAGAGCCCAGAATCAGGTGATATCCCAAGAGAAGCGTCTGCTACTCAGAGAAGTGTTGAAAAAGCTCTAGAAGGAGGGTTTGATCACGCTAAGCTGATGCACCCATCTGAAAGACTGTTTCATGTGATATCTGAGCTCACTAATGAGCCATCTCCCGGCAAAAAATCTGCGAAAAATTATCTGAGCGCAATAGGCGTTGAAGACTATGATGAGAAAAAGGCTGTGGAGAATTTTTATGAATTTGTGGATAGAATTCGTGGTGATAAAAGTCCTGAACAAATGATTGAACAACTTTATAACTGGTATTACGCAAGTAAGTACGAACGTATATATAAAGAATATGAGAAAATGTATTTGAGTAAATTTGATGAAGCAAAGAAAAATAAAGAATTTTTAATCTTTAAGGAAGTTTTCCCGGAATTGGGCTATAGAGATGATGGAAAATATAGAGAGGTCCCACTGCCTGAAGGCGTTACAGACATAAATGATTATCGCAAGGGAGTGAGTGAGCAGGTTAAAGAAATTGATGACTCTGGCGAAAAAGCTGCGTAATGGGCTTGCTTAGAGGGGGTGCTTTTGGTATGAAGTGTCCATGCAATTAAAGAAGGGACAAATAGTTGAACTCGATATTGAGAAGCTCGCTTTTGGCGGGAGAGGTATTGGCAAATTTGATGGCCTGACTGTTTTTGTTGCCGGTACTATGCCCGGGGATAAGGTTGAGGCTTCATTTACGAAGATAAAGAAGAATTTTGCTGAAGCTAAGTTGGAGAAAATAGTTAAGGAGTCTCCGGAAAGAATAGAGCCAAGATGCAAGTATTCTGACATTTGCGGTGGTTGTCAGATTCAGTTCATGCCCTATGAGGCGCAATTGGAATTTAAGCAGCAGCAGGTGATCGACTCGTTTGAAAGGATTGGAAAGATTTATGACCCTCCTGTTGAGGAGATTATTGGATCTGAGAAGTCTTTTTACTATCGCAATAAGATGGAGTTTTCTTTTGGCTATGACAAGGATATGAATTTTACTTTGGGAATGCATTTGCCAGGTAGAAGGTTTGATATTTTGAATTTGGATATTTGCTATTTGCAATCTGAAGCTTCTGTAAAGATTGTGAATGCGGTTCGTGAATTTGTTATTGGTAAGAAATGGCCACCATTTAAATATTCAAATGGAACAGGCTGCCTTAGGTCTCTATATATTCGAGAAGGAAAGAGCACAAATGAGATATTGGTTACGCTTACCAGTTCTCAGGATCTTCCTAAAAATTTCGAGGATGAATTGCAGGAATTTGTTGTACTACTGAATGGTCTTGATTTGGGTGAGCAGAAAATAGTTTCCGTTTATTGGTCTACTATCATCAGTAAGAGAGGTAGTCCGCGACGTATTGAGGACAAACTTCTCTTTGGATCAAAAACTTATAGTGAAAAAATGGTTTTGGATAATGGGGATGAATTGGATTTTGAAATTTTGCCACAGAGCTTTTTTCAGGTTAATACTGCACAGGCAGAGGTTTTGTATAGTCAGATTTTGAAGATGGCTTTGGAGCAAAAGCATGATATTGTTTTCGATTTGTTTTGTGGAACTGGGACGATTGGTTTATTTTTGGCGAAGCATGTAGATAAGGTTTTGGGAATTGAGATGAATGTGGATGCTGTGAAATCCGCGCAGGAGAATGCTAAGAAGAACAATATATTCAATATAGATTTTTATACCGGTGATGTTTCTAAACTTTTGAAAAATCTACGCGAGCGTCCGTCTCTTATTGTCATAGATCCACCAAGAGCTGGTATTACTCAAAAAATTATTGAGAAAATCAGTGAGTTTGCACCTTCTCAGATTGTTTATGTTTCTTGTAATCCTTCTACTCTTGCCCGTGACTGTGATTGGCTCAAAGAGTATGGATATAAGCTCAAAAAGGTTCAGCCTGTAGATATGTTCCCTCAGACTTACCACATTGAAAACGTTGCCTTGCTAGAAAGGAGCGCTTAGTTATGTCAAGAGTATTGATTAGCCACTTTTTCGTTTTGGTTCTATTTTTTATTAAATAGATTTATTACCAATGAAAATATGAAGAAATTGTTATCAATTGTTACCCTTTCATTACTCTTGTTTTCCATACAGATTGTTCCGGCTTATGCTATTGTGGACTTTAATACTGGTGACAATGTTGTGATTAGTCGGACTGTTCTTGATGATATGTATATCTTGGCAGGCAATACGAATGTTGATGCTGATATAATGGGCGATCTCTACATTGCCGGTGGTGCAATTACTATAGATGGAAATGTGTTGGAGGATCTGGTTGTTGTCGGAGGAAAAGTTTCCGTACTTGGAGATGTTGGAGGTGATATAAGAGTTATGGGAGGACAGGTTACTATTTTTTCTGATGTTGGTGATGATATCGTTGTGGCCGGAGGTACTGTTGATGTCAGTAAAAATTCTACAGTAGGTGGAACAATCCTGATTGCTGCCGGATATCTAGCGATGGATGGTCATGTGAAAGAAGAGATTTGGGGAGTAATGGGGGCTTTGATTCTAAACGGAACCGTTGATGGGGATGTTGAGGTTACTATTGAGGATGCCCTTACTATTTCTCCTTTTGCAAAAGTTGGAGGTGATTTGAACTATTCTTCTCTTTTGGAGGTAGATGTTCCGCCCGGTGTTGTAGCTGGTAAAATAAATTTTAATAAGTTTGAACAGAAGGAAACTGTGAAGACAACTGCTATAGCTTATATAGCATTCAAGCTCCTTACTTATCTGTCAGCGCTTCTTCTAGCGTTTCTTCTTGTTCTGTTTGCGCCTAAGATTCTTATAAAATCTTCTCAAGCAACCATGGAAAATGCTTTGAAGGCTTTTGCAGTTGGTGTTTTGGCTATGATTATAGCTATTGTGGGAGGACTTATTTTGATGGTTACAGTTGTAGGGATACCGATAGCATTGATTGTATTTTCAGGTGTTTTGGTGATCTATTATCTGTCTCAAATTTACGTATCTGCTTGGCTTGCAGGGTATTTTATTAACTTCAAGAAAAGAAAATACCTGAGAACCAGATTCTTTTTTGGAATCGCGCTGGCACTCTTGGCATATAATTTAGTAAGCCTTATTCCTCTTGTCGGATGGATATTCAATCTCGTCCTCTTCCTGGTTGGAGCGGGTTCACTACTTCTGATCAAAAAAGACTATATTGCATTCTTGAGGGCAAAGAAAATGATCTAGTATCTAGTTCTTTGCTTTAACGAATTCCTTAGCCTGTTTCTTGGTTTTGATTTCTCCGGATAGCTGCTTTTCGCGTATCTCCTGAATGACTTTACCTACTTGCTCTCCGCCTTCAATATCAAGAATCTTCATAATGTCGGTTCCGCTTATCAGCTGTTTCGGCATTAGCTTTAGCTTTGCTATCTCGTGCCCATAGAGTTGCTTCAGTTTTTCATATGCTGATAAGTCCATAGGAATGATTCCCATTGCGTCGGCTCTGTACAGCTCTAGGAGGTCGTCAAAGTGAGGCTGGAGGAACCAGTGTCTTCGCCTTCCATCAGGCATTTCGAACAACGGAACAACCATCATGTGATGAGCTATCAACCACTGCACCTTTTCTATTGTTTTCCTCGGGAAGGCCAGTCTTTTCAAAATGTTCCCGGCAATCTCTGCCCCTTTCTCCGCATGTCCATCGTAACGAATTCTCTCATTATCAATGCTGAAAGTGTCATATTTCCCTATATCGTGTAGAAACGTCGCCCACTTGAGCGCCACTGTTGGTGGCTCGGCTCTAAGCGGATTTGGATCTGACTCCTCATCTGTGAGGCTGTTCAATGAGCGTATAGAATGATCCCACACATCCCCTTCTTGGTGATACTGTAGCGGCTGAGCGAGCCCCTTCAACTTTGAAAGCTCTGGAATTATGTGGTCCAAAATCCCCAATTCAAACATTTCCTCAAAACTCTGCCCGGGTATCTCCCCCATTATCATTTTGTTTAATTCATCCTGGATTCTCTCTCTTGATATGTTCTTCACGAGTGCTGCGTGTTTCTTTATAGCGCTATACGTATCAGGGTGATATTGCATCTGATAGTTGTTTTTGAATCTAACAGCTCGCAAAATCCTAAGGTGGTCCTCTAAGATTCTCTCCTCCGGATCCCCAATGAATCGGATCAGCTTATCATCCATGTCCTTCTGGCCATTCACGTAATCCATTATCTTGTCCTCCATTGGATCATAGAATAGTGCGTTTATTGTAAAATCGCGCCTGGATGCGTCTTTCTCTGCGCTTGTAAACTCAACAGCGTCAGGTCTTCGTCCATCGCTATAGCCGCTATCAGACCTAAATGTGGCTATTTCGAAATGATGATCGTTCTTTATCGCTAAAATCACACCGAATTTCTTTCCAATCGGGATTGTATGCTCGAGTAAGTCCTCTATCTCGTCAGGTTTTGCTGAAGTTACTATGTCGAAATCTTTTGGTTTTATACCAAGCAACATATCCCTCACACATCCACCAGCCCAGTAGGCTTCGTGGCCAGCTTTCTTTAGTATTTCTATAATTTCTATCGACGTTGGTTTCATAGGAAAAATGAATGTTCTATCTAGTATAGCGTATTTTTGGGAAAAACTTAAGATTATGTGATATATTCGCCCTATGAAAGTACTAGCAATAGAAACATCCTGTGACGAAACTGCTGCCGCTATTGTGGAAGATGGTCGGAAAGTTTTGTCGAATGTGATCGCGTCGCAGATAGACCTGCATGCAAAGACCGGTGGAGTTGTGCCGGAGGTTGCCGCGAGAGAGCACGTGTTAAAGGTTATTCCGGTTCTGGATGAGTGTTTGACGTTGGCTGGCTGCGATTGGGATGGGATAGATGCCGTTGCGGTGACCAGGGGGCCCGGACTTGTTAGCTCCCTTATTATTGGAACTGAAACCGCAAATACTATTTCTTATGTGAAGAATAAGGTTCTTGTTCCGGTTCAGCATATAGTTGGACATATCTACTCAAATTGGCTTGAGGCTGAAGAGAAAATAGAGTTTCCCGTTTTGATTTTGACTGTTTCCGGGGGACATAATGAATTGGTGCTGATGCGTGGGCATAATGAATTTGAAATACTTGGAGAAACTCGTGATGATGCAGCTGGTGAGGCTTTTGACAAGGTTGCAAGGATTCTGGGGCTGGGATATCCAGGTGGTCCGATAATTTCAAAAGTGGCTTTGGATGGAGACAAAGGTGCTTTTGCACTTCCACGGAGCTATCTGGAGAAAGGCAGTTTGGACTTTAGTTTTTCCGGGCTCAAGACCGCAGTTCTAAATGAAGTAAAATCGTATATACAAAAAAATGATATAAAGAGTGAATCTGAGATGGATGATAAGTTTCGGGATGATCTTGCAGCGAGTTTTCAGGAGGCTGTTGTAGAGGTTTTGGGCAAAAAACTGCTTATGGCTGCTGACAAATATCCTGAGATCAAGGAAATTCATCTTGCAGGTGGTGTTTCAGCGAATACTCGTTTGCGTGAGTATATAGCTGATAACATTCCAAATGGAATTAAATTTAGACATCCAAAGACTATCCCTTTCTGCACTGATAATGCTGCTATGATTGCGGCTGCGGCTTATTTTCTCTTTCAAAAAAATCCTGAGAGATATAAGGAAAAAACAAATGTAGTTCCCACCACATCCTTTGAGATTGCTTCATAGTGTTTTCGACTTGAAAAACTTAAAAAAGCTGGTAGAATAACTTTCGTACCTGCTCGCAATTAATTAATAAGGCTCACTATATATGGCTGAAAAGGAAGAAAAATCAGAGGAGAAGAAAATAGAGGCTTTTAGAAGTCCAAGGGGGGTTCACGATATTCTCCCAATGGATCACGAGTATCACACATTTATAAAGAAGGTTATTAGACATAGGGCAAGACAAGCTGGTTTTAGACGTATAAGCACACCTATTTTTGAGGCTACAGATGTATTCAAGAGAAGTATCGGTGATACTTCGGATATTGTGTCAAAGGAGATGTATACTTTTGAGGATAGAAAAGGACGAAGTCTTACACTAAAACCGGAAGGGACTGCAGGTGTTGTACGTGCATTCATTCAACATGGTATGCAGGAATTACCTCAGCCGGTTCTTTTGTATTATATTGAGCCACATTTCCGATATGACAGACCGCAAAAAGGTCGATACAGACAATTTTGGCAGTTTGGATTTGAGGTTATTGGAGAGAGCGATCCTGCTCTTGATGCTCAGATAATTCAGTTAGCTAGCAAGATCAATGAGGATCTTGGTATTAGCGGGATTTTATCACTACAATTAAACACTATTGGTACTCCGGAGGCTCGTAAAGAATATATGGGAATACTTCAGGACTACTATGCAGGAAAGGAAAGATCTCTATGTGATAGCTGTAAAGTTAGACTAGACAAAAACCCTCTTCGTCTTTTGGATTGTAAGGAGGAAGATTGTGTTATTCTTGCTCAATTGGCTCCTGTCATGAGGGATTATCTTGATAAAGAGTCTGTTGAATATCATGAGGAATTAGTAGGGTATCTGGATGAAATTGGAATCGAATATACAGAAAATCCAAAGCTTATTAGAGGATTGGATTATTATACAAAGACAGTATTTGAATTTTGGGATAAGGATAATGGTTCTCAGAATGCAATCGGTGGTGGTGGTCGATATGATGGCCTACTTGAACTGATGGGAGGTCAGCCTACTCCGGCTGTTGGTTATGCTGCTGGAATTGAGAGAATTATTGCAAATATGAAACGAGAAAGAATACGAGTGCCTTCAAAGGACACCCTGCATGTTTTTGTTGCACAACTTGGAAATGAAGCAAAGAAAAAATGTCTTGGTCTTATTGATAGGCTGAGAGATAGCGGATTAAAGACTATGGGAGCTCTTGGTAAAGGGTCCATCAATGTTCAACTTAGACTCGCTGATAAATTCAAGGTGCCATACACTGTACTGATCGGTATTACTGAAGTTCGAGAGGGAACTGCCATTATTAGGGATATGGAAATTGGAATCCAGGAAACTCTTGATATGGAAGATGTCCCAGAAAGATTGGTAGAACTTATAGGAGAAGAAAATCTTGATAAGTATTCTCCGGGAGAACTGCTTTATTCGTAAATTCCTTTTGTGCTATATTGGTAAAAAGTGATTATCATTCTTATGAAAAGGTTTCTTCAATTTGTTGCAGTATTTATTTTACTGATTCCATCTGCTTTTGCTGGCTCTTTCCCGGATGTAGCTGAGGATCATGCCAATTTTGGAGCTATTCAATATCTAGAGGCAAACAATATTATCAATGGCTACGATGATGGCACTTTCAGGCCGAATGATTTGGTAAACAGGGCTGAAGCGGTGAAAATTATCGTTGGAGCCTTTGGAGTTGATCATGAGGGGAGTTTTGATAAGATTTTTCCTGATGTCACAACTGATCAATGGTTTTTTCCTTTTGTAATGGGTGGATATGAAGCCGGTCTGGTTCAAGGCTACGATAGTGGATATTTCAAGCCCGGTGATCCTGTAAATATGGCTGAGACTTTGAAAATCATTTCTATTGCGGCTGATGCTTCTATTCCGGATTCGGTAGATAGCGATGTTTTCTTGGATGCTCCTATGGATTCTTGGTATGCCCCTTTTGCTTATTATGCGCGGGAACATAATGTTATTTTGGCTGATGATGCTGGAGAAATCAGTGCCAATAAAGATATGACACGTGCGGCTTTTGCAGAAATTATTTATAGAATGATCATAGTGAAAAATACTGGAGAAACAGCGTTCCCATTGCATACAAACTGGTCATCCTTTCACAATAATACAATTCCGTTTAAAATTAAATATGACGGTAGTTGGCAGATTGTGGACAATGGCTCTGAGATTATTTTTTATAAAGCGAATGATGACTTACTTCAGTTTTCTGCTGTGAGGACTTACCCAAATTCAGCAAAAGTTGTTGTATCTCTTGATAATAATGATTCGGGTGTGAGTAAAAACAGTTATTTTTCAACTTTGAAGAATGCTTTTCCAGGTGCGCAGTATACTGAATTCAATTTGGGTAGCTTGCCTGCTATAGAGGTTCTTTATCCTGAGCAAAGGATTGTGGATTGGTATGTTTACTTGGATGATGGAAGGATTGTAGCTATTTATACCGAGTATGGTGAGGGGGTTTTGGGCTATCAGTTGCCTAGGTTTATAAAAGCTATGCTCAGCACCTTTGAATATAGGGAGGTTTCGGGTTTTGATGATTATGAAGATGTTTTGAGCAATATTTTTGCCAATGTTCTGATTGCGAATAAAGGCATGCAGCTCCTGAATTCTCTACCTGACAAAGTTATTATCGAAACTGATACAATTGGTGTTGGCACAGGGCCTGTAGATTACTATTATAGTGACAGTGTTGATTACACTTTTAAATATGAACGTGCAGCTGATTTAATTTTGGACACTAGGGAAGGAAGAACATCTGCATTTTAACCAAAAACTTATGGCATATAAAAAAGGGGACGAAAAAAAATATTTTACTACAGTGATAGCTGCGCTTATTACTTTGGCTGTAGTGATCGGGGCAATTGTATATTCCTCACTCAGGACTAGTCCTGAAAACTTGGACTATATAATTGTTGAAAATCTTGATGGAACTGTTATGGTGGATCCTGTAGGAACGGATGGACCGACTGGACCTCCCTCTGTTCCATTTCCAAGCTATCCCCCACCTAACCAATAGACCCTAAAATGGATGATCTGAAAAAAGAGGCTTTAGAAGCACACAAGAAATATAGAGGTAAACTTGAAGTTGTGTCTACGGTTCCGCTTGAGAATTCGAAGGACCTAAGCTTGTTTTATACGCCAGGAGTTGCTGAACCATGTAGAGAGATCCAAAAGGATAAGGAACTTGCTTATGACTATACTTCTAAGGGACACACTATAGCTGTAGTTACTGATGGAACTGCTGTTTTGGGATTGGGGAATATTGGTGCTCTTGCGGGTTTACCTGTTATGGAGGGAAAAGCTGCTCTTTTTAAAGCCTTTGGAAATATAGATGCTGTGCCAATTTGCTTGGATACGGAGGATACGGATGAGATTGTAAATATTGTTAAGGCTATTGCTCCATCTTTTGGTGGAATTAATTTGGAAGACATAAAGGCACCTAAGTGTTTTGAAATTGAAGAGAGGCTTATAGCGGAGCTTGATATTCCTATTTTTCACGATGATCAGCACGGGACTGCAATTGTATGTCTTGCCGGTCTTATCAATGCTTTGAAAGTTGTGGGGAAGGATGCAGCTAGTGCAAAAGTTGTGATTAGTGGTGCCGGAGCTGCCGGTATGGCCATTACAAAACTTCTTTTTGCATATGGTTTTGGGGATATTATTTTGCAGGATAGTAAGGGGCTAATTTATGAGGGAAGAGAAGGGCTAAATCCATATAAGGAGGAAATTTCTAAAGTAACTAACAAACATAAATTAGAAGGAGGAATAGAGAATGCTTTGAAAGGGGCAGATGCTTTTATCGGTGTATCAAAGCCAAATCTGCTTAATAGAGAAATGGTTAAGTCTATGGCTGATGATGCGATTATTTTTGCTATGTCCAACCCTGACCCTGAAATTATGCCTGACGAAGCCAAGGCTGGTGGTGCTAAGGTTATCGCAACCGGGAGGTCAGATTTCCCAAATCAAATTAATAATGTGCTGGTTTTCCCTGGAATTTTTAAAGGTGTGTTAGAGAATAGAAAAAGAGAAATTACAACAGAGATGAAGCTTGCTGCTGCAGAGGCTTTGGCGGCTATGGTTGAGAATCCGGTTCCGGAAAAAATCATTCCCGGAGTGTTTGACCCTGGAGTTGCTGACACCATTGCTGAAGCTGTAAAAAATGTTAACTAAAATCATATGTCAGGACATTCAAAATGGGCCTCGATTAAACATAAGAAAGGGGCTTTAGATGCAAAACGAGGAAAGATATTTACTAAGCATGCAAAAATCATTACCATTATCGCTCGTGATGGCGGTGGTGACCCAAGTATGAATGCAACTCTTCGTACGGCTATTGCAAATGCAAAGGCGGATAATGTTCCTAATGCAAATATTGATAAGGCTATAAAAAAGGGAACCGGTGCGGGGAAGGATGCACTGATCTTGTCTACTATCATGTATGAAGGCTTCGGCCCTTGTGGGACTGCTTTTTATGTTCAAGTTATTACTGATAATAAAAATCGTTCAGTTACAGGAGTAAAGATGGCTCTTACAAAGAATGGTGGAAATATGGGATCAGCTGGGTCTGTGGGATGGATGTTTGAGAGGAAGGGAGTGATTCTTGCAAAGGCTGAGGGGAAAGACAAGGAAGAGGCAGAGCTTGAAGTGATAGATGCTGGTGCTGAGGATTTAACTATAGATGGAAATGATTTTGAAATAATTACAGGACCTACTGACTTGATGAAGGTTAGGGATAATTTGGAAAAATCTGGCTTTGTGATTGAGAAGGCTGAAATCTCCTATTTGCCTAAGGAAGATGTGAAAATCGAGACTGCTGAAGATGCTAAAAAGGTCTTGAAGCTTGTGGATGCTCTGGAAGATGATGAAGATGTTGCCAATGTTTATAGCAACTTTGATATTCCAGATGAAGTCATGGAGTCTCTGACTTAGTCTTCGAATTTATAGATAGTTTCTTCTGACTCCTTTGGTCCTGAAGAAGTTTTTAGATCTAGTGTCTTCTTTTTCTTTTTTGTTTTCTTTGTTTTTATCTTTTCAATTGAGTCCATTGCCTTTTGTGTTTCCTCGGCCTTGTTCATTAGCCCTTCCACGTCAATTATTGGATCGATTTCTTCTGATTCCGTATTAACTCCAAGTCTTTGTGATTGTATTTTTCGAACGTACTCAATTATCTGGTGCTCTGCATTCATTAGGCTTAGGTCGGAAAATGAGAATCCTGCCGCTTGTGTGTGCCCTCCCCCACCAAAGTGTTCAGCAATCTTTGAACCATCAATAGCTGATGTCGTTGTTCGTATGCTTACTGAAACTATATTATTTTTTCTCTCTTTCAGTAAAAGAATTACTTCAGCTCCCGGAGCATTTGTCATTAATTCGTCGATTATGTCCCCGGTTTCATCCTCTGTACTCTCCGTATCTCGGAAATCCTGTTGGCTTACAGAAGACCATACAATTCTATATTCTTTGTCGGTTTGTATTTTTGACAATACCCTTCCCCACAGCTTTAACTGACTCAGCTGCTTGGTTTTATAAACATGCTGAATAATTTCTTGCTGTCTCGCTCCATATGAAATTAACTGAGCTGATACTGCAAAAGACTTTGGAGTCGTGTTTGCGTTCTGAAAACTACCTGTGTCAGTAATTATTCCGGTCAATAAAAGTGTAGCAATGTCCTCGTCAATTAGATCAATCTCCTCTTCATTGGCCAATTTTTCAAGAATTGGAAGAAGCAATTCTGCCGTAGAAGATGCCATAATATCAATATAATTCACTTTTCCGAAATGAGCATTGGAAATATGATGATCAATATTTATGACAGGTATTTGATGAAACATCTCGATGTTGTTTTCATAAATGCTCTTTAGCTGGCTTAAGTCCGCCGTATCTACTGTTATTATCAAATCATAACTCACCTCTCCTTTATTAAAGCTTATATCATCCTCTGAAAACCGTCCTTCTAGTGGACTGATTACAATATTTATTTTGTTGTTCTCAACAAAACTCTTTATATTCTCTACTTTTGCGTTCTTGCAATCGAGAGTTACGATAAAATCATTGGAAGACGATACTTTTTTGCCAACCACCTTTGTACTTGGCAAAAATTGCAGTAAATCAGGAATTGCTTCACTACATACTACTGTAGCCTCTTTTCCCAATTTTTTAAGTGCAAGATACAACGCTAATGCCGTTCCTATTGAATCTCCATCGACTGGCGATGATGGCAAAACTAATATTCGCTCTTTGCGCTTTATTAGATCTAGGACCTGTCTTTCAGTATTATTCTGCATAGTTTTAACAGATACGGGTTTTAATGTATCTATGTATTGTAAAACAATTCCATGGATATGTCAAGCCTCTTGTATATCAAACAAGACCTAAGTATATCAATTTTATGGGCTTTGTATACGTATTTTTCCTTTTCTTACTGAATTTTCAAGAAGAGCAGGCTTCTGTATATGCTTTCTGCTACCTCCTTTCTGGAAATGTTGCCAGCTGGAGAATATGAATAACTATCATCGGTTTGAAGTACATGCTGCTTGTCCAATAGATGATTGTTATCTGCAAAAACGAAATATTTCCCGTACCAGTCCTCTGTATCTATGTCCGCTGCCGTTTTGTCCTTCAATTCTTCCGACTCATCCAGCTGATCCTTAAACAATACCTCCAAAATTATTTTTATAGACTCTACACGGTTTATTTTGTTGTCAGGCTTAAAAGTCCCATCCGGATACCCTTCCACCCAGCCCTGATCCTTTGCATAGCATATAAATGGTGCAAACCATTCTTCTTTTACATCAGGGAAACAATTATTGTACTCACTTAGTTCCGGCACCATTGCCGTTGCAACAATCATCTTGGTAAGCTCAGCTCTATTGATGTCACCGTCAGGTCTGAATGTTCCATCAGGATATCCTGCTATTACCCCACCGTTTGTAAGATTATTAATTCCTACTGCATTTACATGATCATCTCTTACATCAGGAAAATTTGCATAACTATGGTAGGCCTCTTCTATATCAAAAAATTCAAAGCCTTCCAGTGTCTCAACTATGTATTGATCGTAGTAGTTTAGATGAGGGTAATTACTTTCGATGTTTAAATTAGTTAATGCATAGCTACTTTCTCCCTTTTCTATAATCAGTTTGCTCGAACTCTTCCCCTTTTCATCGTTGGTGTAAGTTGTATCGAATGTCCCCTCTATTCCATGGAATAGCACCTCCTCTTGCCCCTGTGCACTTTCACTATACCCTTCTGCAAGCTCCATTGATTCTTGTGCCGATGAATTTTCATACTTAATTATCGAAAATATTGTAGTTCCTATTTGACCATCATCATAAATTTCTACACCATCACTCAAATTGTTTAACTTTAAATTCTCCGGAAAAATAAAACTATACTTCTCTTTAAAGTCTATATATTGATGCCAATTATCAGTGAATGAAAAGGAACTGTAAATTCCTTCCATAATATCCCCATATTCATCACTTGTTGGTTTAGTTATTGCAATTATTAAACTTCCCCTCTTAACAAAGGTCTTCGCGAATGCCTCCCCTGTCCCAATATCTATGTAGGTCACACCTTTTGCTATCAAATCCTCACCTGAGCTTGATAGAACAAAATCCTTTGACTCTAGCACTGATGTACTCTCATCCTTAAAATAATTTATTGCCTGGCTGTAAGTTTGCCCCTCAAATTCATGCACATAAAATAAAAGATCATCGTGAAGTTCACTTGGTGCAAATGCCTGTATATCATCCCCTAAAGTGTGAGCCTTCCAATCTGTTGGGAATTTTAAAGAAAAACTATGCTTAGTTGAACTTCCGTTATAGGCGTACCAGTCGTCTGTCGAAAGTGCTGAAGCCTGGGGAATGCCCAAAGCAACAACTAAAACTACAGCCAATATATATTTTATCTTTTTCATAGTAATGATTTTTGCCTATAGATTTTACTTCTCATTGAGTCCGATGTCTAGAGCCTGAAGTTGCAAGTATTCTTTATTGTTCCAAAGGTTACGATTGAGTTGGAATACTAAATCTATCTTTTTATGCTCCCTGATCTGCTCCGCAAGATGCCCCATATTGAATGCAATTACTCTTAGCTCATTTTTCTCGGCTCCCAGACTGAAACATAAGTGGTTTTTTTCTTTTCCAACTTGATCTATAAACTGTGGCTCTATCTGACTTAGAATCAAAATCGGTTTTTGATTTGCTATGCCAAATGGTGCAAGATCGTCTATTGCGTTGAGTAAATCAAAATTTATTTCATCCTTCTCTATCTCACAATCTATTTTCAGTATTGGTTTTAAGTCCATATTCTCCATTTTCCCCTTTGCGAATTCAGTGATTTTCTCCTTAAATTTAGCTAAGTTTTCCTTTTTTATACTGAATCCTGCAGCTCCACTATGCCCTCCATAGCCCTCCAATAGCTCCTTGCAGCTGCTTATCGCCTCAATAACGTTAAAAAATTCTGGACTTCTTGCTGATGCTACCAATGTATCTCCAAAATCCTGCATCATAATTGCTGGTCTACTGTGTTTTTCCACTAGTCTGCCTGCTACCAGCCCAACTATCCCAACATGCCAATCCGGACTTTCGCTTATCAATATATAGGCATCCTCTTTGCCGGATATGCTAGCCTCCGCTTCTTTCAAGGCTGTTTCCGTTATCTCTCTTCTTCGTAGGTTTAGGTCCTCCAGCTTCTTTCCAAGCGAAATCACTTTTTCATTTTGCTCTTCCTGAAGTATCAATGACAAAGCTGTGTACGGGCTACCAATTCTACCTGCAGCATTTATTCTCGGTCCGATTTTGAATCCGATTGTAGCTGTTGTAGGAGTTTCATCCTCTTTTACTCCCGCTATTTCCATTATTTTCCTGATCCCAACCCATTTAGTGTTTGCCAATACTTTTAGTCCATGCTTTACAATCAATCTGTTTTCTCCCTCCAATCTCCCCAAATCTGCCACAGTTCCCATGGCTGCAAGATCAAAGAGTGAATTGAGCGTAGCTTCCTGCTCCTCCTCCGGTAGAAATCTTGAAATCAGCGCATGTGCCAGTTTTAAAGCCACACCTGCCCCGGTTAATTCCGTGTCAGGATACTTTGAATCTTTGGCTTTTGGATGCAAAGTTGCAAAGGACTCCGGAGCCTCTTTTGGAACATTGTGGTGGTCTGTAATAATCGTATCAATCCCCCCGGCGTTTGCCTTATCGATTTGCTTCTTGCAGGAAATCCCACAATCCACAGTAATTATCAATTTTATATCTTTCTCAATAAATTCATCTATAAATTTGTCAGAAATTCCATACCCATCGTTTACTCTATGTGGAATTCTACATGAAACCTCTGCTCCAATTTTTTTTAGAATTTGAAACAAAATTGCCGTTCCGGTGATGCCGTCCACGTCATAATCTCCAAAAACCATTACCCTTTCCTTGTTTTTGATAGCAGTTTTTATCCTGTCTATCGTCTTTTCCATATCGGAGAATAGGAATGGATCATAAAATTCACTGATTTCTTTTGCCTTTATATCCTTTTTGTTTTCGAGGATTTTTTCGAGTGCTGATTTTTTGGGATCATTGTTGGAAATAACCCACTTTTTTCCAAGTAGAGACATTTTATTTATTAGATTTTTCTTTTTCTTTGTTTTTTGCCCATAGAGCAATTGCATCCTCCGGAGTTTTCACTTTATCTCTGTCTTCACCAAAAACCCAGGTATGCCGTGATCTGATTTTTTCATCAATATCTTTGACTACATCATCCATATCAAAGTATCCATTCTCTTTTGCGATCTGAGAAATCATCACAATCTGAAAAAGCACATCGCCCAATTCTTCTCTAAGATTATCGTGATCTCCGTTTTCTATGGCTTCCCTCACTTCGCTTACCTCATCATCTACGCACTTGAGCATGCTCGCTATTGTCTGTTTTCTATCCCATGGACATCCCAATTCTGAGCGAAGTTTCTCCGCCAGGAATATTAAATCTTTGAATTCTGTTTTTGCCATGAGTTTTAATTAATTATTTTTTCCAATTCGCTCGGATTTAGCCAAGTCACATTATCATACCTTCTAAACCATGTCATTTGTCTTTTTGCGTATCTTCTAGTGTTTCTTTTGAGAATTTCTATGCAGTCTTCAAGAGTCATTTCCCCATTTATATATGGAATAATTTCTTTCGCTCCAAGAGACGACATAGCAGGCAAGTTTTCCGGATATTTCTTTTCCATTAGTGTCTTTACTTCCTCTATGAGTCCCCGCTTCAGTTGAAGATCCACTCGCAGATTCACCCTTGCATAGAGCTCTTCTCTCGGCCAGTTTATTCCTATCATATATAGATCAAACGGTGAGCTGAATTCATTTTTTTTGTCAGCTTTATTTTCTCCGCTTTCAATATTTATTTCGATTGCACGAATAATATATGGAATATTGTTTGGATGAATCTTTTCAGCTGCCTTTGGATCCATTTTTTTTAATTTCTCATGAATGTGAGCACTGCCCTTTTCATCTAGCTCCTTTTGTAGCTGCCGACGCAACTCTTCGTTTGGTGGAATTCTGGGAATATCGTAGCCTTCTATAATAGAGCTTATATATAGACCTGTGCCTCCCACTAAAATTGGAATATGCCCTCTTTTATATATCTCCTCTATTTTTTGAAGCGCTATTTCTTTGTATTCCCCTGTTGTAAGAGTCTGGTCCGGTGTCCGAATCCCAAGCATATGATGAGCAATTCCTTCCTGCTGCTCAGGCTGTATTATATCTGTTCCAATCTCCATCTCTTTATATACCTGTCTGGAATCTGTAGAAATTATTTCAGCATCAATATGATGAGCAATTTTTAAAGAAAGAGCAGTTTTGCCCGATGCTGTAGGTCCAAGTACCACAATTAATGGTCTTTTTGCCGATTTTTTAAAGGATGTTAAGTCCTCTAGTATTTCCATGCTTGTTTATTATGGCTGTAAATATATAGATTATTCGACTTTTTTGCTACTTTTCTTTGACTTTTGACTAGTCATAACTTAAAGTGTGTAAGTCATAGACAGTAGGTAGCCAGAAAAAGGCATAAAACCTGCCCAGACGATGAAATTTCAGAAGCCTTTGAACAGAGGCAACCGTTATTATCTCGATGTCTATGCGAATGGATCGAGATTTTTTAATTAATCAATTATGGCAGTTACAAAAGCACAAAAGGAAGAGACATTAAAGGATTTGGTTGAAAAGATGAAAAACGCAAAGTCTGTTGTTTTCTCTCAATTTCACGGACTTAATGTGAACGACATGCATTCTCTTCGCGACAGCATGAGAGAAAAGGGTGTGAGTTTTAAAGTTGCAAAGAAGACATTAATCAAGCTGGCTGCTAAGGAGGCTGGTTTTGATGAGATTCCCGGCGAATCTCTAGATGGACCGGTTGCTGTTGCATTTAGTATGGAAGATGAGCTTGCAGCTGCTAAATTGATATACGAAACAAGCAAGAAAGTGGAAGGTCTTAAGCTGCTTGGTGCTATTTTTGAAGGCAAAATTTTATCTATATCAGAAGCAAAGGAACTTGCAATGCTACCTGGAAAAGATGAACTACTTGCAAAATTCGTTTACATTCTCAAATCTCCTATCCAAGGATTTCATGGAGTGCTCAACAATACTATTTCAGGATTTGTTCGTGTACTTGATGCAGTTCGAGAGAAACAGGAGGCAACAGGATAAACTTATTGTCAATTTTTTTAATAATATTAATTACTAACTTACAAAACTATGGCAGACGAAGAAAAAACAACTGAGGAGACAGCAACTGAAGAAGCTGCTCCAAAAGTAGAAGAAACTAAAAAAGAAGAGCCTAAAAAAGAAGAGGCTGCTGCATCTGTAGAGCTAAGTAAAGATGCTCAAAAAATCGTTGATATGGTAGAAAAACTTCCAGTATTGGAACTTTCGAAGCTTGTAACAGCTCTTGAGGAAAAATTCGGAGTTACTGCTGCTGCACCAATGATGATGGCTGGAGGTGCTGCACCTGCAGGTGGTGGAGAAGCTGATGATGGTGACGGAAAGAAAGATGTTATTCTTGCTGGGGCAGGAGGACAAAAGATCGCCGTTATCAAAGCAGTAAAAGATATTCTTGGACTTGGGCTAAAAGAAGCTAAAGACCTAGTTGATGCTGCTCCAAAGGCTATCAAAGAAGGTGTTGATGCAGCTGAAGCTGAGGAACTAAAGAAAAAACTTGAAGATGCTGGTGCAAGCGTAGAACTTGTGTAGTAAGGAAAACTTTCGAAAACGTCTATTCCCATTGTGGAGTAGGCGTTTTTTTGTACTTAGACCTTTACGAACGGGGCAAAATCTGCTAATATATATAGAATGCATGAATAAAAATAAAAACAAAAATGGCTGACAAAACAAATGAAGGAGCTAAGCCCAAAGGAGATGAAGTATTTTCTAATCCACTTGATAAAGGCGGAAAGGCTAGTGAAAGCTCTGACCTCATAAAAAATATTGTCTCAACGGAATCTGGAGAAGAAGAGGGTGGAGTCCTAGAGGCTGCACCGGAGATTGATTCAAGTCTACTTCGAGGACTAACACCACAGAAGAGTGTTCTTCTGGTTTTCCTAAAAACTCTTTTTGCGGTTTTCCTTTTTGTGAGCCTTGCTTCAATTGTATTTTTTACCTCTCAGTTGACTGATAAGTTGGAATTTGCGAGTGACACCTTTGGTATTCCCAATGTGTCAAAACAGCTTGCTTCCACAAATTCTGAGATAATAAATCTACAAAGCAATTTCAATTTTTATAACTATTTACAGCTTAAAGCTTATTTGGATGAGTTTAGCTTCTTTGGAGATGCTTTTACTCAAAATTTTGAAGTCTCTGATAGCCAAACTTCTACAAAATCGGACAAAGATAAGGCTGAGACCGAACTTGAATCGCTTAGAGATGATTTGAGAGTAGTATTCTTACTTGCTACTGATAAATTGACTCAGCCATTCACTGCATCTCTGATTGATAAAGAAATAACTGAGCAAAGCCAACTCGATATTTTGTTTGACCAGGAATTATCATCAAAGCTAAATATTAAATCCAATGAACTCATTAATGACGAAAATGATGATGCAAAAAGGGAAAGTAAGAATTATCGTCAAACTATTAATCTTGTTGGCAATACTGCACTAAGTTCACTGATTTTGGATGCTGACTTTGATGCTCTCAGTAATGAAGAACTTGCTGATTTGATCAAGAATGTTAACAGTTTGATTGTGAATGACTTGAGTATTGTTCAGGACATAAAGAACAATAGAATAAGATGGTCTGATGTTATAAATGAAATTAATTTAAAAACTATTGCTGTAGATAATCAGTATAGTGCTGATCTCTATACCGACCTTGGTGGAATAACTTATAAAAGTTATGACTTCAATACTGAATCAAGAAAGATTTCTATAGTTGGCGAAACTAAGAGATTTGATACAACAAACTTTACACTTATCACCAATTTGATTGATAAACTGAATGCCTCTGAATTCTTTGAAGGTGCAGGTATGAAGTCTTTCAGTAAATCAGGATCCTTTGACGATGGATTCATTGCCAGCTTAAAGATTGACTTTCTGTTGACTGAAGATGAGCTTGTACTGCCTGAAGCAATTACGACTTTCGATCCAATGGCAGATGAATTTCCTGAAGATGAAATACCATTTTAATTGATTAATACCCCTTATGTCAGAAGTATCATATAAACTAGTAGAGAAGAGGCAGAAAACTTATATAAAAACATATGCGCTTTTATGCCTTGTTTTGTTTTTAACCATGGGCTTCTACAGCTTTAATAAGTGGCAGGAATATTCTACTCTTAGAACTGCTGTTGATGTTAATAAGACCTTTATCAATGCATTGACTGATACAGTTTCAGATGAAAAAGCTATTTATGATGCAAGTAAAGACTCATTTAACGCTGTGAACGAAGAAATTGAGGAAAGGCTTTCTAACATTTTCCCTTTGGGTGATAGCTATACTGACCTGACTAGACAAATTGACTCTTTTGAGCAACAGTTAAACACTAAAACCGATTCATTTGAGGTTTCAAATATCAACTATAGAGATGTTATTGAAAGTGAAAACTTCGCTATTTTGCCTCTAAGAATGAGTATTAAGAGTTCAAATGACAACTTTACGAAGTTTTTGCATTTAGTTGAGAATTCCGGATCATTAAATGACCAAGTTAGATTGATGGATATTTCTTCTATTAGATTAAGTTTTATAGAGGAATCTACTGATAACGAGGCGGGAGAAACTACGACTGAAGAAATTATAAATTTCTCTGTTCAAATCAATGCTTATTTCCAAAAAAATATTTAAGTGGCTGATGAAAACAATGCACAACAAGCTCAGGTTACTCAAGCTACTCCGGTAGTAAAAACTGTTGTTCCTCCGGTTGCCCCCGTGGCTAAACCGGCTCCTGTGGCCGCACCAGTTCCCGTAGCTAAACCAGCCCCTCTGGCTAAACCGGCTCCAATGCCTAAGCCTCTTCCGGAACCTAGTCCTAGCCCTGCCGCTCCTACGGCTCAGCCCGCAGCAGTTGCTCCTGCGACTCCAACTACGGATGATAAAGAGAAGGATTTAGCAATCAAGAAGGCAAATGACAAAAAATTGACTCAATTGCATGACAGCATTTTGGCAGCAAATATTCCTCAGATGGTTATGATCTCCATAGGTTATGCCTTAGATCTGAAATCTTCTGATATCCATATAGAGCCACTAAAGTCTCACGTAAGAATTAGGTATCGTATTGATGGAGTTCTTAGACATATCGTTGAGTATCCTTCGAACCTTCATCCTGCGGTTGTTTCACGTATAAAGATCATGTCCAATTTAAAAATTGATGAACAGCGAATTCCTCAAGATGGAAGAGCCGATGTTACAACTAAGGACGGACGAGAGATGGATCTTCGTGTTTCTACTTTGCCTACTGTAAATGGAGAAAAGATTGTAATGCGTTTGCAGGACAAGTCACGAAAAATACCTGATTTGCCGGAGTTGGGAATTTCAGGAATTAGTTTGAGACACATGGAGGAGGCCTTGGAATCTCCAAATGGAATTATTATTACTACTGGTCCTACAGGTTCAGGTAAAACAACTACTCTGTACTCATGCTTGATGCGTGTAAATAAGATAGGGGTGAATATCCTTACTATTGAGGATCCGGTGGAAATCCAGCTTGATGGTTTGAATCAGAGTCAGGTGCATCATGACATCGACTATGATTTTGCCACTGGAATGAGGGCTGCCCTACGTCAGGATCCGGATATTGTGATGGTAGGTGAGATTCGTGATAAAGAAACTGGAAATACTGCTATCGAGGCTTCTCTTACAGGTCACTTGGTATTCTCTACACTGCATACGAATAGTGCAGTTGAGTCTATTACACGTTTGATCAATATGGGAATCCAGCCTTATCTATTGAATTCAACTATTGAAATTATTATTGCCCAACGTTTGGTTAGAAAGATATGTGAACATTGTAAAGGCCCTGCAGAAACCAGTCCTGAAATGATTGATTTGGTGAAAAAAGCTCTTGAGAACCTGCATGCAGAAGGTGAGGTTGATCCTCAGCTTGTTGAAAAGCTACAGTTCTATGAAGCTAAGGGTTGTGATAAGTGTAACGATATTGGATATAGTGGGCGACTTGGTCTTTATGAAGTATTTAGAATGAATAATGAGCTTAGGAAGTTAATTTCTGAAGGAGCTACTATGATGGCACTACAGGAATCTGCCCAAAAAGCGGGAATGGTGACTTTGGAACAATCTGGAATCATCAAGGCCCTTGAAGGTGTTACAACACTGGATGAAGTTTACCGTGTAGCACGTAAAACTGAATAATATGCCAGAACAAAAAGAAAACAAGGATTTCTCAACATATGGTAGCGAAGCTTTCAAGGTTGATCAGGAAAAAAAGAAGCGAGTAATTCTGAACATTAAGGAAGAGTCTACTACAGGGATTGAGCTTGAAAAGGCTAGAGATTTTCAATTTGAGGGAACTGGTAATCCTTTCTTGGATATTTTCAAAAGGATTAACTTTTACATGGTTAAACATTCCAAGATAAAGATTCAGGTTAAGGCGACTTTCTTCCACCTTCTATCCGTGATGATCAATTCTGGAATTCCTATGGTTAAGGCGCTTCAATCTCTTTCTAGACAAATGAATAAAGACCCAAGAATGAAGATGATAATTGATGAATTGGAGGGAAGAATTGTGGCTGGTTCAAGTTTATCTGAAGCTTTGTTTGCCTTTCCTGATGTTTTCTTTGAGCAAGAAGTTGGAATGATACAGGCGGGTGAAGTTTCCGGTCAATTGAGTAAGACATTGGAAGTTCTTGCACATGATACTGAGAAATCAAGCACCATCAGAAAAAAAGTGAAAAGTGCACTTATGTATCCGATTGTAATTTTTACATTACTGGTTGCTGTAATTGCCGTAATGTTGATGTTTGTAATACCACAATTAACAGATCTTTTTTCTTCTACCAGTACTGAACTACCTCTAATTACACGAATCGTTGTGGGGATGAGTGATATATTGATTAATGGAAAGTTACAGATTGCCGCTGTAATTGGTGGCCTAATTCTCACTTTCATTATCGCTAAAAAAACTGAGAGTGGTAGATACTATATAGATAAGATAAAGATTAACATTCCTATATTTGGGGCATTACTAAAGAAGTCTCACCTGTCCCGATTTGCTAGATCCCTTAGTAACCTACTGGATAGTAGTGTTACTATTATAAGAACTATGCAGATTACTGCTGACTCTGTTGGTAATGAGGTTTATAGAAAAAGATTAATGCTTTCCGTTGAGGATATAAAACAAGGTATACCTTTGGCAGAGAGTATTACTGCTAGTGATCTTTTCCCTCCGATGCTGGTGAGCATGATTGAAGTTGGGGAAAGTACTGCTCAGCTTGATACTATTATGGCGAAAGTTGCAGACTTTTATGAGGATGAAGTTGATACAACCGTGGCAGGTTTGTCAAAAATCATTGAGCCGATAATGCTTATAATTATCGGTATTACAGTAGGTGCGGTAGTGGCCGCAATCATGTTGCCTATCATGGAATTGTCCAATTTGGCTGGATCAATCTAAAGTGCACTTGCTTTTCGTATGGGATAATTGGTATAATTAAGGAAAGTTTAATTCTTAACTCCTATGAGAATGTTAAAAAACAAAAAGGGTTTTACCCTTATTGAGCTACTGATCGTTATTACGATCATTGGTATCCTCGCTGTGGCTTTCTTGCCAACACTGCTTGGAGCGCCAGCTAAAGGGCGTGACACACAGAGGATCGCTGATCTTCAAAAGATTCAGAAAGTTTTGGTTAACTATGACCTAGAAAGTGGTAATGGTTATCCTACTGAAGCTGGTGCAATTGCAACAGGACTATTCTTTACAGGGACTTCTGGTGACACTTGGGGTGCTCTTTTCGCGCCTGAATTTGGTGGTACACTACCAACTGGGCCACAAGATGCAGAGGTTTATACTTATATAGATGCACCTGGTAGTGGAACTTATACTTTTGGTATCTGGGCAGATGTTGAGCTTTTTGTTAATGCAAATACAACCTGTGTAGGTGCTGCAGCTGGTGACATAGTAGCTCCTACCGATAGTGGAGATGCATCTCTATGGTGTCATATTCTTTTGTCTAACTAATAGTAGTTAGCTTAATTTAGAACTGCTTGAAGAGGGGCGGCCGAAAGGACGTCCCTCTTTTTTATATTCTTGCTTTTGTTTATGGCGCATTGATATAATATCGTAGAAAACTCAAACTAACTCCTATTAAAAATGTTTAAATCCAAAAAAGGTTTTACCCTTATCGAACTGCTTATTGTCATTACTATCATTGGAATTTTGGCTGTGGCCTTCCTTCCTACTTTGCTTGGGGCACCTGTAAAGGGGCGAGATACGCAAGTAATGGCTGATGTTCAAAAGATTCAAAAAGTACTTATTAATTATAACCTCGAAAATGGATCTGGATATCCTACTACAGGAGTGATAACTCCGGGGCTTGCAACCGGATTTGGAGCCCCTGCTGATGATTGGGCTGGTGCATTTTCTAGTGATTTTGGAGGTGCAATCCCTACTAAACCAGATGGATCATCTTATTACTATGTTAATTCGCCTGGTTCAGGAAAATATTCCCTTGCCATAACCGGGGCTGTTGAGATTTTTGAAAATGCAAATGCAAATTGTGGCTCTGTATCTGGAGGTGTTTTGGGCACTCAGAATTCTTCTGACTCGGCGACTTGGTGTTATGCAGTTTTTGTTAAATAATTTTAATACTTTAAAATGAAAAAAGGTTTTACACTCATCGAACTACTTATAGTTATTACCATCATTGGTATTTTGGCTGTGGCTTTTCTTCCTACCTTGCTTAGAGCTCCTGCTAAAGGACGTGATGCTCAGAGAATTTCTGACCTACAAAAAATTCAAATGGTTTTATTGAACTATGGTCTAGAGACTGATGATGCTTTCCCAAATGCATCTGGAAAGATCAGCCCAGATATGAATACAGGTTGGCCGGCCTCTGAACCTGGCTCTTGGGGAGAGGCTTTCCTTTCTGATTTTGGTGGGAAAATTCCTATGGATCCTAGTGGACATGATTACAAATATGTTTCTAACCCTGGTAACAACTATTCTTTCTCTATTAGAGTAAATGTTGAGATTTTTGGGTCTGCTAATGGAAATTGTGGTGATATAGCTGAGGGTTCTATGGGCACTCCTATCGAAAACAATGAGAACTCTTGGTGTTATGGTGTGCTTGTTAGATAATTAACTCAGGTACTTGGTGCTATGCTCTTCGTGTAAAATAAGTCACGGCACACCCCCTCTAGCCTGTCAATTCAAAAGCGATTTTGGCGCTTGGACTAACTGTTTTTGCCCTGTAAAAGCTGCTATAATTTATACTTGGAAAATTGTGTCCTCACCTTCCAAGTCATACCTATGAAATTTAGCTTTATACAGCGAAAAATCGTCCCTTCAATTCTCGTATTAATGATGCTTGTTACAGGAACAGTACCTTTACCTGTTGCATATGCTTTTTCATTTAATAGAGATGTGGAAGCTGCTGTTGCTCAAGCTCAGTCTCCAAATGATCCGGATATAGTATATGACCTGGTTGCAATAGTGGTAGACAATAGCCTTGGGGACAGTTCTTATGTGGGGCTTGGGAATGAATATTCTTCCTTGGATGCCCCTACACTTGGTGCAAGGATTTTGAGATATGCTGATGATATAAGTTCAAATTATGACCTCACCGATGCGAAGATCATTTTTTATGACAAGGAAGAAGACTCTGTGGTGGACTTAGCAAATGCATTGGAGAACCTTTACCAGAATGGTGATGGCAACGGGAATAATCGACTGGCTGGGGTTGTATTGGTGGGTGATATTCCTATGCCTGTTGTAAATAAAGATGGGAATAAGTTTATTAGCCTATTTCCTTATACTGACTTTGATGACAAGGCTTATCTATATAGTTCTGAATCGGAATCGTTTGAGAGGAATTTTGATAGTAACTTCCCTAAGCCTGAGATTTGGCATGGAATAATCAGGGCTCCTTCTGAAGATAGGGAAGGAAAAGAGAAATTGGCTACATTTTTTGATAAGAATCACCTCTACTATGAAGGGCATCCTGATTTTGCGGAATTTGAGAAGAAAATGTTCTTTGCTGACCTTCTTCATGAGGAGGAAAAAATAAATCCTGATGTTTATTCTCACTATATAGAGTACTTAGATAATATTGAGCACCTTGCCTACAACAGATACAACAAGTTTTGGGCGAAGCAGTTGATTGGGGATATTGCAAGTGAGGTGGCAATTGATCCTCCAAGTGAGGATGCTGCCGAGTTTTTGGGATCGTTTCAAAGTGACGATGCGCTTGCCAGTGTTCCGGATGTATTCACTAAGACAATTATAGAACAGTCTCTTCTTACGTATTATGAAATTTTTAGTAAGTATGTGGCGCAGTCGAATGATTGGGCGGAAAATACCGGTCGTTATACTCCTGATGATATGGACAATATTGCCGTTCTTATAACTATCAAGGACGAATTCTCCAAGAAATACTTGAAGGAAGTAAATACTGCTGTGGAGAAAAAAGTTATGGAAATTATCGATCTTATTGATGAGCCTTTGCCTATTTTGGAGTCTTCCAGGATATCCGGATACTTTGGAGATAGTGATGATTTTGTCATTAATTTTGCGTCTGATGACATCTCCCCTATTCCTCTTGTGTTCCAGACTGACTATAGATTCCATTATCTTAATGAGGCTAATGGGAAATTCTACATAAACGGAATTGATGCTGAGCTTCTGGAAAATCCAAAGCAATGTAGTGTGTTCCTTGGTTCGACCAAGTCTGAATATTTCGATGAAAATCTTGATTTCAACCCAATTGCGGTTGATGGTGAGTATTCTATTCTTACTCGTGCCCTTAGGACTGATAACATTTCCACTTCTATGCCTGTGCATACTAGCGGAGTGAATACCCGAGTAATTTCTGCAAGTGAGGCTCATGAGCTTACAGGTCTGTCTGTTCCCGGTGCTTATATTGAAAATGATCTTAATCGTGGAGTTCCGGCTTTTACCCATAATCATCTTTATGCTAATTATAGCAATCCACTTGAGGGAATATTGCAAGAGGGTGACCTGATTGTGCGTGTAAATAATAGAACGATTGATTATCGATGGTCGTTTGATCAGGCGATTGAAAGGTCATATAGAGATGTTCAGAGGTTTATATCTGCGGTTAACAACGATCAATTGAGCAGTATTCCCGATCTTGCCTATGAAGTAAGTATGGATGCTGAAGGTCCAATGTTTGGTGTTCCTGTAGGTGAATCAAAAATGGCAGCTTTGGAAAATGGAGATATAAATTCTACCAAAGCCAATATTGGAATTGAATTCTATAGGGATGGAGAGCTGATGGAAGATAACTTTAGTTTTACTTTGAATAAGAGTGGACTAACTTCTGCCGAAGGAGCAATTGGTTCCGGATTTATGAATAATGCACCTAGAGTATTTATTCTTCTCTCAGATATTGGATATCCTGAAGGATTTGACTTTCAGGATGATCGTTTCTTTAGCTTTAGGTCCGGTAGTGATGGTGCGATTTTCACTATCAATGATATGCGTCAAGCCGGTAGTGAGCGTGGAGGATATGGGAATAAGGGCTATGACAGTTATGCCGGTTGTTCTCAAAATTCTGCTGGGAAAAATAGTGATCGCTGTTTCCCAAAGCTTGCTTCTATGCCTATAGCCGACCCTGCTGGAAGTGTTGCACCTTTGAAGGTAGAGATTCCCGGTGAAGATGAGTTCCAATTAAAATTTCCTGAAAATGTAAAAAAGGAAGGCAATCAGAATTCGTCTAACCCTGCTGACTACGATGACCATATGGATCTTTTCCAATTCCCGGATGAGTATAGCTATGAAGATATTGATGATGTTTATTTTGATTCTTGCTACTCGGGTCTTCCTTCTGTTGGAAGCCTTGCCAGTGATTCGAATTACTATGACTACCCGCTGAATCCGCCTAGCGAGTTTGATTTTGGTCCCCTTGTCGATGTTGATTTTGAGGGATACAATATTTCAATTGATTTGTATGGGCGATATCTGAAAGCTGTTGGAAAGTTTATTACTCAGCCTGTTCCGAATGCAGCTGATGCTGATGTTTCTCCTGACATTGAGGATGTTTGGCTCAGTTTGGATGAATACAATGCTAGTGATGTTGTTCTAAATGCTAGTGATGGTGAGCTTGTTAGCTTGAAGGAGTTTTCTGATCGTTATGGACTTTTTGATGGAATAGACAACAATGCTAATGGGATCGTGGACTATGAATGGCGTGACACAAATGAGGATGGAGTCTATGAAACAAAATGGTATGACTTTGATGAGGCCGATATTCAATATGGAATTCCAAGTCAAAATATGGATGAGATTGCCAGAAAACTTTTGTCCCATGAATCTACTTATACTATTCCACATCAATTAACTTCTTTTGATTCCGATATCACTTTGAAGGTTGAACCTGATCTCTACAAAGATATCTCCAGTCTTGTTTATCATAATGAACCGACCGACTATACAATTTCTCAGCAGATAAAATCGATGGCTTCGTTTAGTTTGCCTATTGATAGTCCTAGATACCTAGCCTTCCAGGCACAGCCGTTGCCACCGACGTCTGATCCTGAACACCCTATGGACTATCCCGATCCTCGCCCTATAAATGACTCTATTGATGTTCAAGCTATCGTTGGCAGTCTTCGAACCACTCCGCACTATTATCCGGGTAATACTGAAAAAGTTATTTTCCCAAATTCATTTAGAGTTGAGAATTTGTCGCAATTGGAGGCAGATCTGGATGCTCTTGCTTGGCGTATAGCTTTGATGCCAGGAAGTCATACGATTCCAAATCCTGATGTTCGTCCAGGTGACTATAGAGATATTCGTGATGAAATTATTAATAATTATTTTTCTATAATTACCAGATCTCAAGTTGATGTTCCTATTAGTGGCTTTAATCTTGAGACTGCTTCTACACTAAAATTACATGATGCTATTGGATGGCTGAATTTAAATATCGATGATAAGCATGATTATGTTCTAAGGAAATATCTGAATCCTGCTCCGGATGAAACTTCCTTTGTTGTTGATTCAACTATGCGACCTGCCCCTCCAGGCTACAGCGTGAAAAACGGTTATGAGTCTGCGTACCTGGTGCTGGATGGTGAAAAGGATTATTTCGATATGAATTTCAACAAAGACATTCCTGAGGAAACGGATGCCAGTTTTGATCCTTTGAGTATTTATGTTTCTGCGGATGGTGAAGGTTCCGGTGTAGAAACGCGGGACCAGGGACTTAGTCCTGATGAAAACGATGATGATTTTGTTCCGTTGCGAGATTTCATGACGGAAACCCAGGAATTTATCGAGGCACTTATTGCACTGCCTTTGTTTATAACTGTCTGGGATGATGGGCTTGAGTTTGAGGAGTCTTGCGGTGCGTCCCAACTTTTTGCTGAGGATGATTTTTCCGAAGATACTGAAGTTATTACTGCTCTGCCTGTTTCTAAACTTGAGCTGACTGTTGATAAGCCTATTCTTTCCGCTGACGGTGTAGATACCGTTAAAGTTAGTGTAAAAGGTATTGATGAAAACGGAAATTTGGTAGGTCACACTGGAAACACTGAAGCATTAACTTTGACCATTGATCAGGATGAAGATGATCCTGTTTTGGTATTTATTGATACGAATCAAAAAACTTTTGTTGGAGGTGAGGCTAGTTTTAGTTTGAATTCTACGAACAAATCCGGAGAGGTTACTCTTTACCTGGGCAGTGAGTCCGGGCTTGAATCGAACAACGTGAAGGTTCTTAGCAGCAATAGAAAAATGGAGATTTTGAGTTTCACTGTTTATGAAGCCGGTCTGGACGAGGATGATTTGGAGAAAATAAATAAATTAGTTGCTGACGATGAATTAGGGTTTGATCCTTATGCTGAGTATCTTGCTACTAAAGATAGTGATGTATCGCCTGAAGATGTTCTGGGGGTTGCTGATGCTGGTGACGGTGTTGTCGATGGTAGTGGAGTTGTCGATGGTGGTGGGGTTGTTGATGGTGGTGGGGTTGTTGATGGTGATGGAGTTGTTGATGGTAGCGGTGTTGTTGATGGTAGCGGTGTTGTTGATGGTGGTGGCGATGTTGTTGATGGTGGTGGGGTTGTTGATGGTGATGGAGTTGTTGATGGTAGCGGTGTTGTTGATGGTGGTGGCGATGTTGATGATGGTGGTGAGGTTGTTGATGGTGGTGGTGAGGTTGCCGATGGTAGTGGCGATGTTGCTGATGGTAGCGGGGTTGTTGATGGTGGCGATGTTGTCGATGGTGGTGGTGAGATTGCTGACGGTAGTAGGGCTACTGATGGTGGTGGGGCTACTGATGGCAGTGATGCTGTCGAATATGATGAAGATGGAAATATAATAATACTTCTCTCAGAGCTTGTTGAATTGGATGAAACAACTGAGGATGTGCTTGAAGAGCCGGTTGAAGAAGAAATAATTGTTGAGGATATCGTGGAAGAAGTAACTGAGGAAGAAGATGCGCATGTTGAGACTGTAGCTCCGGATAACTGGCTAAGGTATTATCAATGGAAGGATTACCAGAAAAACTTTTTGGACTCAACTGTACAATCAATAGGTCGAACTAGGCCGGTTGCTGAACTTTTCTCTGACAGTATGTTGGCTCTTATTCCTGATAGTGAAAATCCTTTTATAGATGCTGAGAAAAATCCGGATAGCATATATGAACTTGAGGCGAATATTGAAATGGTTGCTGATGGTCAATCTCTTATGATGATTAATGTTCATCTCTTTGACGATCTGGGAGAATTTGATAACAGTAGAACTCATCAGGTTGAATTCTCTGTAATTTCGGATGTGGAAGATATTGTTGTTTTTGAGAATGGTCAGGTTGTTCAGAGTGAGAATGGTGTGGCTACTGTTTATTTGAGGGCCGGAACTGTAAGTGGAGATTTTGCTCTAAGGGCTGTGGTTGTGGGTGAGCCTTATCCGGTATTAGATCGTGAACTGAGCCTTGTCGCAGGTGAGCCTAGCCAAATAGAGATAAAGGCAGACTCCCTTGTGCTTGTTGCCAATGAGCAATCGAAGACAGACTTGAAGCTTATTGTGAAGGATGAATTTGGAAATGTTGCGGATAATACTTTTGCACAAATTGCTTTGTTTGTGGAAGAAGGTGCGCATCTTGATCAAATCTCCGATATAAATGCCGCTCTGATTGGAACTCAACTTGGTACTTTTGCCGGTACTGCTGATACTGTTTTGTTTTCTGAAGATGATATTATTGAAAATCTTGAGCTCTTTGCTGTGCTTCTGGATTATGAATTGGAGACTTTGCTGAGTGAGGCTGGGAACGATACGAGCAAAATAGACTTTAGGGATTATGTAGTGGCACAGGAAACATTCGATATTCTTGATGAGGTAAATTTAGATATAAATCTTATTCCAGGTTCTGATTCGTCAATAATGATTAGGGCTGATCTTATGAGTCATGGAGTGAGAGTTGATAAATATAGTGGGGATATAGTGATTGAAAATATTAATCCAAACCTTGGTGGATTTTTGGGAAAATCAGGTCAGACAATTCAAAAACTGGAGAAAAAGATGGTTGATGGGACCTTGCCTGAAATAAATGCCGTGTTTATTCCTAACAATCTTGCAGGTGATGCTGAGATAGTTGTGGATGTCCCTGGCTTTACTACTGATAGCGTTACTATAAAAATTGAGCCTGGCGAGCCTCATAGGATAGAACTTAGCGCTTCTGAGGATATTGTTTTCTCTAGTGGTGGAGATGTACAGCTTGAGGCTAGGATCTTGGATAGATATGGAAATCTGGTTGTTGCTGATAATGAAACTCTAATTAGCTTTCTCCCGACAACTGCCACTGAGGACTTTATTGAATTTACCGGAGCTAGGACTGCGCTCCCTCTCAATGGAATTGCCACCACTACAATTAAGGGATCCGGCATAAGTGGAAAACTCAATCTTGTTGCGGAGTCTGATTGGATCATGCGTGACAAGATAAGTTTGGATGTCAGGAAGCGTCTTGATAGTGATGATGTTGAAGGATTTGCTCCACGGGCTCTTTATGTTTCTTTGCTTGGTGGTGCCTTTGGAAATATGTTTGATGAGAATAATCTGGCTGAAACCTTCCTTCATGCAGGTGACTCTCAGGCTGTCTCATCAATCACAGCATCTGCTGAGGGGGACAAGCTGCTCATTGGAGTGGATGGTTTTGGAAAGATTGATCTTTTGTCTGAAACGGTTGGTATGCAGGTTATTCAATCCACCGATTCGTTCCCGTATCAAAAAGTGATTTTTGACGATAGTGTTTTTGGTGATGAACTTGCCTCCATGTTTATGGTTCCAAGTGATGGCACAGACCTTGTATTGCTTGAGGAGGAAGAAAAAATCGAAGATGAGGATGGAATATATGTTGAGAGAATATCTTTTAGCGATAGTAATATTGAATTTGTTGAGAGAAACGATGCGGTTTTTGTTGAAAATAATGGCACTGTGATGCTGAAAGTGGATAGCTTTGGAAGAATCACTCTAAATAATGAATCCCTTGAAATGAGAGTCCCACAGCAGGATATCGATGGTCTTGAGAGTAATGATCTTGCCTTTGCAATATATGATCGTGGTGAAATCTTGACTCTTATAACTTTTAAACAGAGTTTTGAAAATGCTGTTCAGATAATTCCTTTCGCAGATGAAGCTACAAGCTTCTTCCCTGGTATTTATGTAAAATTAAATACTGCCGCTGACAATTTTGACTTTAATAGTGCTTTCTCCAGAACTTCTAGCGACAATCCAAATGGTGTTTACCTGATTGATAAGAATTCAAGTCTTGATGCCGGTCGTGCTCCCGGCTTTGGTCAAACTTCGCTGGAGGATGTAGGTAGTAATTCAGGTTTGGGATTTGAAGGAGACAATAAACATATGCTTTTCTTTTCTGCTGGAAATTCTGTTGGAGAATCTCATATTCCATATGCTTCAGAGATTGGTGTCATTTATGGAGATCCTATGATACGTCTAAAATTGGATGGAATGGTTGGTCTGGTGAGTGGTCTTACCGGCTATACAAAAGATATCGGCAAGCCAATCTTTAATGGTGAACAGACCATACAACAGTTGATTGAGTTTGATTATAACGGTGATGGTAGCGACGACCTCTTGCTTCTATATGAAGATGGGCTTGTGAGACTACTTGAGAATGAGATTAGTAATAAGAGATTTAGGGACAAGGGATATATTCTAAAAATGTCTAATGGAATATTCTCCGCCACTAAAATTGATCTGAATAATGATGGATTTGATGACCTGATAGTTGGAACTAAAGAAAGTTGCAATGTAGATGAAGTTTGTATGAGTCAGTTTATAAATCAAGGTGGAAGTTTTGAAAAGGAATCTCTAGAGTTGGCTATTAACGGGAAGGCTTATGAAATGAAGTCCGGAGATATGAATGCGGATGGGTGTGAGGATCTGGTGACTAGTGATTCGGCTGGGAACGTTCGAATTTTCTATAACAAAGTTGATGGAGATAGTTGTATCGGGCTCGATACTAACCATGGGAATTCTTGGAATTTTGGATTCCAGCTTGATCCTGAAGTAGATATTTCGAGTACAATTTTTGTTAATTATCCTGGAATGGAGCAACTTTCCTCTACTATCCCTGAATATTCTGATGTCGAGCATACTGATACTGTGGAAGACAACTCAGGAAAGTTTATTCAATTCACACTCCCTAGTGATGACCCTCCTGTTGGTAATGCGGAGGTAGAAGGCTATGCAAATGCAGTTACTGATTTGCAGAATTCCCTTTTAAATAATGAAAATATTGCTACTGGAGATATCCCTGAACAGACTTATCCGAAAAACTACGACTTCATAAACATTAAGCAGGATGTGAGATTTTCAAGATCTACAAAGAGTTCTGTTGATGTGAATGGAGAAGTGATCGCATTGGATGACAGGGTAAAATATATTATTACTTTGAATAACAATGGTGGCTCTAATATTGTGAATATGATGCTCTCTGATGTTAGTCCTCCTTCCATGACTCTTTTGGAAGATACTTTGCAATGCATGGATAGTGGCTGCAGAGATGAGCTAGAGTGGGCTGAAACCGGGATGAGTGCTCGTTCACTTGTAATCACCGGTATTACTGTCCCTGCCGGAGGCAAGAGGACCATTTCTTATTCTGCCAGCGTTGACCGGATGCCAAAGGTGAACTTTGATATTGGTAATGATTTTGCAAACTATCCCCTTAGTGCTTTGGGACATTCATACAACAATGATCCTTATCTGGATCTTCAGATAAGGCCTGAAATAAATCCAAGTGCAGAGTTGATTTATGAATATTCCATTGGAGTTTCCAATGGAAGGGTAAATTATCTGGAAAACAGGGTTAGCTCTGAGCCTACTCTGGAGGAATTGTTTGATGAGCAGGCTGAAAGAACAGGAGGGATTAATCCGACTGATTTTGATGATGTGGATCCTAACTCAGAAGAATTCCAAGATAGAATGAGTGCGTTAATGGCTTCACAAAACGCTGATAGCGATTATGACGGTAGTGTTGATTCTTGGGATGATGCATTGGGGGAGTACCAAGATCTTTCTGAGTCGATTGCCAACGGGATCAAGAATGTAAGTACCTTACTGAGATGTTCCGGTGGAGGATGTTTGCCGATTCCGTACAATAGAGCTTTCCTTGCTCCGGATGGACCGATTCCCGGGATTGCAGCGATTGCAATTGGAACTCCGAATCCTCCGTATGTTATGCCTTTTTACCCTTCAAATTTAACTTCTAGTGTAAGGTGGTATATCTCCCCTACTCTGACAGGTGGGCTTGGGACTGCCATATGTGCCGGTCCAAACATTGGACACATGTCACCTTGTTATGCTGCTGCAGTGCCGGTACAGGCTGCAGGTGTATGTCCTGACCTTCTCGGTCCGGTCAATGATGCCGTGGCAAAAGCGAAGAGTTCTAACTCAAATCCTGACGTGGGAATGTCGACTATTGTATCTGATGGAGAAAATTCAGCCGGATCCGATGCTATCAATACAAGTAGCAATTATTCTGATCCTGATTCTCCCCTATCGTATTCCAGCGCTGTGAATATCAGAATTCCCGGATTCCCAAGTGTGATTACTAACTGGCTGGATAATCAAACCGATGAAATATTCAATAAATTACTGGATTTACCTGACTTATATTTCATCTATCCTGATGTGAATAGCTTAATTTCTGATCATGCTGTTTCGCTCAAGAACTTCGATAAAAATCGAGGTGGATTCCTTTCCGTTCATGACTTTTTGAGGGCTGTAAACAGTATGCCTTTGTTCCAGATTGAAGGAAAAGAGGTGTTTATAAGAGTACCGGCTATTTCTCAAGCTGAAGTTGAAAAATGGAAGAGACAAGCGGTACTTTGGATTGAATATGAACAAGAGCAGATTCAGAAAATAGAAGATTATTGGACATGTAATATAAGTGAAGAGAGAAGAACTCTTTGTGATGCTGTGACTCTCGATATGACAGAGTTGATCAAGTCTGTGCGAGCGGCTATGGACAAAATTGACCAGATTTCAAGGCTACCGAAAGATATTTTGACTTGGAGGAACCTTGAGGCAAAGTATGCGACTCAGTTGATTTGTTATATGGATGCGATAATGAATTACACAGGTGGATACATTAGCAGACAGCAGAAAACTATAGAGTCATGGATGAGAGCGATTGAGGATGTTATCCGAACTATCAGAGACTGGAAATTGTTGCTCGATCTGATTGTTGATTATCAAGTGAATTGTGACCAGTGTAAAAATGACAGATTTAGCAAGCTTGGAATACTTTTGAGTTTCTTTGCGGCTATTCCGGATCCCCCTATTATCCCTATGCCAAAGTGGCCGGATATCGTTTTTGATATTTCCCAGGTAAAAGCCGGTATAAAAATTGTTTGGCCTGATCTTGTGTTCAAACCTGAGCCGATAAGGCTTCCTGATCTACCAACTATTACACTTCCCGAGATATCTCCTGAGCTACGATTAGTAGTTCCGGGATTTGATCTTCCTGACTGGCTGGACTTCCCTACCTTCACTCTGCCTGATCTTCCGGATCTTCCGCCTTTGCCATTACCGCAATTGCCGGACCTTCCTCGACCGCCAAAGATCCCACAACTACCTGATGTTATTGGAGATCTTATTGTCAATCTAAAGCCTATATTTGCCGTCCTCTGTCTACTGAAGAAAGGACTTATTCCTGTTCCTGAATGGGGGCTTGCAACTGAAATCGAGACTTTGACTCAGCCGAGTGTGCAGGTTGTCTTGCCTCTTATCAAAAACCTTGGAGTTCAGATGCCTGAAATTCAATACGATTATGTTGAACAGATTAAGATAACTACAAAATTGGATATGGGGATCGAGACTGACTTTATATATGTGATTCTAAAAAATGGGGCCGATAAGTTTAATGAGAAAGTTATGGATTTGGTTGAAAATGTAAATACAGTTAGCGGGAAATCATGGCAGAAGGTTCTGGATGATGCCGTAGATACTGCATTTAAGAAAGCTACTGAAACCGCTATTGATGTTGCTGTGCCTTTGCTTGAAGGAGTTGTTGATCCTATTACTTCACCTATTGAGGATGCTGCTGAAGAAGTCGGTGCTGATATTAGTGGTGATGCCGGTGCTTATCTTCCTCCTGAGATAGCTAAGGTGGAAGGATATTTCAATAACATTAATCAAAGCTTGAATGACTATGTGGATAATATGGAGCAGATTGATTATCCCGATACATATTATCTGACTGCGACTCAAGAATATTTGGATCCTTCAGATCCTATACTAAACAGAACTCTTGCCGAAGTTGAGGCGGATATACTGCTTCAGGATCTTCCTGATACTCCTGAGATGAGGCATATGGCCGAGCTTCGCGACTCCCTAATTGCGTATACAAAGGGCTTGGATGAATCTAATACAGTACTTGGTGAGATCGAGGATTATAATGAATTTGGCAGGATTCTTGTCGACAATGATCAGAGTGTGAGACAGATTGTCGCTCTTTCTACAAGTAAGATGTATGAACCTGTATCTACCGAGACAACTGTTGAATCCAGTTTCTTTGGTGAGGCTGTAGAAGAGAGACTCAGAGATGTGAGTGGCGTGAGCGATCTTGATACGAGTAATCTGCTTGCTGCAAATATAGATTTTGATGTTGATGATTACCTGGAGTCAGATGAAGCTGCTACTGTTCCTGTTCCGATAGGATTCTTTGTTGCAGTCGGGAATGGAAGTGAAAATGTGTTGAACTATACGAGTGAATTGGAAAATGAAATACATACTTTGTTCAATGATGTTGATGGTGATAGTGATTTCGATATTATCTTCTCCATGGGTGGAGATGTTTATCTGAAAGAAAATCATACTAATGAGGTGGATTATCCAAAGGGAAATCTGATTGGAGGGATTTCTGGTGGCTTTGGTAATAACTCTGTGAGCGACTATGTTGTGGATGGAGGTGCGAGTGTGCAGGGTGTTATCTCACCTTCTGAGAATCACAAAAAAGTTGATATTAGCTGGATTGCAAAAAAGGATGCAGTTGCCTATGAAGTGTTTATTGGCAGCACTCCTGATGGAAATGAAAATACTGCAGTTGCGAGGTATGTGGCTGTGGCTGATCCTGATGCAGAATTCCCGAATGCATTTGTACTTGAACTGGCTGACCCAAATAATCCAAGTATTTCAATCGAGCTGGAAAATGGAAATTATTATCCAAAAATATATGCGATCAATGCTGATGGAGAGAAATCTCTTCCTTCATTTACTAATGTGATTGCTCCGCAGTCCTGTTCTGATAATGACAGCCCATTCCCTGCTGTAAGTCAGATTGAATATGATATTCCGCTTTTCACGGAGCTGGAAATTGATGCGAGTAATTCTTTTGATAGTTCAGGTGAAATAGTTGCCTACTATCTTGAGACTTTACCTTATGATCCGGACGGAAAGAGAGCTACAGAACTGAGACAATTTTTCTATAGTGATATTAATTACGCCTATGATGAAGATGGTGATGGCATAGCTATAAATGATAGGAGCAACCCAAGATTCAGAGTTGGACCATTCGAATATGAGGGAGATATTGGTCAGCATAAATTCTTGTTACATGTGGTGGATCAGTCTGGAAATAGTTCGGCTCAGGAGATTAAGGTGAATGTTTCCGCTCCTAATATCACATTGGACGAAACTCTTGCTAGAACTTCAATTGCCACAGGTGAAACTCTGCCTAATATGCCTGTTACGCTTATGAGGAAAAGGCTTATTTATAGAGTTGTGGCCGGTGATCTGAAGGCTGTAGAGAAAAACCAAAAGATTGAGACTATGACCAGTGATGAGAACGGAAAATATCTTAGTGATGAAACCGGTGTTTATACGGTTAATGATCTTTCTGTGAGAGATATGCTCTTGGTTGAGAATTCTGCCGGAGAAATAATTGCGGAAATTCACCCTGACACAGCTAATGTTGAAAATTTGATGGATGGATACTTTATAAATGTTGAGGAAGCCAATCCTCCCGGGACTGTAACCAGAATTGAGATCGTGGATGCGAATGGCACTGTTTATGCGACTATTCACGTGGTTGCAGATCAGAATACCGATGTAGTTGTGCTGGAAGAAGTTGATTTTGAGGACAATATATTTGAATTGGCGACTGGTGTGCATGTGAGTGATGAAAATATTACAGATAGATATAGCTTTGTGAAATTTGCAGCTGATGATCCGGATTATCCGGGTGCTGCCGCTTTGATGGATGTGATTGAAGGGAAGCAGATCGCTATTGTTGATAGTGCTGGAAATGTTATTTTCCTTGCTGATGGGGTTGAACTAATAAAAAAGGCGAATGATCATACGGCTGATCCGTTGATTTATGAACTTATATATAATGGAAAAGTTGTGGCGGAGATTTATGTCTCTGTTATTAGTGGAAAAAGAAGAGTTAAGATAGTTGGACCGAATGATGTGCCGTTTGCTCAGGCGCATATTCCTCCATCTTCCGATTTTGTGAAGACTAGTTTGAGCAAGAAAGAATTTATTGATGTTGATGATGAATTGGCTGCTATTCTCAAAGAGTTACAGAAAAAAGATATTATTGAAGGGCGGGAGAGCGAGGATGGAATTATATTTAATCCGCAGGAGTTGGTGAATAGGGCTGAATTTGTAAAAACTCTGCTAAAGATGCTTTGTATTATTCCTAGACCTGAATCTTATGAGCTTGGGACTGAATTCAATGATATTCAATATAGTGAGTCTGACCTTGTTTGGTACTACCCATTTGTGAAGGAGGCCTCATTACTTGGTCTTATTCATGGTTATCAGGGTGAGATAGACAATGCTACTGGCAAATCCCCTTTCAAGCCTGAAAACACTATTACAAGGGCCGAGTCTGTGAAGATCATATTGGAAGCTCTTGAACTGAAGGGTGTGCTTAATCTTGAGGGACTAAATGTTGGAGATCCTTGGTATGATCCGTTCATGCTTGCAGGACAGAACCTGACTCCTTATATGACTGGAAATGCTGTTTTGCAGAATAATTTTATTATCACAACTGAGGAAGCTGCCAATCCTGAACAGGAGATGACTCGAGCAGAGCTTGTAACAATGGTGACCAGAGTTCTTGAAGCTTATAATTGTTTTGAGATTGATGATGACAATGATGGCATGTCTGATTTCTGTGAGGAGAAATATGATATTCAAAATCCTGATTTAGATGTGGATTTCGATGGTGTGAGCAATACAGATGAATGCTCATATGGTCTTGATCCAACTGATGCTGACAGTGATAAGGGAGGAACAAATGATGGCGACGAGCTTGATCTGGGGACTAACCCGTTGGATGCATATGATGATCCATCCGATATTGATGACGATGGATTGACCGACTCTGAGGAAACGAATCTGTATGGAACTGATCCTGAAATTGCCGATACCGATGGTGGTGGGGTTAACGATGGGGATGAAGTTAGGAATGGAACTGATCCTCTGGATGCATCTGATGATCCACCTGATAGAGACTTCGATGGATTGTCCGACTCTGAAGAAATAAATCTCTACGGAACTAATCCTGCAGTTGCCGATACCGATGGTGGTGGGGTTAATGACGGGGATGAAGTTCATAAGAATTTGACCGATCCTTTGGATGGAAGTGATGATTTCAGTGATGGTGGTGTTTATCAGGAAGGTGAAAGTGGTGTTTATGTCGTACCACCTGAATGCAATACCTGCCCATGTACTGCAAGCATCTTGCATGGAGCTGATATAATTCCGGGAGACATATTCTTCAGTGTAATTTCTACTGAAGATGAGAAACATTGGTTCTCCAAGAGTAATGAAGTTACTATTGAAACTGTAAAAAAATAATTATGAAAAAAATACTGGCCTCAATTTTGATCCTAATATTGTCCAACGTGGGACTTGTCTATGCTGCAAATGAGCCATCGACTTATATAGATCTAGAGATAGCTCTGAAGCCTGTAATTCAAAAGAATGTTGAGGATCTTGTGGCTAATCCTACAAATTGCAAAATCATATTGCCGAGAATTTATGATGATTACACTAAATTATTTTTCAAATTTTTAGAGGAAAACTTTAATAATAAGAGTTCAAATACTTCCCTTACAAATATTGCCATCGCTAAATTCAGAGAATACAAAACACTTATCGAAGATACTTTTTTGCTGGTTACTCCCGATATTGGAGGTGAAGGGTTGGCGCAACAATTCACTACAATTAGTGAGTGTGCCCAACTTACTCAGACCTATATAGAAGTGAAGAAGGAATTGATGATTGACCATATACGAAATACCAGTGCTCAGAAACGTGCAACTATTTTTGTGGAAAAAAGTAGAGTTATAAATAATCGACTCAGTGATTTGAATCTACAAATCGCATATATGTTTTCGCATTTTGCATCGTTCAATAATAGACTGCCCCAATTTGTTAAAAACTGTGTTCAATAGTTTATGAAATTTTTTAGAAACCTAACAACCAGCTTTCTCATCGCAATTGCCACTTTGGTACTTTGCTACTCCAGCTATACGATTTATGCGTTGAGTGACTATGAATTCGATGGTCCTACGGCAGGTTTTTACAATATAAAAACTACTTATCATTCAACAATGAATGACTTCTTTAATGACAAGCTGGAACTATTGGTTGATATGCTGGAGGAACCTAGCTTCTATAGTAACCCTGACTTTCTTGCCCCTGATACAAAAGAGCAATGTACGCCGGAAAACGTGAGTACCTACTGTGTGTCTATGGATGCTCTGGAAATTTACATAGATTATTTGAAGACTCTGGAGATAGCGAGGAATGATTTGACGGTAATTTCAAAGGATGCAATTACGATCTCAGAGGTTTTGCTGGGAAGTACTAGAATAGATGCAGAAGTTGTCGCTGAAATAGATGAAGCAAAGCGTGTGATGGAGGCCACTATTGCTGCATATGATGAGTTTAGGATGGCTTATCCCATGCATAAGAAATATGAAATAATTATAAATAATTTAGTTAAATATAAACTTGCCTTGAAAGATGTTCGTCGGGAATCCATGAGACTTCCTGAGAAATTTATCGATGCAACTACAGTCAATTGTGAATAATATGAAAAGATTTTTGCCAATCATTATAGGAGTATTTGCCGGAGTAGCTGCAAGCTATATGCTGATTGCTGCGGATGTAAATCTTGTTGCCTATGGTGAGAACGATGAAGATCCGACAAGTACTTGGGATGAAATCGTTGCCAATGGAAATTTGTTTGAATGGACTGATATTTTCACTCCTTCAAAGCAAGGTACAGATTTATACCAGTTGGTTTACGGGAAGCTTCTTGTGGCTCCGGAAAATGATGCACTTGATCTTGTTGCGCAGAAGTATGGGCTTACGAATATGGAGGCAGAGAGAGTTGTAGGTGGCAGTATTACTCCGATTTTCAATAATCCTGACATTCGCTCTGCAGACCTGACTCAGGAGAATGCATTTATTCTGTTTAACAATCTTCAGGAAGATTTTGAAGACCTTCATGAAACTTTTGAATTACAGCAGGAAATAGATGCCGCTATTGCGCCTAGTGAGATTTTTGCTAACGGTGATCTGTTTGATTCCGGTTTTGATCTTGTGCATGATCTTTCAATTATTGAAGAGATTTTGTTTGTTGAGGTTATTCCCAATACTGTCGGAAAGCCTTTTGGAGGCGAGCTAAGCTCTCCATATATCCCAACTGATCCAATTGTCGAACGGTCCGACTATGCCGCTGATGAAGGCCCTGTGGCCGTCATGAGGCAGCCTCTGGATGAAGAAGGGAATGTTGAGACTGATATTCGTATTGATAGTGCTGGAAGTGAAATTAGTGAATTTGCTGATGCTATTGGAGATATAGAAAAATTAGAGTCTGATGTTTGTGCTGTTGATGATCCTTTTGCTGAAGCTGCAAATAGTTATGAGGCCGATAAAATTGCTTTGAAAGAGGCCGAAGCGGATGAATCTGATGATCCTGTTGTAGTAGAAGATGGTGATGATAACGACGGAGTGCCTGCTACGGATGAGACGCGATCAGTTTCCCAGCCTATAGTTGCTGCGGATGGAACTGTCTCCCCTGCTCCGGTCGGTGACTGGGGTAGCACATGGTGTCCTGCGTTGGGAGGTGCTGAAGGATCTGCTGCTGCGGATAGTACCTTTGGTAGTTCCGGATTTTCAAGTCTTGGAAATGCCTACGACTCTTTGATTGGACAATCTGCCGGTGCTGCAGCCGGTGTAGCCGGTCCAGGATTCTCAGCGAAGATCGGAATTTGTCTGGATACTGAATTGATTCGGAAGACTGTTTCAAGCTTCAACCCTGGAGACAGTTGTATACTTTGCGAAGTTGAAAAGACAAATGAATTTATGAAGAAAACTCTTAATCATACTCTTATCCCAAATAAGGTTACCGGGAATATTTTTGAGTCCGCTAAGTGTAAGGGGGGCTTTGACCTTGTTATGCCTGATCTACAGGTTATTACCATAGCTGCTCCTATTCCTACTCCTCCTAATGATGATTTGATTCTTGGAAAGAATATTTTTGAGGAATGGAATAGTTTTGTGGAGAAATATAGACCATTTTTAGGTGATACAGAGCTTCTTGATCTCCAAATTGGCATACAACCTACATTCTCTACGGACTACGAAACTGACTTCCTCTTGGCTACAGCTCCTGAGGGAACAACCATAGCCGAGATAATTAATGAAGTTTCTAGAGTTCAGGATAAAGCTAGAAACGAGGCGCTGCTTGAGGCTGCCAATCTACAAGAATCAAATAAAGGAACTAATACAAAACTATTTAATCAAACTGCATTGCCTGAAATCAAACAAATGAGAATTTTCTTTGAAGGTTATAACAGGCAGTACAAGCTAATTGATAATGAATGTAACGCAATAAAGAACAAACCAAATGCATAATAAATCACTAAAAACTCGTTTGAAAATCATCCTTTCCTTAGGGCTTTTATTGCTGCTTCTGGTCTCCCCTATGCAGGCAAGTGCGCAAGACAATTCTGATATAGATCCTAATGTTGATGGGGATCTTAGTGCTGGGCGTTGCATTTCTAAGGGGAATGTTGATTTTATTTTGTTCCTACGATCAATAATTTGGAGTGATGGCCTTGAAGGGTATACCGCTATCTGGGAGGACGTACTCTACAAAAACCAATGTCAGGCAAATGACATTATCTCACTGATAAATCAGCAGGATAAAATAGAGAGGTATATAAGAGATGCATTTTTGACTTGTAACACTCAGAAGCTTCCAAATATGAAAAGGGCTTACAGCGAGATTAATGCGGAATTGTACTATGTGAGAAATATTGTTGATGGCTCTGTTGTTGTTAACCTTCCTTACGATGTTTTGACATATAGATTTGGGGAGGACGGTGAGGCTCTATTTACTTCTCGAAATAAGATTTATGCTGACATGAAAGAGAGATATGTGGATTCAGGACAGTTTGCAAAGACAGAATTTGATGTTTTCTTTAATAGGTTGGAATTGAAATACGAGGACAAGAAAAAGAGCTATATTTTCTGCGAAAACTCTTCATGGTCGACAGTTTCAGACAAATGGGATGAATTTATTAAGACTGCCGGTGGAGTTGCGCCGGCCTGGGAAAAACTTGAAAAAGGAGTTGGTGGTCGTGTGGAAAAATTAGTTGAATCACTCCCCGATTCTAGCTTTGATGGATTCCTTGATGGCCTAGTTCAGCTAAATATAAACAATCAGGATGCAGCAACCGGATACCAGGAAATATATGACGATCTTTCATATTATAGCCCTGAGTTTGGAAGTTCCGGACCTACCTATGGCTTGCTTTTGGGTGCTATTGAATCCGAGGAATTCAACGATACAATAGAAAATATGCAGAAAATTATGAACTCACGCTTTGAGGCTTTGTATAAAGAAGGTAGTGATGCTACGGTTGAAGCTATGGTTAGCGAATTGGACAATCTTAACAGTGCCATAGTTGATGGACTCCCAGCTATAAATAAAGTTTATAGCTGCGTTGAGACAATGAATAACAGGCAATGCTCAGGAAACTAGTTTAAATATAAAAAGAACCTCGCTTTGAGGTTCTTTTTGGGCTTTTCTAGGGTTTTTGATCCTCCCCGAGGGGCGAATCTTTGTAGTTCGTGGGCAAACGAACTTAGGGTATTGGAGATTTTTATTTAGTTTTTTATTTATGTACCAGTCCAAACACGAGTTCTCTCAATTTCTCTTTGAATCTTGCCTTATCTTCCAGTCCGTTCATTTCAAGCGTTAAGCTTGATATTTCTGAGATGCAATATGGGCATCGGTGCGAATTGCTTGATACTGATTTCCCGCAGGAAAGGCAATGTATAATCATTAATCTTCAGTGTTTAGATGATGTAGTAGTGGTCGTCCCCTTCTTTGTTTGACGGCTTTCTTCCTTCTTGCACTTTTTCTTCTTTTTGTACTTCCTTCTTTGAAGTTCGAGGTTTTGCAGTAGAACGTTCATTAATGAACATTTTGATATCTGCTTCTTTAATTCTATAAACTCTTCCAAGCTTTATTCCATTCAGCTTTCCTTGCTTTATGAATTTCAGAATTGTAAAGGGATGCACTTGTAGCATTTTTGCTACCTGATCTGTGGTATAGAACTTCTCTTCAAGCATTCTACTTTATTAAATTAAACTTTAGACTACTTTATCTAGTCTCATTCAATTTTACCACGTTCTATAGATCTTTTCAATCCCTCCACCTCGTTTTCAAACGTCTTGCAGGAGTAAATCTAACACAAGACTTTTTAATTTTCAACACTTTTTCACAAGTTAATTAAACTTAGTTAAACTTTAGGCGTTTAATCTATACATATTTTGATTTTATACAGCAATTTAATTCAACTTTATTAAAGTTTATTAAACTTAGTTAAACTTTAGCGAGTCATAGCAAATAACAAAAAACCCTTTAGGATTTAATATAACTAACTAAACTTAGACCAACTTTAGCTCAAAATCTTCTTGAGCCACTGACCTGTGTAGGAGTGCTTTTCCAGTATTATTTCTTCAGGCGTTCCAATTGCAATTGCCTCTCCACCCTTGTCACCCCCCTCTGGTCCCATATCGATTATATGATCCACAGACTTTATTACGTCCAGGTTGTGTTCTATTACAAGAACTGTATTTCCTTTCTCGACTAATCTTTGCAATACATCCAGAAGCTTCTTCACATCCTCGAAATGCAAACCTGTTGTTGGCTCATCAAGTACGTATAGTGTTTTTCCAGTAGATCTTTTAGAAAGCTCCGTAGCTAACTTTATTCTTTGCGCCTCACCACCTGAAAGTGTTGTGGCAGGTTGTCCAAGGTGTATATACCCTAGACCTACTTCAAATAAGGTTTGTAGTTTGGTTTTAACGCTTGGAATCGCCTTAAAAAACTCTAAAGCTTCCTCAACCGTCATTTCCAGTACTTCATATATATTTTTACCTCTATATCTTACTTCTAAGGCCTCATTATTATATCTTTTACCTTTACACTCTTCACATGGGACGTAGATGTCCGGAAGGAAGTGCATTTCTATTTTCTTTATTCCATCTCCTGAACATTTCTCACACCTACCACCTTTCACATTGAAACTAAACCTACCCGCCTTGTATCCCCTAAGTTTTGCCTCAGGTGTTTGTGCAAATAAATCTCTAATATCAGTGAATACTCCCGTATATGTTGCGGGATTTGATCTTGGTGTTCTACCAATCGGTGACTGGTTAATGTTTATTATTTTATCAAGGTGCTCCATTCCATTTACCTCTTTATGCTTCCCAGGAAGCGCTTTTGAGCCATAAAGTTCCTTTGATATCCTTCTAACAAGTATATCGTTAACGAGAGTCGATTTTCCCGATCCGGAAACTCCGGTAACCGCTATAAAGGTTCCCAATGGAAAATCAACAGAAACTTCTTTTAGGTTGTGCTCTGCCGCTCCTGCTATTGATAGATTTTTCCCATTTCCCTTTCTTCGTTCTGTTGGTATCTCAATTTTTTGTTTTCCTGACAAGTATCTTCCGGTTACGGAATTCTTATCTTTGATTATTTCTTCAGGGGTTCCTTTTGCTACAATTTTCCCCCCATGCTTTCCAGCTCCGGGTCCTATATCCAATATATAGTCGGCAGCCATCATTGTATCCGTATCATGTTCCACTACAATTACTGTATTTCCAATATCTCTTAATGAAATTAGCGTTTTAATCAACTTGTCGTTGTCGTTTTGATGCAAACCGATACTTGGCTCATCCAGTACGTAAATAACGCCTGAGAGACGAGATCCTATCTGTGTTGCCAGACGAATTCTCTGCGCTTCTCCACCAGACAATGTATTAGCTGCCCTATTCAGGGTTAGGTAGGAAAGTCCTACATTTTCAAGAAATTGCAGTCTATTTTTAACCTCATGCAAAATCTGATTGGCAATTTCCATCTTCATCTCACTTAGCTTTAGATTTGTGAAGAAATCAATCGCCTTTACTATTGAAAATTCTGTAAGGTCTATAATTGAATGATCAGCTACCTTCACAGCTAAAATCTCAGCTCTTAGTCTCTGCCCTTTACAACTTGGACACTCCAATACCCTCATGAAATTCTCTATTTTCTTTCTCACATAATCAGAGTCGGTTTCAAGAAATCTTCGCTCAAGATTTGGAATCACCCCCTCAAACTTAGTTTCGTAATCCCCCGTGAACGATCCCTTTCCGCCCTGCCCCATTTCAACTTTGTATTTTCTAGTTTTGTCACCATATAGAATTATCTCCAGAGCTTTTTCGTCTAGATTTTTTATAGGGACACTCATTGAGAATTTGTGAGCCTTTGCAACACTCTCAAGTATTCTGTTGTACCAAGTAAGGTGAGAAGTTGTTGTGGACCATGGCATGATCGCACCTTCCCCCAGTGTTAGCTTTTTATTTGGCAAAACCAATTCCGGGTCTATTTCTAACTTAGTTCCCAATCCATGACATTCAGGACATGCCCCGTGAGGACTGTTGAATGAAAAATTTCTTGGAGAGATTTCCGGTACACTTATATTACAACTTGTACATGCAAAGTGCTCGGAAAACACATCTGTTTCTCCGGTATCGTTGTCTACGACCAGCATGAGTCCTTCTCCAAACTTTATTGTAGTCTCAATAGAATCCGCTAAACGAGTCCTGTCCGGGTTTGGAAGATCTATTTCCTGCCCTGACGATAGTTTTTGTGTCTTTTTATTAAAATCCTTAACAACCAAGCGGTCCACTACAATCTCTACGTCATGGCTTTTGTTCTCATCTAACTCGGGAATGTCTGTCACCGGGTATATTTCCCCATCAACTCTTACACGCACGAATCCTTCTTTTCTAACTTTTTCAAAAGCCTTTAAGTGCTGTCCCTTTCTACCCCTAACGATTGGTGCCAGTATCAATATCTTTTTCCCTTTTTTATAAGCAGCAACACCATCCAGTATTTGCTGTACAGACTGTCTATCAATTGTTTCTCCACATTTTGGACAATGAGGAGTCCCCACTTTCGCGTATAGAAGCCTCAAATAGTCATATATCTCAGTCACAGTTCCTACTGTTGACCTTGGGTTTCTAGGTGCTGATTTCTGATCAATTGAAATTGCAGGAGAAAGTCCTTCAATAGATTCCACGTCCGGCTTTTCCATCAATTGCAGGAAATTTCTGGCATAGGTGGACAAACTCTCCACATACCTTCTCTGTCCCTCTGCGTATATTGTATCGAATGCTAAAGATGATTTTCCTGAGCCTGACAACCCTGTAATTACAGTAAATTTATCCCGGGGAATCTCCACATCTATGTTTTGGAGGTTGTGGATTTTCGCCCCTTTTACGATTATTTTATCCTTTGACATTTGCGTTTTTTGCCTTAAAACAGCTTAAATTGCTACAGTAGAAGAACGCTAGCATAGTTTCACTGCTTTGACAAGGGGGGTGGGTGTATTACTATAATGGATTCCGTACAAAATATATGCCGGATTTTCGCTCTGGATGGGTTCTGTATCCCTTTGCGAGCTTTCTATAGTTCTTGTGGTTTTCCTTTTTCTTGAATAAATAGTTTAAAGCGATATATCCACTTATCAGATATGGAGCTATTAGGAAGGTTAGATTCATCTCTAGAAAAATATTGAAAATTGCATGTAGTCCTATTGCCACAAGCAAGCCTTCAAATATCTTTTCCTGATGAAACAGTTTAACTTTTCTCAGGTTGAAAATTTTGTGAAGTATTACTGTCCAATGTCTTCTGTTTTTCTTAATCTCCTCCTGAAGTATAGGCTTGGCGAAGTGTGCGATTCCGTAGTAGTAGCCAAGTACTCCTGAGAATAAAATATGTGCAAAACTTGAAAATGATGACCTAAAGATAAATGGTAAAAGTAGATCTCCCGCACCATGTGTGAGCCATATATTGTAGAAATAAAGGATGTTTTCTGTGAATGAGAATCCAAGAGCCGCAATTATAAAGAATTCGATAGAATCATCTATGCATTGTAACTTGTCATCATCAACCATCTTTACTGAAAGCATCTTTGAGACCTCTTCTATCAACCCCACAAGCATGAATGTAATAAGTACACTCAAAGGAAGCACCAACATACTTGTGAAGCCAATTACGTCCTCTGCGTAGTTATCTGCAAACTTGAAAGCATTTAGCCACGGTAAAACTGTCCATGAGAGTTTGTATAGCAATATTGGAAATACAGCCATTGCCCCCACTAAAAATGTTAGTGCAGTTAAGGCTTTGTCTTTTGGGTTTTTCTTGTAGAAGATGTAGCCCCAAATCACCGCTGGCACAAGCGCCAAAATGACAGACCCAATTATTTGATATATTCCTTCCATTTTTTTATTTTTGTTTTTCCCTTTCTTGTTATTATAACACACTTATTCCAATTCGACAAGTGTTATAGTTTCGGCTTTCTCCTGCACATCTTTAAGGTTTTCTAGGTCTGTTGTTGTTATGATTGTTTGACAGTTTTTTATACATTTTAGTAGATGCCCCTGCCGTTTCCTGTCTAATTCAGAGAATACATCATCCAATAACAATATTGGATTTCGGCCTGTTTTTTCCTTTATAAACTCTATTTCGGCTATTTTTATGGCCAATAATAGCGTGCGGAACTCCCCTCGTGATGCGGCTGATGATATATCTTTGCCATCTATGAGGAACTTTAAGTCGTCTCTGTGTGGCCCGGCACTTGTCTTTGTTGATCTTGTGTCTCTTTCCATACGATTGAAGAGCTCATCTCTGTATAATTGTGCTATTTCTTCTTCCGCTGGGAATTGCCTTTTCACAATTTTACTATCGTATATCAGTTCTATTGTTTCTTTCTTGGATGAAATTGAGCGATATATCTTTTCCAGATTGGCGATGAGAAATTTTACAAGAGCTATCCTCTTGGCTATTATCTGGCTTCCGAATTCCACTATTTGTGTATCCCATGCATCAAGATCTTCCTTCAATTTTGTTGTATCTCTTCCGCCAAATCGTGCCTCCCGAATCACCCCAAGCAGCACATTCCGTTGCTTGAGAATTTTGTTGTATTTGCTAAGGGCGTAGAGATATTTCCTGTCAGTCTGCGATAAAAGAATGTTCATATACCGTCTTCTGAGGGACGGACTCAGATAAAGCATGTTTAAGTCTTCCGGATGAAACAAAACTGTTAAAAGATTCCCCATATACTCACTATTTTTGAGATTAACATCATTCTTTTTGAAATTTTTGGATTTGCGCGGAGTAATTGAATAGAAAACCTCCAGTTCAACCTCCTCATCATCCTGTATAATCGTTCCCTTGCATCGCATATAGTCCATTTCCCATTCAATCATATCCCCGTGCATGATGGATCTGAAGGACTTACCCAGAGAAAGCACATATATTGCTTCTAGAAAATTTGTTTTTCCTTTTCCGTTTGGCCCAAGTAAAATCGTGACGTTTTTTTCGTCATTAAATTTGTAGCTGTAACTACGGTAATTACGGAAGTTTTCAAGTTGTAGCGAGGAAAGTTTCATGTTATTGTTTGCCCAATTTATTGTAGTAAATTGACTTATAAAAATCTATGTCTAAAAATAAAGAAAAAGTTGATTTGGAGGCGATGCGTCATTCATGCTCACATGTATTGGCTCAGGCTGTTTTAGATATGTTCCCTGAGGCAAAACTTGCTATAGGGCCATGTATTGATGATGGGTTTTATTATGATTTTGACCTGCCGAGGACTTTGATTCCCGAAGATTTGCCGCTACTTGAAAAGAGAATGAAGCAGATTGTTAAGCAAAATCAGAAATTTGTTGAAAAGAAAGAACCTGCGGATAAAGCTCTCGAGTTTTTGGAGATGACAGGACAGAAATATAAGGCAGAATTGGTGAAGGAATTTGCGAAGGATGGTAAGGAAATCAGTTTTTATGAGAATGTGATGCATGGTGATGGAAAAGCGGCGTTTGTTGATCTTTGTGAGGGTAAACATGTGGAACACACAGGTCAGATTGGGCCGTTTAAGCTCTTGAAAATATCCGGTGCGTATTGGAAGGGTGATGAAAAGAATCCGATGCTACAGAGGATTTATGGAACATGTTGGCATACAAGGGAAGAGCTGGATGCATATTTGAAACAATTAGCTGAGGCAAAGAAAAGAGATCATAGAAAACTTGGTGTGCAGCTTGATTTGATACGATTCCACGATATTTCTCCCGGATCTGTGTTCTTTTTGCCTAAAGGAACAATAGTTTTTAATAAGTTAATTGAATTTTTGAGAAAGGAATATGTGAAACGTGAATATGATGAAGTTATTACTCCTCTTGTTTATGATAAAAGTTTGTGGGAAACAAGTGGTCACTGGGAGCATTATAAAGATAATATGTTCCAAGTGGATATGGACGGAAAGGAAGCCTCACTCAAGCCAATGAATTGTCCTTCACATATGCTCATGTACAAGATGCATTTGAAGAGTTATAGAGATCTGCCTGTGAGAATTGCTGATTTTGCGATGCTTCATAGGAATGAACTCAGAGGTGCGCTTGGTGGAATGACCAGAGTTAGGAAGTTCTGTATGGATGATGCACATTGTTTTGTGACTCCTGAGCAGATTGAGGATGAAATTTTAGCTTGTATCGACTTTGTGCAATTTGTTTATAAAGAGGTTTTTGATTTTGAATATGATGTTGTCCTGTCTACCAAACCCGAGAAGGCTATGGGGACAGATGAGCAATGGGACAATGCAGAAAAGGCTTTAGCAAGTGCGCTGAAGAAGGGAAAAATTGACTATGAACTAAATCCCGGTGATGGAGCATTTTATGGTCCAAAAATAGATTTCAAAATAAGGGATTCACTTAAGAGAGAATGGCAATGTGCGACTGTGCAGATTGATTTCCAGATGCCGGAGAGGTTTGGGCTGGAATATGAAGGCAAGGATGGAAAATCTCACACTCCAATAGTGATTCACAGAGCTATTCTTGGATCTCTGGAGAGGTTTATGGCTATTTTGATAGAACACTATGCCGGAGCACTGCCACTATGGCTCTCTCCTGTGCAGGCAAAGATCCTTCCTGTGTCAGAGAAGTTCAATGATTATGCGGAAAAAGTTGCAAAGGAACTGAAGGCTAAAGATATTAGAGTTGAGATTGATGCTTCAAATGAAACTCTTGGAAAGAAAATCAGAAATGCTGAAATGCAAAAATCACCTTATATGCTTGTAGTTGGTGAAAAGGAAGTAGCAGACAAGACTGTTGCAGTCAGAGACTATGCTACTAAGGAGCAAGAGGTAATGACTCTTCAGGACTTTCTGAAGGGAATTGAGGCTGATCTTGTTGTGGGTCAGTAGTTTTGCTT